>CAYWIH010000025.1:0-13947 GCA_964458305.1 uncultured bacterium | reverse complement strand
GACAACGTAACTTACTTGATGTTCTACCATTAACTCGACGATATTTTGCAGGGAAGTGTCGCTAAAAGTAGAAACTAACTGAGTCTTCATTACTTCTGCTACGGTTCGTAATTGGAGCGAATTTGTGGATTTCAAGGCTTTAAGGATCTTCTCTAGGACGATCGATCCTACTAGGCGATTTTCTCGATCGATAATTAGCAAGGGATCGCTTTGATATTTTTTAAATAGCTCGATCGCTTCGGGGAGATCTTTTATTTCTGATTCTAGAAATGCGATCGGGGTGGGATTCATAATTGTTTCGATCGCGAGAAGATCGATTTTAGTCCCTGTTGCTGCTAATTTAATGAGGTCTGTTTTTCTAATTATGCCTAGTAGCTTGCGATCTGATTCTGTTATAACTAAAACAAAATTACTTTTTGTGGTTAAGTTACCGATAATTTTTCCCTCCATTAAATCGATCGCTTGTTTTAAACTGCTATTTACAGTAATTGTCAAAGGATTTCGATCGATAAAATATTCGAGAGAAAAAGCAGGAATAAAAGTTTTTTGAGGTTCCATGGCGAACCTTGAATGGGTTTGATAGTAGAAAATTAGTTGCTTAATTGAAATTTAGCTACAACCTTGACTCGATCTCAGTCTATCATCGAGAGGATCGCTTTGCCAGTTAGTATTAGTGACTAGATAAACTAAAACAACGATCGAAGCCGATCGCTGCTTTAATTAAATTTTGTAGTTCGATCTTTCTTACTGGCTGTTTTGTTGTAATAACTCTTTTTCTTGTTCGAGTCGAGCAATTTTTGCTTCTAAACTCCAGAGTTTTTGATACATTTCTAAAGAATCAGTCGCTAGTAAAATACTCAGAGTAGAAATAGTACCGACTAATTCGCCATTTTTTCCGGTCACTGCTAAATAATTTTTTTTCGATCGCTCCATTTCTGCTTCTGCTTTGGCTAGAGAGTCTTCTGGAGTTAAAGAATATCTGCAGCTACTCATCACAGTTTCAACTTCAACCGTGTCTAAATCTAATTTTAATGCTTGTATTTGCACTAAATCTTGACTTGTAACCAATCCTATCGGTTCCCATATATCCAGTGTTGGGTTAAATTTTACGATCGCGATGCATTCGGTTTGTTTTTCTATCATTAAACTGAATATATAGCTCATGGGTGTATCCGCACAAGCTGCGATCGGTGCTGGATTCATCGCTCTTTTTACCGATTGTAGTTGGAGATGGGGGAAATTCCGCACTACTTTTCTGGTACTTTCTGGGGTAATTAGCCCGAGGATTTCTCCATCTTCGTCAATAACTACAATGTGCCGAGAATGGTTTTGACGAAACAGATTGATTACTGTGAAAATATCGTAATAATCGGATTCTTTGAGGGTAATCCAATTTGTTGTCATTACTTCTGCTAGGGATATAGTCTCTAAATTTATACCCATAGCCACTAGTTTGACTATATCTTTTGGCGTAAATATTCCGACGAGTCGATCGTCTTCGATCGCGATAATACATTGTGTTTCTAAGGGCAAGGATTTTTCTTCTTTTTCAGTCAAGCTGACAGGTAAATAACAGCTTTGACTATTTCCTATCTGCTCTATAGCATCGCTTACTTTTGTTTCCGGCGATAATCTCACGAGAAAATCAATAGTAGCAGCTCGAAGAGACAGATTAAAATTGGCAATTGTTGGTGGATTTTTAATTGTCATGGAGAATTCGCTTTCTTAGCCTATCTCTTGTTCGGTAGTGAGTTTTTCAAACCTTTATATCTGCATAATTTCAGCGATCTATATCTTGACTTATTTTTAGCAAGCTAATGGTATTTTAAGATGCTAGTTGGTAAGATAAAGGATCGATCTGCTTTTTGGTTCGTTAAGTTTTTAAGTTAGTCGTAATGGTACATTTTTTCTGTTTTTCCCGAAACCTTAAAATCTATATCTAACTGTTGTAGTTCGCTCTTAAAAGTCTTTTTTCCATCTTTGTCTATATTTTGACTGGAAAATAACTAGATTTTAACTTTTACTACAATTTATTTTTATAATTTTTGCCTTCGGGCTTACAAAATTACTAATTTTTTAGATATATTTTTGATTTTAACTCCCTCTACTTTCGAGCAGTTTTTGCCAAACAGAATTGTTCTTCTTAACTCAATAACCAGCTTATACTAGCACCGCTTTTACGTAAATACGCGTATTTACATTTACATTTGGATTTTTTTTAGATAATCACCGTTTATTGAGATTTTTTGAAAAGTTAGATTCTTAAAAACTTTTTAACTATACTTTTTTTGGGACTCGCACATGACAAATATTTTTTTGTCATACTTAACTTGAAAATTAGTTAAATTACTAGAGCGCGACTGTTTTACTTTTTGTTTTGCTTAACTTTGCTGTTTCTAGCTATCAAACTAGAATTGTTAGCAATTTCTTTAATACCTCCTTGGGTCTAATATTTTTTGTTACTTACCGTACGTCTCTAAGTTAAAGGATACTCTATTATTAGGGAGCTGTAAAATTCAATTTTTTTTAAAATATTCCCGATTTTCTCTTCGTTAAGGGAATTGTTTTACTCGATCGCCTTTAATATCTTGGAAGATTTTTAGTGTTTTTCTCAAATTTCAGCTATTTTATCGTGAAATCGAGCTATATCTCTACATTGCAATTCGATCTATGGATATACTCAAATTTACTTTTTAAATCGCGATTTTGCCAATAAATATCTTATTTGTCGTTCATATAACTTGGTAGTTATATAAAGTATTTAAATCTAAAATATAATTTCAATATTTTTTAGCATTTTTTTTCCAGAAAGATCCCTAAATAACTTCCTTTTCATTTATGCAAATATGCATTTAATTATTTTATGTTTTCATTTTATTTTAATCATTAAATGTAATATAAATTGCTAAATAACTTGCTTTTTATTTATGCAAAAATGCATTTAATTATTTTATGTTTTTGGTTAGTTTTTCTTATTAAAGAGAGGGAATATTTAGATTAAATAAAAATCGAACAAAAAATGCTGCTAATTGCGATCGAATAATTTTAAGATCGGAAAAATCCCAACTTATTGCAAAAAATAACTTATTGTGAAAACCTGTTAATTACGATCTGAAGATATTTACCCAGCAATACAAGTAAAAAACAAATTTTAACTTTGAGAAAGACGCTTGACTTGCTGGCCTCCCAAACGGCGATCGGTATCGAGTAACAAGTCGGGTATTATTGCAGCGTGGGGACTGTTAGTTAAACACTGAGTTAGATCTAAAGTACTAAGATCGGCGGCTTTATTGCCAGGAAACCAATGACCCCCATTACCTAAAAGACTGTAACGACCTTTAGCAAAGTCTTTTAGATTGTAAGCTAGAGTTAAATTCCGCAGCCAGAGAATGGTACGAATGTTAATATTATTTGGTGTTTGTTCCGGTGTTGGTAAGCCGAGATACCAAGTTTTATACCAATTTTCGCCGAGAATGGCGATCGCTTCTCGTTCTAAACGTTCTAAAATGGGCGGTAAAATTTCGTCTGCTTTATCTAATAAAGGTAATACTTTTAAATGTTCGTCAAAATCGCTCGGTCTAGCGGCCCCTAAACTGAGGGTATGTACTTGCGATCGAGACAAGCAAAAGAGATCGTTAAAGACCATCGGACTTAGAGGCTGACATAATTCTACTAGCTTTTGTGGGGGGTCGTAAAGTTTGCCACCTTTATCGGAAGGAGAAATAATAAACACTCCCATATCCTGACGTTTGGCTGCTTCTATAGCGGGCCAGTTAAACTGATTGATATAGTACCAGTGGAGATTGACATAATCAAATTGGCCGGTTTCGATCGCGTCGATAATAGTTTCTGTCGCTCCGTGGGTGGAAAAACCGATAAAGCGAACTTTTCCTTGTTGTTGAAATTTCCTGGCTTCGTCGAGACAGCCACCAGGTCGGATACAATAGTTTAGTATTTCTGGAGTGTTAATGCCGTGAAGTCCTAAAAGATCGACATAGTCTAATTTTAGAAATGCTAAAGACTGGTTGAACTTGCGGCGAAATTCTTTAGGATCGGCATTAGGAGATACTTTAGTTTGAACGATAATTTTATCTCTGGGGAATTTTGGTAAAATGTTGCCCAGTTGCATCTCAGAAGTGCCGTAACCCCTGGCTGTTTCGATATGATAGATCCCAACTTCGATCGATCTGCGGATAGTTGCTTCTAAGTTTGCTTGGTTTTTGGCCGGTATTTCTTGAGGAGGTACGTCTTTCCATTTATATTGATACCTCATCCCACCACAGGAAAATACTGGCATTTGTAATTCTGTTCTACCAAATCTCCGATATTGCATAAAATCTAGATGTTATCTCCATTATCTAATTTAGCGATTATTGGAGTGGAGAATTAAGCTTTGCTAGATCTTGTTTTTCGTCGATCGCTCTAAATTTGCTAATATTACAAACTTGTTTGAGAAAACGACGATCGAACTCAATTCCCCATTAAAGTCAATACTCTGACTCGCAGCAAAAAGGCGATCTTTATCGTCATTTCTAAGAGAATGTGTAGAATAGCGTAGTCGATCGACAAAAAAATATGAGCGAATTTAAACCTTGGGTGAAACCTTTAAATCGTAAAACTATCGAAAAAAGGGCTACTGGTTGGAGTCTCGAATATGAAGATTTCCCCTGCAATATCGACGTTACCGGGCCTCTACTTTACACTCTTTTTCAAAAAAATTGGCAAGAAATACAAATCGGTCATGTTATCGAAGGCAGTGTTTTAGAATTAGAATTCACTCAGCCTCCGAAAATTTGTATTCTCTACGACGGATATTTAACGGTGGTTACCGAAGCTTGGCACTTGCATCTGTGTTTAGAACCCCATCTAGGGGGGCCTCATTCTAAAACCCCTTTAAAATTAAGAAAACGCCGTTTAGTGAGTCGTGCAGCTTTTTATCGTCACCTCAACCCAGCAGGTAAAGCAAGAGGTTGGGGAATTCAATTTTGGAATGGAGATTCCGAAAAAATGATGTCTTTATTTCTTCCCAATATATTTTTAGGAGAAGAAGAAGATTTATTGGCAGAAAATAAACCACAATTAGAAAAACTAGGACTTTATCAAGAATTGCGCGAAATTTATGTTTTAGGAAAAAGCCCAATTCCTTTTAGTAAAAATCCTCTCAAACGTCCTTATATTAGTGTTTGTCGCTCGAGTCGTTGCAATCCTCCTCGCAATTGGCAACCAATTTTTAACGCTTTAGAAACAGCAGTAAAAGAAGCTAAAATTGATGTCGAAGTTGGCACGGCTGGATGTTTGGAAGTATGTAAGAAAGGGCCGGTAGTTTTTTATTCTGAAGATAGAACTTGGTACAGTAATGTAACTCCAGAAGTGGCTAAAGAAATAGTGAATCGACATCTAGTTAAAGGAGAAAAATTGAAAGAAAACTTATATCCTCAACTCAAAACATGAAAAATTTAGCAGTAAAAAAAATTAATTTTCTTGCCATCGCTTCGCTTTTTTTGCTTTTTTATATTTCTGGCTGCAAGCCAAATATTAGCTCTAATATACCCATCGAAAAAAAATCAGAAAATTGCGTTAATAATTATGAGGAAGATGTCGATTATTTTCCCGAAAAAGTAAAATTAAATTATGCTAAAGGTTTTACAGTAGAATATCGCAAAAACTATAAAATTGTCACTGTAAAAAATCCCTGGAGAAATGCCGATCGCAGTTTTCAATATATTTTAGTAAAATGCGGTACTCCAATTCCAAAAGGCTACGACAAATCCCAGACTGTTTATGTACCAGTAACCACTATGGTAGCAATGTCTACTACTTATTTGCCTTATTTACCTAAGTTAGATTTAGTAGATAATTTAGTGGGAGTTAGTTCTTTTAAAAATGTTAATACTCCAGAAGTAAAAAAGAAAATAACCGAGGGGAATCTCAAACAATTAGGCAGCAGTTCCGAAATAAATATCGAGCAAATTATAGAATTAAATCCCGATCTAATTATGACTTTTGGAACGGGTAATCTCGAATTAGATCGCCATTCTCAATTATTAGAAGCTGGTTTATTTGTCGCTATTAATGGCGAGTATATGGAAAATGAACCTTTAGGAAGAACGGAATGGCTCAAATTTATCGCCGTATTTTTCGATCGGGAAGGCCGCGCAGAACAAATATTTAGTGAAATTGCTTCTAAATACGAAAAAATAGCAACACTGACTGAAAATATTGAAAATAAACCTACGGTTTTTACAGGTTTTAGCTATAAAGGAACTTGGTATGTAGCTGGAGGAAAAAGTTATCTAGCAGCATATTTAGAAGATGCCGGAGCTAATTATATTTGGTCAGAAATCGATTCGAGAGGAAGTTTACCAAAAGATTTTGAGAGCGTTTTTAATAGAGGAAACGATGCCGAATATTGGCTCGCTGGATCTCAAAATTGGCAAAACTTACAGGACATTATCAATGCAGACGATCGCTATCAGAATTTTAATGCTCTTAGAAAGGGTAAAGTTTATAATAACAACGCTCGTTTAAACGAAACTGGAGGTAATGATTATTGGGAAAGTGGAATTGCTAATCCAGATCTAGTTTTGGCAGATCTAATTAAAATATTTCATCCTCAACTTTTGCCAGAACATGAATTAGTTTACTATCAAAAACTTGAATGATAAAAGGTAATAAAAAATATCTGATTGTCTTATTATCACTTGGATTAATAGCAATATTTTTACTTAATTTAACCCTGGGATCTGTGGCTATCCCTTTAACAGATATAATCAAAATTTTATTAGGAGGAGAACCAGAGAATACGGCTTGGACAAAAATTATTATTGATTTTCGCTTACCTAGAGCAATAACAGCAACTTTAGCAGGTTCGGCATTAGGTATAAGTGGTTTACAAATGCAAACTTTATTTAGTAATGCTTTGGCAGGCCCTTTCGTGTTAGGAATTAATTCCGGTGCAAGTTTAGGGGTTGCTTTAGTAGTTTTAATGACAGATTCTTTATTAGGAAATTTTGGATTTTGGGCAAATATAAGTTCGATTTTCGCTGCTAGTTTAGGTGCGGCTACAGTTTTATTATTAGTATTATTAGTTTCTCGCTACATATCCGATAGTAATACTTTATTAGTTTTAGGTTTAATGTTTAGTTACGGAACTAGCTCTATTGTCAGTATTTTAATTTACTTTAGTGCGACCGAACAAATGCGCTCTTATATAATCTGGACGATGGGAAGTTTTAGCGGTGTTACTAATACTCAATTACCAATTTTTGCCGCTCAAATTATTTTAGGAGTATCCCTTGCAGTTATTTCAATTAAATCTCTTAATGCTTTACTCCTCGGCGAAACTCAGGCTACAAGTTTGGGAATTAATATTAGATTAGCCCGTTTTTGGATCGTTATTAGTACGGCTTTTCTCGCAGGTGGAGTCACGGCTTTTTGCGGGCCGATCGCTTTTTTAGGTCTTGCAGTTCCACATTTAGCCAGAAATTTATTAAAAACAGCTAATCATCGATCGCTCTTTCCGACTGTAGCTATTTTGGGTGCTATCTTAGCTTTATTTGCCAATTTGGTAGCGCAGTTACCTGGTTCTCAATTAATTTTACCTCTAAACTCCGTAACCGCTTTATTAGGCAGTCCGATCGTTATTTGGGTTATTCTACGTCGTCGTTTTATAAATTAATTTGTTTGATTTCCTGGTTTCCCCGATAATGGCAGAACTATCCGAGGCGGGTTAAATTGGAAGTTTTAAAATTTTATCGATGCGATCTTGATAGGAGAGTTTCTCGATCGATAACTTTAGCGACGATCGCAGCAGCAATTAAAGAAATAGCGCAAGCAACAGCAAAAACACCCCGATAACCGATCGCATTGGCAATATAACCGCTAATACCTCCAGTTAAATAACTGCCAACAAAGACTAAAGAAACTTGTAAAGTAAAGTCAGATCCGGCATTTTCACTTCTACTTTTATCCATCTTGAACCTCCCATCGGTGAAACCGAGGGATTCCCATATAGACTTTTATCTAGGCAATTATTGCCCCCGACAGATCGCCATTACTGGGCTGTTTAATCACTGTAGTTCCTACAGCAATATCGCTTAAACCTCTATCTCTTATTACCATTGAAGCAGCAACATCTCTATCGCATTCGTACCCACATTCATCACATTTGTGAACTCTAACATTTAAATCTTTTTTACCTGTATGAGTTCCACAATTAGGACAAATTTGTGATGTATAATTTTTATCAACTTTGGCAAAGTAAGTATCAGTTTTCCAAGAAATATGTGACAAAATATTGAAAAATTGTCCTAACCCCATATCTAAAGATTGCTTGCAAAACAATCCTTTTGACCAGGATTTAAAATTAATATTTTCAACAAATATCATTCCTGTTTCTTTACAAAGTTGATGTGCTAATTGAAAATGATATTCTTTTCTTTTATTAGCTACTGCTTCATGTAACAATGCTATCCGATGTTGTAACTTTTTCCATTTATTAGAACCAATTATTTTCTTTTTAAGCTTTCTTTGTAGCAGCTCGCGCGTTCCCTTGCGTCTTGCGCCGACGCGGGGTCGCTCGCCAATTTAATCTTACGCAGTGCTTTGTCTAAAAATTTTGGTCTTGAAATAGTTAGTCCATCAGAGGTTGCTAGCATACTTTTAATGCCTACATCGATTCCTATAGCATGACCATGAGGCATAGGTGTAGGTATATCAACGTCTAAGACAATCATCAAGTTAGCATAGTAACCGCTAGCTTTTTTAATAATTTGAACTTGCTTAATCTTAAATGCTTTTGGTATATCTCTAGATTTCCTAAACTTAACTTTTTTGAGTAAAGGCATTTTGATATATTTACCTATAAGCTCAATTTTGTTACTAATTAAATTAAAAGATTTCATTCTTTTCTTGTAGCGAGGAAATCCCATGTTTTTGGATTTCATGTCATTAAATGCTCTATCTAGTTTACGAAGAGTTTGTTGCATAGCTTGAGCATTACCTGATTTAAGAAAAGCATTATCTTTTTTAGCTTTAGTTAGATCGGCAGATTGAGTATGGTAATCAGGGTATTCAAAAGGATCTACGATGTACTCGTGTTTAATAGAGCATCGATCTACTTGACAACTGCGGGAATTGTACCAAAGCTTTCTAATATAGAGAGCATGATTCCAAACAGATTTACAAACATCAAGATTTGTCTCGATTAATTCTATTTGTTTAGCTGTTGGCTGCAATCTGTAATTGTAAGTAAGATTAAGCATTTCGACCTTATGCTTCCGTTGATACAGTTACAATACAGCATATTTTACAAGATTACAACCTTTTTTGTAAAATCATGACGAGAGAGAAGAAAAAAAATAATGAGGTTTTGATTTGAATTTACTAATTCTGCTTAACCAGGATCGACCTTTGAAAACCTCATTATTTTTCCATTCATTGTAAGACCGCGATTCATCCGCACACTGAAAATGTGGGTCTTCGTAGCTGTACAGCCGGATAAATTTATTCATTGGCTAAAATTTGCTTCTAAATTGAAAAGCTACCGTAGCTGGAGGCCCGTAACTAACAACATTTCCGATCGCGCCAAAATTTGCTGCTGTAGTTAAATATTCCGTATTAAAAATATTGTTAGCCAAAATATAGATCCCATAGCGATCGAATTCGTATCCAATTCTGGCATTAACTAAGGCAAAAGGATCTTGTTTGAACTGGTTGGCATCGTCAAAAAAATTAGTTCCCAAACCTTGTATTTCTACTCTGGCAAATATTCCCGAAGTAGCGCGATATTGTAAAGCTAAATTATAAGTATAATCGGCAGCATAAGGAAGTTGATTTCCGCCAACATTTTCGCCAGTTATCGGGTTGATAAAATCTTTAAGTTTAGCATCTGCCAAACCAAATCCAGCGATCGCAGATAATTCTTCGGTAATATTTACTCTAGTTTCTAATTCAAAGCCAATAATATCTACTTCAGCATTACCAACTTCTCTAAAAAAGCCGCCAAAATCGCGAATCGGCAATTGAAAATCATCGATCGGATTGTAAAAAAATGCTCCGTTTACGATTAGTTTTTCGTTTAACCAAGAAGATTTTAAACCTAGTTCGTAATTCCAACCTCGTTCGGCATTAAATCTCAACGATTCTGGGGTAGTACCTCGATAATTTATCCCTGGAGGTTTATAACCTTTAGCAATACTGCTGTAAGCCATAATATTGGGATTGAAGCGATATTGTAAGCTAAAAGTTGGCAAAATTTCATCTTCGTTTCGTTCGACATTGTTAAATTCATTGCTAACAATTCTAGCAGCACCGTTAGCAGGAGTAAAAACATCTTTTCTATTTTCTAAATTGCTATTAAAAGATTCGTAGCGCAGTCCGGCAGATATTGTTAAAGGTTCGATCGGTTTGTAACTGGCTCTGCCAAAAATAGCATAAATATTATCTGTAGTTTTGGCAACGTTAACATTTCTTCCTGGATTGTTGGTCGCATTACCAACTATAAAACCTTCTTCATCAATATCAAAATCTCTCGATTCGTAAAATCCCCCAAGCAACCAAGTAAATTTACTCGTAGTTGATTGTGAGAAAATTTCTTTTGAGTCGATCGTCTCGGCCGCCTTGACAGGCCCTAGTTGCATAGTAGAAGCGATCGCCGTCAACCAGAAAATATTAATTATTGCTAACTTTTTCACCGAAATGCCCTTTTTCTGCTCGATAAATCACCTTTTTTATCTACAACAAAAATTTTGGCAAGTATTTAAAAAAAAAATTCAATCTTGCCAACTTCGACCATAAGTAGTAGTATTTTAATTAGAAAACAATTTGAGTTGTTGTAGATTAGACTTTTACTAATACCATACATAAATTAAGAAAAAGCTAATCTTCATCTTTCTTAACTGCGATCGCTAGCTTAACTCCTTCAATCTGACGAAAACGATCCATAATTTTAACTACCAAACCATGATTAACTGTCGCATCAGCCTCGATAATAACTAATTTGGGCGAATCGGAAGAAATCGACTTTTTTAAGCGATCTGTTAATTTTTCTAAAGAAATAGCCTTGTCTTGAAAAAATATTTTCCCCTCAGCATCGATGGTTATATAAATGCTTTTTTGAGATTGAGTTGCAGCAGTTTTAGCTGATGGTAAATTGACGGGTAAAGTTGAAGATCGAGTTAAAGACAGGGTAGAAATAATCAAAAATGCCAAAATAGAAAAAATAATATCGATCGCCGGCACTAAATTAATCTCAAAAGCTCGATCGCGCTCATCTGGTAGACGCATAATTGTAAGAATCTCCTTTTCTGTCTTTGCGACGGTACAAAAGTTCTAACTGGCCGCCATATTCTTGAATTAAAGCTAATTGTCGGCGATAAAAACCTCGAAACAAGTTAGCAAACAAGAGAGTAAAAATTGCTACGACTAGCCCCATTACTGTTGAAACTAAAGCTTCGCTAATACCTCCTGTCACCGCTACAGTATTTTCTTCTCCCATTTGACCGATTTTGAGAGCAGAAAAAGAAGTCATTAAGCCTAAAATCGTGCCTAGAAGCCCTAAGAGGGGCGAAACGCTAATAATGGTTTCGAATACCGTTGCCGATCGATTTAAAAGGGGTATTTCAGCTTGTGAGGCACTTTCTAGAGCCAAACGAAATTCTTCAGGAGTGGGACGATTCAATTCTAAAGCTTCTAAAAAAATTCGGGCCAGGGGAAGATCGCTATTTCTTCGCAAGCGATGCAGTGCCAAATCGGGATCTTTTTGATAAAGTTTCAGCAATTCTCTGGCTAATCGCGGTTGACGACGATTAATTTTCGTCCAAAACCAAAGTCGCTCTAAAATTAGGGCGACAGAAACCAGCGAAAAACCCACTAAGGGCCAAGCAACAATTCCAGCCGCTTGAAATAGGTTATTAATTTCCATTTTTTGGCTAAAATAAAAAACTAAAATTCATAAGATCGTAAGTTAGCACAAGATCGCTCGATAAGAAATAACAATAATAAATTAAAAATTTTTACTATGTCACTTTCTAATTTTTGTCTGGAACAACGGGATCGAGAACAAAAAAGATTTCAAAAAATTATTGCTGGTACTATGCTCGTTTCAATATTGCTCCATTTTCTTTTAGCTATTAATATTCGAATTCAAAAAAATTCTCCTCAAAAAGAAAAAATAAAATCCCTCGAACTGACAATTGTAGAAATTGAAAAATCTCAAGTACCTGAACAAGAAGAGACTAAAGTTAGCCAGCCAAAGTTCGAGAAACCATTAAATAACATCTCACAATCTCAACTTACCCCATCTTTACCTCGATCTCAACCTAAAACCGATCCTCAAAAAAACACTGACAATCTTGCGATCGAACCGAAAATCAAGCAGTCTCGATCGAGGCATAAATCTGTTTCAAAACCGCTCTCTCAGCCATTGAAAGAAAAAAGAATACTTACGAAAAAAACAGTCCCAGATCTGCAAAATCAAATTCATAATATACCAGAAAAAAGAACCCATTTAAATTTAAATAATAATACAAATAAGCCAAATTCAGTTATTTCTAATCTACCCCCTAACAACAACCCAAACAGTTTGCTGACTCGCCAAAATGATAATTTAAATAACATAGCAAACAAACAGCCAAATCTCGACCCGGAGTCTCTCATTTCTTCTGAAAAAAAGCCAAATTTAGTTAATACTAATAAACCATAAAATATAATTAAAAATTATCCCGATCGCCCAAATCTAAACCCTAATTTAAACCTTTATTCTGAAAAAAAGCCAAATTCAGTTACTACTAATAAACCAGCAAATACAATTGAAAATTCTCCCGGATCGCCATCACCAACTAAACAACCAAATAAAAAAGTTAAATTGGGTTGTATTAGTAAATGTCTTCCTGTTTATCCTTCTGTTTTAAACGGTGCAGAAGGGAGTGCTACTGTAAGAATTATAGTCAATCGACAAGGTAATGTAATCGATGCGAGTATTGTCAGTTCTAATAGTAATTCAGAGATCGATCGACAAGCATTAATTGCTGCTAAAAACATGAGATTTTCTCCCTTTAAAGGACAGCCCCAAGCTTCAGCAAGAGTTAAAATTAATTTTACTGTGGCAGGTTCGAGGTTCGATCGCGATATCCGTCAACGTTAAATCTGAAAATTATCGATAGAGTTATAGTAGAATTAGGCAGAAAATTTATTCTCAATTTAGATTAGGCTACCAGTGATAAAAAAATGACAACTAACACTCAGAATAAACGATGCTTAGATCAGAAAAAATAATTCTGAAAATTTATTTGATAAAGTGGAAAAACAGTATTTCTCAGGGTTTGATTTACCATCATCTGAAACTAAATCAACTTTAATATCAGATCCTGTACCTCAATATTTTCAAGCGAAAAATTCTTCTGAAACAGTCATAATTTGTTTACATGGGTTTATTGGTACAGCAGATGAAGTAGCACCTTTGGGTAAAGCGTTAGTCAAAAAAGGTTTATCTGCGGTTATTCCAATTTTACCAGGTCAGGCGATCGAGCAGTTCTATTTTTTTCTAATTAAAATAGAAAAGTTTTGAGTTTAAATTAATTGTCATTCTAAACTTAATCAGTAAAGTAATCTAAATAGGATAAGCGATTGCTATGAATGACCAAGACCCTAATATTCCTAAATCTTTTATAGGTATTATACTTATTGCTTTGATTATTCTCGGAACTACCTCTATCATACATCTTCGCCAATTCTCGAAACAAGAACGCTCTGTGATTGAAAAAATGGTCGAATCGTAAGTTAATAAATTAATTATAGAGCGGTAAACATATTGGGTCGATTCTTTGAAGAATCGACCCTGTTTTATTTGAATTGATGATAGTTTACTGGTTATTTCTCTATAAATCGATCGATTTATAGCAGTTGAAATAAAGGTTAGGACATTTAAGATTGGCAAAAGGTTTAAAT
>CAYWIH010000024.1:8329-41075 GCA_964458305.1 uncultured bacterium | reverse complement strand
GCTATCCAACCACTGACGCTGCCAAACAGCATAATCGAAGTATTGTATGGGAAGAGCGGGTAATGTGGAGGGTTTTCCTTGACTGAAATCGCGGTAAAGTTGACACAATTCTCGAATAAATACACCCAACGACCATCCGTCGGCAACAATATGGTGCATTACTATAACTAAAATATATTCTCGATCGCCCAGACACAATAAACTACTTCTGACTAAGTTATCTTCGGACAAATCGAAAGGTGTTTGTGTTTGTTGTAGAATATGACTTTGTACTTCCTCCTCTAAAACTTCAATCGTCGAGATTTTAAAATTATTTGGTGGTGAAATTACTTGTACGGGAATACCATCTATAGATCTAAAACGAGTCCTCAATACTTCGTGTCGCCGTATAATTTCAGAGAAAGCCTTATCTAAAGCAAATATATCTAGAGATCCGCAAATACTGACTGCTACGGGAATATTATAGGTAGAACTCTTACCAACAAGTCGATCGAGAATCCACAATCTTTCTTGAGCAAAAGATAAGGGTAAATCTTCACCATCTCTTTCAATGATTTCAATCTCTTCTATCTGAGAAACATCAGCAGGATTTATGAGTCTTTCTAACTTAGCTACTGTAGGAGATTCAAATATAGCGCGTAGGGGTACATCTATATTGAAGCTTTGACGCAATCTAGAAATGACCTGTGTTGCTAATAAAGAGTGACCCCCCAACTCAAAAAAGTTATCCTCAATACCCACCAAGTCTACATTTAAGACACTAGAAAAAACATTGGCAATTATTTCCTGAGTGAGAGTTTTGGGAGAAATAAAAGTTTTGTTCTCGATCGCCTCTTTTAGCACCGGTAAAGCATTACGCGCTGCTACGCAGATCGCTGCGCGATCGACTTTCCCATTAGCATTTAACGGTAATGTTTCGACAATTGTAAAAGCTGAGGGAATCAAATATTCTGGTAACTTTTGTTTAAGAAAATCTCTTATATTTTTTTGTTTATTGTTTGTTGCTTGCTGTTTTCGGTTTGCTGTTTGCTTTAATTGCCTATTCCCTATTGACTGTTCTCTCTTCCCTGTTCCCTGTTTGCTAACCTCTGACTTCTCCAGAGCTAAATAAGCAACTAGTCTCTCTTCTATAACTACAACGACAGCTTGTTTGACTTGAGGATGATTGGTGAGAAGAGATTCGATTTCGGCTAATTCGATTCTGACTCCGCGTATTTTAACTTGGCGATCGACCCGGCTGAGAATTTCCAAGCATCCACTACTACTATATCTTCCTAGATCGCCAGTAAAGTAAAGCAGATCGTTTTCAATCTTAGTAAAAGGATTTTTAATAAAGCGTTGTTGTTGCTCTTGATTAGCATTGATATATCCCAAACTGCGATATGGAGTGCGGATCGCAATTTGACCAACTTCTCCGATACCGCATAAATTATTGCTACTATTTAATACCAATGCTTGAGTGAGAGGTAAAGGAAAACCAACTGGTTGAATTCCTGGTTGGATCTGTGCTGGTATTTGATAATAACATTTAGCTAAAGTTGTTTCTGTCGGCCCGTAAAGATTGACAATTTTCCCGTGAGGTAAAATATCGCGCCATTGACTCACTAAAATATCGCTTAAAGGTTCGCCAGCAAAAAATACCCATTTCAGAGCTGGTAAACTATTCTCACCTGAATTAGACAGCCAAAATTGTCCCAAACTGGGAACTGTATGTAAAACAGTAATTCTCTGTTCTTTTAACCAGCCAATAACATCGAAAATATCGTCGCGATTTTCTGGCAAACAAAGAGTAGCACCGCTAGTTAAAGGTAAGAAAATTTCTCGCAAAACTACATCGAAAGATAACCCAGTTAATTGGGCGATGCGATCGCCTATTCCTACTTTAAATGTATTTCTTTGCCATTCAATAAAGTGAGATAAACCTTTATGTATTCCTAAGACTCCTTTTGGCGTTCCAGTTGTCCCTGAAGTGAAGAAAATATAGGCTGGATCTTTTGGACAAATATCCCTCGGCTCGTAATTCTGTAAATTTTTGCCTGATAAGCTTCCAGAATCAGCATCTATAGATATAACATCAATCTCTTGATATTTAATAACTACTTCGCTCCCAACAGCTAAAATTAATTTAGCTTGAGCTTCTTGCCACATTAATTTCTTTCTTGCTTCGGGAAGGTTGCGATCTATAGTTAATAAAATACCCCCAGCTAATACTACTCCGAGGATGCTGGCAATTAAACCAAAACTATTCTCACCAGAAACTGCTACTACTTCTCCTTTTTTTATTACTCTGGCAATAGTTTCTGCTCTTTGATTTAGTTCGGCGTAACTGTAATTTAAATCCCCTTGAACAATCGCAATATTTTCGGGATTTAATTTGACTCTTTCGCGAAATAATTCGGCAACATTTGGATAATCTTGTTCTGATAAAACTGCTCTCGGCTCTGGAATTAACTGGTAACACTGGGGCGTTACTAAAGATAAATCGGCGAGAGATTTATCTGGTTCTGCCACTATTTGTTCCAGTAAATACTCCAATTGCTGGAGCATTTTTACAATTCTTTGAGATGCAAATAAGTCGCTATTATAAACTAATTCAATCTCGATTTTTTGGTTCTTTTCTGCTGCATAAAGTGTTAGATCGAATTTAGAATTAAGGCTATTATTTGTTTGAAATGGTTCGGTTTTTAGACCGGGTAATTCTAGTTGGGTTTCTGCCCAGTTCCCCATATTGAAAAGTACCTGGAACAGCGGATTATAACTGAGCGAACGCTCTGGCTGTAGTTCTTCAACTAGTTTCTCGAACGGTACATCTTGATGCTCGTAAGCCTCTAAGCTGCTAGAACGGACTCGTCCTAATAATTCGCGAAAACTGGGATTACCTGAAAGGTCATTCCTGATTACTAAAGTATTGACAAACAAGCCGATCGACGATTCTATTTCACTGCGGTGGCGATTGGCGATCGGAGTTCCAATTAAAATATCCGATTGACTACTGTAACGGGACAATAACGTGGCAAATGCTGCCAATAGGGTCATAAATAGGGTGCTTCCCGTCTGCCGAGATAAAGTTTGTAATTTCTCGCTTAAATCCCTGTTTAAACTTAAACTATGAGTCCCACCTCGGTAAGTCTGAATCCTGGGTCGCGGGCGAGCGGTTGGCAATTCTAACAATTGTGGGGCATTATGTAATTGTTTTTTCCAGTATTGGAGTTGAGTTTCTATTATCTCTTTGCTCAACCATTTTCTCTGCCACAGTGCAAAATCTGCATACTGAATTGCTAATTCTGGTAACGGTGATGGTTCTCCTCGACTAAAAGCTCGATATAAACTAGATAATTCTTGGCAGAATATCCCCATTGACCAGCCATCGCAGACAAGATGATGCATTGTCAAAAATAGGATATATTCTCTAGCATCTAATTGGCATAAACTACACCTAATTAATGGGGCTATTTCTAAGTTAAAGGGTTTATTTGCTTCAATTTTTATTTGTTGCTGCAGCAGAGTTTCCTGTTCTGTTGCTTCTATTTCCTTTAAATCAATTGGGTTTATTTTTATGGTGGCTTTGGGATCGATTACTTGTCTTGGTTTACCGTTAAAAATCTGGAAACTAGTCCGCAGTATCTCGTGGCGACTGACTATTTCTGATAGTGCCAGTTTTAGGGCATTAAGATCCAAGTCTCCCTCAATCCGAATTGCCCCTGGCATATTATAAGTCCCACTTGACCCTTCGAGTTGGTTGAGAAACCAGAGCCTTTCTTGTGCCCAGGATAAGGGTAATTCTTCGGTTTGCTTTCTCGCTCGAATCGGGGGGATTTTTAATTGATTTTTTTGGGTACGTAACTGGACTAATTTTGGCTCTAATTGAGCTACTGTAGGTGAAGAAAAGATTGCTCTTAGAGGAATTTCTAATTCCCAAGTTGCTCTTAATTGGGATATTAATTGGGTTGCTAGTAAGGAATGTCCTCCCAACTCGAAGAAGTTATCATAAATTCCTATTTGAGGTAGCCCTAAAACAGAGGCGAAAATATTCGCGATTATCTCTTCACTTGGGCTGCGTGGTGCTACGTATTCCCTTTCTCTAGTCAAATCTCGATCGAGTTCTGCTAGAGATTTGCGATCGACTTTGCCATTGGGTGTTAAAGGTAGAGTATCTAAACTCACAAAAGCAGAAGGTATCATGTATTCTGGTAGCGAGGATGCAAGGAATTGACGCAGTTTTTTGCTGCTGAGGGGTCGATCTGCGCTAACAACATAGGCCACTAAGCTTTTGTTCCCTGAAATATCCTCTTTGGCAATAACTATTGCTTGTTTAACTTGAGGATGGGTATTGAGGGATGCTTCTATTTCTCCTAGTTCGATGCGGAAACCTCGCAGCTTTACTTGATTATCGATGCGACCGAGAAATTCTATGTTTCCATCTGGTAAATATCGAGCCTTATCTCCTGTTTTGTAAAGGCGTTCTGATTTTGAATTTTTAAAAGGATTGGGGATAAATTTTTCCCTAGTTAGTTCTGGCCGATTGAGATAGCCTCTGGCTAAGCCATCACCGCCAATGTATAGTTCTCCTGCTACGGCGATCGGTACTGGCTGAAGTTGCCGATCTAAAATGTATATTTGAGTATTGGCAATCGGCCGACCGATGGGGACTAAGCTTTGACTTCCTCGATCTTGAGGGGAATATACGCTACTCCAAACTGTTGCTTCTGTAGGCCCGTATTCATTGAAAATAGACGCATTAGTAACTGCTCGATCGTGCAGTTTTAATAATGTTGTTGGACAAACTTCTCCCGCTACTATAACAGTATGTAGACTCACAAGAGCTTGCGGGTCTGCATGCTGTAAAATCTGACCATAGTAAGAAGGAATGCTCAATAAATGGGATATCTGATGTTCCGCAATCAACTTTGTAATTTGTAGCGGTTCTAACAGAGAATTCTGCTTGGGGACGATCAGACTTCCTCCAGAGCACAAACTCCAAAAGATACCGGCTACTGAAGAGTCAAAAGCGACAGATGAGAGTAGTAGAAGACTATGAAGAGTACTATTATAGTAACTGAAGCGAGCATTAGTAGAATGAACTAAATTTTTATGTTCTATTAATACTCCCTTTGGTTTACCAGTAGAACCAGAAGTATAGATTACATAAGCCAAATTATCCGAATTCACTCCAACCTCAAGATTCTCCTGAGAGTGTTGCTCAATTGCTCCCCAATCTCTATCCAAACAAACAACTCGCGCATTATGTGAGGGTGAAGATTCCAGTAACGACTCTTGGGTCAATAACAACTCAACACCCGAATCGGTCAATATATAAATCAATCGTTCTTGAGGATAATTAGGATCGAGGGGAACGTATGCACCACCAGCCTTGAGTATCCCCAACAGTCCCACCACCATATCAATCGAAGGTTCTACGCAAATCCCCACTAGCTCTTCTGGTTCGACTCCCAAGCTTTGTAGGTAACGTGCTAGTTGATTAGCTTTTTGATTTAATTCTTGGTAGGTCAACCGCTGATTCTCAAACACTACCGCCACAGATAGTGGTGTTTTCTCTACCTGCTCCTCAAATAACTGATGAATACATTTATCTCTTGGATATTCACTTGCTGTATCATTCCACTCCACTAATAATCGATGGTATTCTGCTTCACTCAACAGAGGTAATTCACCTACACTAAGTTGAGGATTTTTCACGATCGCTCTCAACAAGTTCTCGAAATGAGCGGCCATACGCTCAATGGTCGCGCGATCGAATAAATCGCTACTGTACTCCCATTTACCTGCCAAACCCCGCTCGGTTTCCCAGATTGATAGTGTTAGATCGAATTTAGCTATTGTGCTTTCTAACTCTAACTCCTTCAAAGTCACGCCACCTAATTCTACTTCCCCGATTGCTTTATTTTGCAAGACAAACATTACTTGGAACAGGGGAGAATAACTCAGAGAGCGTTGTGGTTGTAATGCTTCTACTACTTTTTCAAAAGGTATATCCTGATGTTCGTAAGCTTTGAGTGTAGTTTCCTTTACTCGTCCCAGCAACTGTTCAAAACTAGGGTTCTTTTCAAAACTGCTTCTCAACACCAAAGTGTTCGCAAAAAAACCGATCGAAGATTCAATTTCACTGCGGTTGCGATTGGCTATCGGAGTTCCAATTAAAATATCCGATTGAGTGCTGTAACGATATAGTAAAGTTGCAAAGGCCGCTTTTAATGTCATAAATAAGGTAGTTCCAAATTTACGAGAGAGGGTTTGCAATTTCTCGCTTAGATCGGTGTTTATACTAAAACTTTGAATATTACCTCGGTAAGTTTGCACGGAAGGACGAGGGCGATCGGTTGGTAATTGTAACAATTCTGGAGCACCACTTAATTGCTTCTTCCAATAATTGAGTTGAGTTTCTAATAACTCTCCACTCAATGATTCCCTTTGCCACACGGCATAATCTGCATACTGGATCGGTAATTCTGGTAAGGGAGATGGTTGCTCTGCAGCAAAAGCTTGATATAAGCTAGATAGTTCTTTAATAAATACCTTTATTGACCAACCATCACAAATAATATGATGAATTGTTATTAATAAAACATGTTCTCGCTCTCTTAATTTGAAAAGAGTAAATCTTACTAAAGGAGGTTTAGAAAGATCGAAAGGTTTAAAAGCTTCTTCTTTAGCTATTTTCTCGATTTTACCTAGACAATATTCTACATTTTCTACTCTAATATTTAAAATAGGTTTTGAATCGATCGCTTGAACTGGACTATTATTGAAAACTTTGAAACCAGTTCGTAAAATCTCGTGTCGCTGCATAATATGCAGCAAAGTTTTTTTGAGTGCAACTATATTAAGATCGCCCGTTAATCTCCAACTTCTTTGTTCGTTATAAGCGCAATTTTCTCCACCTTCTAATTCTTGGAACAACCACAGTCTTTCTCCCGCAAAAGATAACGGAATTTGTCTATCTCTAGATACTGTTTTAATCCCTTCTTGTTTAGTAGCTTTATCCTTCGAATCTAATATTTCTTTTGCTAACTCTTCAATAGTCAAACCTGACAAAAACTTCGTCATGGGCAGAAAGATTCCCAGATAAGTTTCTATCTGGTTTTGCAGTTCGATCGCCTTTAAAGAATCTATCCCCAAACTGGTTAAAGCCAATTTAGAATGTAAATGTTCGGAATTAATGTTTAAAGCGATCGCTACTAAATGTTTGAGTAGTTTTACTATTGAATCCCTATCTTCTCTTAAATACTCTTCTTTTATATCTAAAATTTTATTGATATCTAAATATTCTCTCGAACTATCTAATAAACTAATTCCTACCAAATTCAACTCGTTAAGTAAAAATCGATCGCAAGTAGTGCTACGCTGAATTTTGCCGCTAGAAGTTTTGGGAATAGTACCAGTTTTTAATAATAAAACACCATAAACTTGCAGGTGAAACTCTTCAGATATAGCTCGACGAATTTCTCCAACAACTTCATTAACATTTAACTTGCGCAAACTCGTACGCTCGACTTCGATCGCAATTACTAACTGTTTTTCTCCCACTATTTCCACAGCAAAAGCAGCAGCACAATTGACGCGCAAACTAGGATGACTTTTTTCTGCTACTAATTCAATATCTTGAGGATAATAATTGCGACCTCTAATAATTATTAAATCCTTGAGTCTTCCAGTAACAAATAACTCGCCATCACGAACGAATCCTAAATCTCCAGTCCTTAAAAAACCCCTTTCTCCTGTATTTTGCAGACAAGCATCAAAAATATCCCTAGTAAGCTCTGGTTTTTGCCAATAACCCTTAGCAACACTATCCCCTTTTACCCAAATTTCTCCGATTTCTTCCTCTTGGCATTCAGTAAAAAATTGAGGATTGACAATAACAATTTTTTGATTAGACCAACTTTGACCGCAACCAACTAAACGGCTTTTTTTTCCTTTTTTCTCTCCAATATCGATCGCCCGATTTTGTTTAAGAAAAGTACGATCGACCGAACATATTTTAGGTTCGCAATTTACAGATCCTCCTGTAATTAATAAAGTACTTTCTGCCATTCCGTAGCAAGGATAAAAAGTTTTTGCCTTAAAACCGCAGGGAGCAAACATTTTAGTGAAATTATCCAAAACATCAACACGAACGGGTTCAGCACCATTAAAAGCCACTTTCCAGCTACTTAAATCTAGGTCGGCAACCTCAGTAGATTTTATCTTCTTTATGCACAGGTCATAAGCAAAATTCGGGCCCCCACTAGTAGTAGCTTTATATTTCGATATAGCTTGTAACCAGCGTATCGGTTTTTGTAAAAAAGCCACTGGCGACATCAAAATTGATGGAATTCCTAAATACATAGGTTGCAAAACATTGCCGATTAATCCCATATCATGAAATAATGGCAACCATCCCACAAACTTAGTTTTTTCACTATGACTGAAAGCAGTCTGAATCATTCGGGAGTTGTGCATTAAATTAGCATGAGTGACCATTACTCCTTTTGGATTTCCAGTAGAGCCAGAAGTATATTGTAGAAATGTTAATGTATCTTGTTTCAATTCTGGCTCTTGCCAGAAGGATGACTTTTCTTGAGGAATAATATCTGTAGCAATATAATGCAGAAAGGTTAATTCGTTATTATTTGCGACTATTTTTTTTTCTACATTGCTCGAAATTAAATTCGTAGTCAGTACAACTTTAGCTCGAGCATCTTTTAAAATTGCCTCTAATCGAGACATATTCTGATTCCGTCTTGGTGGATATGCCGGAACTGCAACTATTCCTGCATATAAGCACCCAAAAAAAGCTTTAACAAAATCTAAACCCGATGGATAAAGCAGTAAAGCTCGATCTCCAGGTTGACAAAAAGCTTGAAGATGAGCAGCGATGGCGCGTGCGTCTCGGTCTAACTGTTGATAAGTAAGATTAATTTCTTGTGTTTCGCCATCTACCAAAAAAGTGTAAGCAATCTGATGAGTTTGAGTTTGTGCTCTTTTTTTTAAGATATCGACTAAATTATAACGGTTATCTGGCGTGAAATTTAAAATCTTTTGATATGAAGAGAATGTCATAAAGCTTTATTGACAATAAAATTTAAATAATTTTTAATATTTTTTATATAATAATGGCCGTACAATATTAACTTTATTGCTTTTTGAACGTCAATAATTGACTAAAATTTCATAAATATCGGAGATTTGAACGCCCACTTGATACTAAATCCGTTACTGAAAACCCGATTATATTTATCGTTTGTCAACTATATAACAAAATTGTCAATTTTAAAAAATCAAAAAATTACTATGGGACGTGTTAAAATATTATTTGAGCTTGTTAATTGAGAATAAGTAAGTGAGAATTCTATAAACCTAAAAACTCTCAATTTATTCAATTTATGATTAACTAATTTATTTAAATTTATCCAGTTTTTTCTAACTTTAAACCAGACTAGTAATGATAATTAGTTAGAGGTTTAATGTTAGTAGTTATTGAAGATAAAATTTGACAGGGTTCGACTAAAATTTCTTATAATTCACTGAGATTTTCAAAACTTTTGTTAAGCAGAGGTTTATATTACTCACGCTTCGCTCATTTTTCACATTCACATATAGTATGTTGGTTATCTTCTGTACTTTATGTATAGTGGAATAAACTGAATTTATATACTATCAATAGATTGAATCAATGATAACAACACTCCCCATAGTGTTACCGAATCATGAGTATTTCTTGAGAGTTTTTCTATAATTTATCAGTCTCAGAATTGGACTTTAGCAATTAATTCAGAAAGCGATCGAGTTTTTGTCCAAGGAACTTTACAACCTGACAATCTCATCATTATCAACGGAACTCGTCGTTTAGTTTCCCGGCAATTAGTAACTTCTTTAAAAAAATAATGTGGAATATATTTTATCGCAATTATAGATTATTAGTTCTAACTATTTTACTAATTTTAATCTGGGGAATTTCTGCTTTTATGACATTACCCCGGATGGAAGAACCCCAACTATCTCCCCGATATGCATTAATAAAAACCTTTTTTCCAGGCTCTTCTGCCGAGAGGGTAGAATCTTTAGTAAGTGAAAAAATCGAGCAAGAATTATCCCAAATTGCCGAGATTAAAACGATTGCTTCAACCTCCCGTTTGGGAAGTTCGGCAATAACTTTGCTGTTGAAAGACGAAGTATCTGACGTTAAAGAAGTTTGGTCGAGGGTTCGCGATCGACTCGAAGATGTGATTCCCGAACTACCACCAGGGGCAAGCGAGCCTGATTTTGAAGAAATAGAAGCCAGGGCCTATACTAAATTTGTCGCCCTGGAGTGGAACTTACCCCAAGCTCCCAATTACAGCATCTTAAATCGTTTGGCCAAAGATCTCAAAGAAGAGTTGCGAGGAGTACCTGGTACGGAAAAAGTAGAATTATTTGGTTCTCCCCAAGAAGAGATCGTAGTTAAAGTCGATTCTGCTAAATTAGCGGCCTTGAACTTAAGTTTGCAAGAATTATCCCAGCAAATCAAAATGAGCGATGCTAAAGTATCTGCGGGACAGTTGCGGGGCAATAATAATCTGCTCTTAGAAGTAAAAACAGAATTAGATTCTTTAGAGCGAATTCGCAAAATTCCCCTTGTATGCGATCTCTGCAGTAGCGAGGGAGACACCTCTGGTCAATTTAGTCGCTTGGGAGATATTGCCTTAGTAAAAAAAGGTATCAGAGAACCCAAAACCGAAGCAACCATCGTTAACGGCAAACCGGGGATAGTTTTAGCGGCCTTAATGAATCCGAGCCAAAGGATCGATAGATGGAGCTTGGCAACAGACCAAACTTTAACACAATTTAAAGATCGGCGGTTATTCGAAGGGATCGGATTAAAAGTTCTCTTCGATCAGAGTTTTTACGTCAAAGATACCCTCACTCGTCTGTTTCAAAACCTGGCGATCGGAATTATCTGCGTAATTGCCAGTACGATTCTCTTAATGGGATGGAGATCGGCTCTCGTCGTAGGTTTGTCTGTACCTCTATCGGTGTTAATGGTTTTAGGGGGGATGAAATTATTAAACATTCCCCTGCACCAAATTTCCATTACTGGATTGGTAATTGCTTTAGGTTTGTTAATTGACAATGCGATCGTAGTTGTAGATGAAGTCGAACAAAAACTGAAAAAGGGAGTCAAACCCGCCAAAGCAATTGCTGTTACGGTAAAATACTTGAGCGTTCCGCTGTTAGCTTCAACTTTAACGACCGTGCTTTCCTTCATGCCGATTATACTCCTTCCCGGGAGTTCGGGAGAATTCGTCCGCGCGATCGGCATCAGCGTAATTTTATCTTTATTCAGTTCTTTATTCGTTTCTTTAACGGTAATACCCGCTTTAGCAGGAAAATTCAATAGTTTTAATCCCAGGAGAAAACAAGAATTATTGTGGCAGAAATACTGGAATGGCGGCTTTTCTCATCCCAAATTGACTGCTATTTACGCTAGTTTTTTAGATAGAATTTTCGCTAAACCGTTACTTGGAGTTGCACTGGCGTTAATCTTACCTTTAAACGGTTTAATCGTCGCTTCGAGTTTGCAACAGCAATTCTTTCCCCCAGCCGAGCGAGATCAATTCTATGTAGAATTGGAATTGCCGCCCTTGACTTCGATCTCGCAAACTGAATCGACAGTAATGGCAGTCAGGGAAAAACTGCTCTCTCGACCCGAAGTAGTTAATACGCAATGGTTTTTAGGAAAAAACGCCCCGGCATTTTATTACAACCTTCCCAGAGGTAGGGAAAGTTCTCCTAACTACGCTCAAGGAATTATTAAAGTAAATTCTGCCGAGCGCAGCCGCCAAGTGATTCAAAGTTTACAAAAAGAATTAAATCAAGAATTTCCGGCTGCGAGGATTTTGGTCAGACAATTAGAACAAGGCCCGGTGATTAGTGCTCCGGTAGAAGTGCGAATCTACGGCTCGGATTTAAGAACTTTGCGAAACTTAGGTAAACAATTACAAGCCGAATTAACTAAATTAGATAACGTCATCTATACTCGCGCCAATTTAACTGAAACAGTACCTAAACTATCCTTTTTAGTGGACGAAGAACAAGCCAGACTAGCAGGACTCGACAATACTCTAATCGCTCAAGAGCTCAATGCCATGCTCGAAGGTGCTACCGGAGGATCTATCCTCGAAGGTACAGAAGAATTGCCAGTTAGAGTGAGAGTGTCCAACCAAACAAGAGCAAATTTAGATGAAATTTTATCCTTAGAACTATCTGCCAGACAAAGCAGCAATAACGATAGTTTGCCTTCGGCTTCCCTCTCGGATCTCGGCCAAATCGAACTCGTACCCGAAGAATCAACTATCATCCGTCGCAACGGTCAAAGAATGAATCGAGTTCAAGCTTTTATTAGTGCGGGAATTTTACCCGCTACCGTAGTAGAAGATTTGAAGAACCTACTCGAGCGCGATCGCTTTGAAATACCTCCAGGATACAGGCTCGAATTCGGCGGAGAACAAGCGGCACGAAATAACGCGATCGAACGATTGATGTCTAAGGTGTGGATTTTACTCGGCATCATGACGGCCATTTTGGTACTTTCTTTTGGTTCGTTTCGGGCCGCTTTGATTATCGGTTCAGTCGGCTTTAGCGCGATCGGTCTCGGCTTACTCCCACTCTGGTTGTTCGGTTATCCTTTCGGCTTTATGGCTATTTTAGGTACTATCGGTCTAGTCGGCGTAGCTATTAACGATTCGATTGTGATTTTGGCAGCTTTGCGAGCAGATCCAAGAGCTAGAATCGGCGATCCCAAAGCAATTCGGGAAGTGGTAGTCTATTCTACCCGTCACGTCCTCACAACTACCCTGACAACCGTAGCTGGATTGATTCCTTTGTGGATCGATGGCGGTGCTACTTGGCCTCCTTTAGCAGTTGCTATGGCCGGAGGTGTTGGCGGTGCTACTTGCTTAGCTATTTCCTTAGTACCTTGCGCTTACCTTTTGCTGATTAAATACGACCTATCTCGGCTCGCAAGAAGAAGCAACACACCCTAAAAGCTCGGATCGTTATCGATCGCTCCAAAGCTATAGTTAATAAGCTTTTTGTCTTTTAGAATTTAACATCAAGACAATTTTGTGCCGTTACGCAATCTATTTACATTTGGGAATATTAATTTTACTGCTTTATGCTAAATAATATTTTTAGTAACTACTTAAAGGCATCGCAACTTTAGTATCATCTTTTAGAGCAGTTTCTACTAAATTAGGGACTTTTTCGATTTGTTCGCGAGTTACTGCCAAACTAGTTACAGCTCTAAGTTTATTGCCACCGATCGCTAAAATTGCGACACCCTTTTCTTGTAATTTTGCACCTAAAACCCCAGCCGAAATATTTTCAGTTTCAAAAATTACAATATTAGTTTGCACCGCTTCGAGATTAATTTTAATACCCTCGATCGCCTTTAAACCTGTTGCTAAAATTTTGGCATTTTCGTGATCTTCTGCCAATCTCGATCGATGGTGTTTGAGGGCGTATAATGCAGCTGCGGCGATAATTCCTGCTTGTCTCATTCCTCCGCCAAACATTTTTCTAAATCTTCTAGCACGATCGATCGACTCTTGAGATCCTACCAAAGCCGAACCGACTGGCGCACCTAACCCCTTAGAAAAACATACACTAACGGTATCGAAAGGCTGAGCATATTCAGCTTCAGATATCCCTGTAGCTACGCAAGCATTCCAAAAACGCGCACCATCTAAATGTAATTTTAGGCCTCTTTGGCGACATATTTCGGATATCTCTTGAATATTTGAAAAAGGATAAATGCTTCCACCACCGCGGTTGTGAGTATTCTCCAAACAGACTAACTTAGTTCTGGGAAAATGGATGTTATTCGGATGCAATACTTTTTGCAAGTCTGCTGCTGTAAAGATGCCGTTTTTGCCTTCAATGAGACGACAACTAACCCCAGATAATGCTGCTGGTGCGCCACCTTCATAATAATAAATATGGGCTTGAGACTCTAAAATAACCTCATCTGCGGGTTCGGTATGTACCCGCAACGCTACTTGATTTGTCATCGTACCCGATGGCATATAAATTGCGGCTTCTTTTCCCAAAAGTTCGGCTGTATAAGCTTCTAGGGCGTTTATTGACGGATCTTCGCCATAAACATCGTCGCCAACTTCTGCATTTACCATTGCTTCGAGCATTGCTGGAGTTGGTTTAGTAATTGTATCGCTTCTAAGGTCGATCGTTTCGTTAGTCATTAATGTCTTTTTCGCAGAAAATTCAAATATTAGTTTAGCGTATCTCTATTAATACCAATTTAATTTTTATTTGATACAGATGGGGGGGCAGGGGTCAGAAATGCAGGGACGTACCATGGTACGTCAGTACAGAAGTTTTCTAAACTATTGTATTTAAAAAGTAAATTTTAAGGCTTCGTTAGATCGATCTTGAAAGTTATAAATTGTAATTAACTATTCGTGTTATTTTTACAGTTCAAAAGGGCAAAATAATAAGAGAATTTTATTGACTAAATCTACTTTTATTTTTTAAAGTTGTTATGAATACTTTAATTGATTTTTTATGGCTGTTTTTTACCGATCCTCAAAAATTTACTTCCAATTGGATTGCAAATACGAATAATATTCAAGAAATATTATTTCCAATTACTCTAACTTTCATTTTATTATATATAATAAGTTGGTTTTTACATATATTCTGGACGTTTTCTAGACATAATCAAAATAAACCATTTCTTTTTGTTCGTTTAAGTTATTTATTCAGTACTTTATTAAATTGGAGTTATCCAATCATAGCAATCCAGTTTTATAAATTAGTATCTCCGGTAAAAGAGCGGAGCGACTTTCTTGAAGCAATGACATTTTTTTTTACAGTTTCTTGGATTTTCTTTTTATGTTTATTTATTGCCCTAATTATAGGTTTATTACTATATATAGTTAGCTCCAAAATCTTGCTAGTTCTGGAAATAATACTTCCTTCATCAATACTTAAAATAACTAAAAACTCCGATGATTCTTTATCTTACGATGGGTTAATCGGTACTTTGTTTATTACGATTTATATTTTGGCAGGTATTTACGTAATTTTTTCCCTATTTAAAAATTTTATAGTTAGCGTTCACTCATTTTATAATATTTCATTTTTAACGGGACTTTTTATTTTTATTGTTTATCTAATTATTTGGTTTGTTACTGTTTTGATTTCATTGTTTGTCGGATTAATTTTTAACGGCCAGACTGCCAAATGAATTATGCAATAGAAGCGATCTTTACTTGGCTCGATGTCTGTTATAAATGACAGTCAAAAAATAATATAATAAGTCGATCGCAGCGATCTAAAATACTAAAATATTTAAGTTAGTCAGATACTTAATAAAATTATGAGTGTTGATTAGCAAAAAATGCGTCCTAAAAAAGATGCCGATTTTAATAAAATCAAAAAATGGGTTTGACAACAAAATGAATCTATTCCTTTTGGGTATAAAGTTATCGAACAAGATTACCACCTCAAAAAGAAGTAAGACTAATTAATTCTACCTTCTGCCATCTGCCTTCCCCGCACTCTACCACAGAGAGGCTGTAGGTACGGCCAACTTCTGCCTTCTTCAACCCAGTTTTTCGAGAGTAATTTTTAAGATTCATACTTTTTGATACCTAAATATGATACTAAATATGACTTTTTCATACTGAGAAATTAGGAAAAGTGAGAGATTATAGTTTATAGAACAAAAACAATCATTTTGAAAGTCAAAAAGGATAGAAATATTATGAAAAACAGTCAAAAATTAATTATTTCAGTAATGTTAATTGCTACAACTTTTATAGGTATTAAAACGTTGCAGGCACGGGAAGAATATAATTCAGTAATAAATAATGAAAACTCAAATGCTAATCCTACCGTTGCGATCGCTATTGGTTTAGTAGCATTTGGTCTTGCAAGTGAAATAGGCAAAAAGTTTGGTCAATAATTTTTAATTATCGATCGATGAAATTGAAGAGTCTAAAATAATGTGATTATTTTATTCGAGACAAATGAGGAGGCAGAAGAAATGGCTTTTATATTAAAAGGAAGATGGGATAATTACAATGCAATTGAATTAGAATCTTTCGATCCAGTAGCATTTGATTTAGCTCTTAAACTCTGTAAAGTTGAGAATTGGTGTTTTGAAAAAGACTCAATGCAAAGAATACAAATAACAAAAAGCAGTGGTATTAAACCGAGAAGCTCACTTAATTATTCTGATGTTTTAGGTGTCAAAAAAGTCGTTTTTTATTAAAACGTCTCGCGCTTTGGCAAATCCGGCTCGTGGAATTTTGCCAGTATAAACAACAAAATAAATTCAGTAAAATTCAAATAATAATTCAAAATCATAAATAGATTTTATCTAAGTGTTCTCTCTTGACTTCATCATTTCTTTATAAAAATAATTCTCATAATTATACTTTCTTTATAATCCGACTCATTTTTAAAATTAAACTAAATAAATATACTTAAGTATATTTGAGAACATTGTTTGTAATAAACGATAATTTAATTTCTATGGTATTTATAATTTCGGCTTATAGTCCCGATCTTGATTATTGTCATTTTCGTTTGAACCTCGATCGTTATCAAGAAATAGTCACAGGTTTATCCTATTGCGGACTTAATTTTTTCTTGGCAGAATCTTATGACAAAAATAGTTTGAGTAAAGCTTTTAAGCTATATTACGAATATTTAAAGTTTGAAGATATCTTTACGATAATTATTATTGAAACAGCCCAAAGCGTAAGTCTTTGGATTGAAGACAATCGCTTAATAAAAATTCGCTCTCTTGATAACATCGAAATTCAGAATTTTTTAAACAGATTATTAATTCGACAGCAAAATTTAAATATCTCACCACCAATTTCTAATCGTATAAAAACTCATCCTAATTGTTAATTAATTTTTTAAATGATTTTCTCTTAGCTTTATGATATTTTTGAATAAATATCTAAATAATTAATCAATTAATAACGATCGCTCCTAAGTAATAATCGAGCGATTCATATCAGAGTTAAAAATAATTTATTGATGTTCGACCCATTCGGTGCTGATTTAATTTTCAAGTAAAAATAATTTAATTATTTCTTAATGAGTTTTATGAAGACGACTTGGATGTCACTATTGACAGCAACTTCTATTTTTGCTTTGAGTGTATTGAGCACTAATGTTCGTCCAACCATTGGGACAGAGATAACGATTTCGGATAATATAAATCGGAGTTCTTTTCTATTGCTCTTTTCGCTAAAATTATCAATTATCGATCGCTATATCTCTGAATTTTTTTCTAAATTCAACTTGACTTTTGCATGCATATTTGGGCAATAAATATTACTATTTTATGCTTTAAATCTAAACATAATCAGATTTTAAGAGAGATCGCCTCGAGGTAAGATAAAAGTAAAGATCGCCTTTAAAAAAAAGAGGATATTAAAATTATGTTGACAATGTTAGCTATTTGGCTGGGGATAATTATTTCGATCGTCCTAACAGTATTGTTCTTAAACTGGAGAATCAACTGGAGAAATACTAAAGATCGAGAAAATTCTGAAAAATCAATCTAGAAATTAACAAAAGATAAATTGTAAATAAATCGTTAAAATACTAGAGTTCCATAGAGATAGTTACTGCAATGACGATCGCACCCTTAAGCTGGAAAGAACTAGAAGCCCTGACAGATTATCAAATCGATCGCATCAACGGGCCGACAAATTCTCAATCAACATTGCGCCTCTTCGGAAAAGACGAATCGGAGATAAGGGTAACGCTATATCGCGACAATCATGCTTGGTGTCCGTACTGTCAAAAAATCTGGCTGTGGTTAGAAGAAAAACAAATCCCTTACCGCATTAAAAAAGTAACAATGTTTTGTTATGGCAAGAAAGAAGATTGGTACAGACGTATAGTGCGATCGGGAATGTTGCCAGCGATCGAGTTAGACGGACGAATTATTACCGAAAGCGACGATATTTTAATTGCCCTAGAAGATGTTTATGGCAGTTTAGGGCCCGCAATGAGAGATCTGCGAGTAATTCCCTTAAGACAGTTAGAAAGGTTTTTATTTCGGGCTTGGTGTAGCTGGCTCTGCTATCGATCGCGATCGGCTAGAGAAGAAAAATACAATCGCGAACAGTTCGTAACGGTAGTGGCAAAAGTAGAAGAAGCTTTAAGTCAAACACCAGGGCCGTACTTTTTAGAAGACTTTAGCACCGTTGATATAATTTTTACTCCCTATGTAGAGCGAATGAATGCCAGCCTTTATTATTACAAAGGTTATTCTTTGCGAGAAGAAAACCCGCGCTTATCGGCTTGGTTTGATGCGATGGAGACGCGATCGACCTATCGAGGTACTCAAAGCGATTTTCATACCCACGTCCACGATCTCCCCCCTCAAATGGGTGGTTGTTGGGAAAATGGCGAGTCTCAGATGTTAATCAATAAAAACAGGGTAGATAACGGGCCTTGGTTTGGCTTACCGGATGTAACTTATCTTGAACCGGAAAATACTCGTGCTGAAGCTTTGCAAAGAGTTATCAAGCACCGCGAAAACATTATTAAAGTCAACCCAGCCGATAATAAATTGTTCGACGAAGCTTTACGTTGTGCTTTGACAAGTATGATGAAAGATGAAATTTGTCAGCCCCCTGAAGGTTCGGATCTGGCTTTAAGATATTTACGCGATCGCATTAACGTGCCTCGAGATATGTCTATTTACGCCGCCAAACATTTAAGAACTGCTTTAGAAAAAACTGCCGCTTTAGCAGGCGATCGCCAAGGAGAACCGATTCCTTTCAAGCATCGCCGCGATCAAGATCCGACTAAATTTGCCACTGTTTAATTACTCCTACCTACTGCTAACACCCTAATATAAAAACCGATCTATACTTTAATCCAAAAGAAAACAAGATAGATTAACTAGTTTGTAAAGAAAGATAAATGACTCGTCAAAAATGGTCTTCGAGAACGATATTTATATTAGCGGCTGTAGGATCTGCTGTAGGTTTGGGTAACGTTTGGCGGTTTCCCTATCTAGCCGGAAAATATGGCGGAGGGGCTTTTTTAGTTCCTTACGCGATCGCTTTGTTAGTGGTTGGCATTCCTTTGTTAATGTTAGAATTTGCCGTCGGACAAAAAATGCAGCAAGGGGCGATCGCTGCTTATAAAAAATTGCATCCTGCTTGCGGTGCTTTGGGAATTTTTGCAGCTTTTTCTACTTTTGTTATTGTTTCTTATTATGCGGTAGTTATGGCTTGGTCTTTGCTATATTTACTGGCATCTTTTGACCTTGGATGGTCTAACGATTCGGAAGGTTTTTTTACTAGAGAAATATTGCAAATAAGTGAAAGTGTCAATATAATTGGCGGCATCAACTGGCCGGTTTTTATTGCTTTATTATTTGTTTGGATCGCCGTTTATTTTTGTGTTTGGAAAGGAACTCAAAGCGTTGGTAAGGTTGTAGCTTATACAGTACCTCTTCCTCTGATTTTATTAGGAATTTTGTTAATAAGAGGCGTAACTTTACCCGGATTTTTAGAAGGTTGGAAATTATATTTAATTCCGCAGTGGGATTTATTAATTAATCCAGAAGTTTGGACTGCTGCATTTTCCCAAATTTTCTTTACTTTATCTATAGCTTTTGGCGTAATGATTGCTTATGGCAGTTACAAAAATAGCGACGACGATATTGCTGTAGATAGTTGGATAACTGCTTTATTAAATAGCGGGATTAGTTTATTTTCAGGCTTCGTTGTTTTTGCTGTTTTAGGTTATTTATCGACCACAAACGGAACTCCTGTTAGCGAATTAGCTGCTGGCGGGCCGGGCTTAGCTTTTGTGGTTTTTCCAGAAGCTTTAAGTAAAATGCCTTTAGCTCCAATTTTTAGCGCGCTATTTTTTATTATGTTGCTAACTTTAGGCATTGACAGTGCTTTTTCTTTAGTAGAAGCTATTAACGCAGCAATTTTAGACTTTCGTAGCAGTTTAAATGTAGCTAAAATTTCTTTTTTTGTTTGTCTTTTAGGATTCCTCGCTGGAATTATTTATACTACTAAAGCCGGGCTTTATTTTCTCGATATTGCCGATCGCTTCGTACTCAATTATAATGGCTTAATAACAGGAATCTGCGAAGCTATTTTGGTAGGCTGGGTTTACGGTGCCGAAAAAATGAGAAGGTATATTAACGAAGTCAGCGATCGCCCCGTTGGCAAATGGTGGAACTTAGCAATTAAATATTTTATTCCGATCGTTTTAACCGCTTTATTAGCCGCCCAATTATCTCAAGATCTCGCTTCTCCTTATGGTAATTATCCCGCTTGGGCTTTAAGTATTGGTTGGGCTTTGGTAATAATACCTTTAGTTGGTTGTTGCTTATTAGCATTGAAAAATTGGCAGCAAATTAAACGCCGATCGTCACAAATTTTTTAAACTTCGATCGCCCCTTTCGCGAAGTCAGATGTCAGAAGATAGTTAGGATAATAATTAACCACTCTCAACCATTAATTTAGCCGATTTGTTGCAAGATTTTTGAAAATTGTTATTAAACACTATTAAAACTATTGCTGAGAAAATTCTAACTTGTAAATTCTTATTTCTGACTGCGATCGCCCCCCTAAACGATCGCAACTAGTAAATAATCGAAGGAGAAGAAAAAATAGTATAAAATAAGAAAATAAAACTCTAAAATTTTTTAAAGAAAAATATGAATTTAATCAAGAAGACGATCGGAATTAGTGTATTTGTCATTAGCTGTTTCGCTAGCAGTCCAGCTAGAGCTGCTGATTGGGTTTATATTGGTAATATTAGAGGTATTGATTATTATGTTGACACCGATCGGGATGTCGCTAGAGGCTATTTTTGGACAGCACCTATTAGAGGAGTCGATCGCAATAGAACTAATAGAAATTATTTAGGACAAGCTGCTATAAATTGTCGCAACTATACTGTTAAAATTCAAATCGATAATAATGTTAATAATTGGAGTCGCATAAATCGTAATACTCCGATGGATTTTGTGGGTAAAAAAGTTTGTTTTTAAACTAAAAAATTTAATTCAAATATTAAATATTAAAGATATTTTTGGCAAGGAAACATACTTATTTTAAGTCAATAAAATCTTCTCGCTCCAAACAGAAAAAAAGAGATTAATTATCGAGATTAACTGGCAAAGTAATAGTGAATGAAGTACCGCAATTTTCTTGGCTTTCAACGGCGATCGAACCTCGATGAATATTAACATACTCTTTAACTATAGCCAATCCTAAGCCAGTTCCCTCAATTTCGCTGACATTACTAGCCCGATAGAATGGTTCGAATAGTTTGGGAAGATCTTTTGCAGGAATACCAATACCCCGATCGCGAATAATAAAAACTAGCTCCAAATTTTGAGAATATATTTCAAAATCAATCGTACTATTTTCAGGAGAATATTTACAAGCATTAGATAGTAAGTTAGATAAAATATGATCCAATAATTTAGGATCTAAATTAAAGTATTTTTTTTCTTCTCGATAAACAAAATTAATAGGCTGTTTTTTATCGATAAAAACTGTTTTAATTTCACTTATTAAAATTCGACAAAAACCTTCTAAATTCAGAGATATTGGCTTAAACTTGAGTTGACCCATCTCTTGACGGCCGATAATTAAAACATCATCTAAAAGCTGGTTCATTCTCAATACATTACGTCTTAAGTGCTGAAAAACTTCCGTTTTCTTTTGATTATCTAAGTTATCGCCATATTTTTCTAAAATTTGTACCATCCCCGATATACTATTGAGAGGGTTGCGAAATTCATGAGATACCATCGAAATAAAGCAAGATTTAAGCTCCTTGAGTTCTTTTTCTCGAGCTAAAGTTTTGTTGAGCTGTTCTTTTGCTGCTTTTAATTCTAAAGAATTCGATCGCGATCGCAAGTAAACTCTTAATTTAGTTTGAAATTCGCTTCGATCGATCGGAATGTGAATCACATCGTCAATTAAAAATTCAAGATTGTTTGTTGCGACACCGACATCTCGATGGGAAGTTATAAAAATAAAAGGCAGAAATACCGGCTTTTCCGCTTCTCGTCTGGCTAGCATTTCTTGGCGCAATTTGTATGCAGTCGAAAAATCAAGAAGACAAAGATCGAAAGATTTATTTTCTAGGAATTGTTTTCCTTGTTCGGTAAAGTTATTGCCTATTTCGGGAGATATAACTTGATAATTTTTTTCAAGCCATTTTAAGATCGAGCGACGGTTTTCTCCCTCTTCGATCAGCATAAGAATACTATTCATAGCAAGTTTTCTCGTAAGTTATGAATTAGTGATAACAAATTTTCGAGATCCCCTAAATAAATATTGGACAAAGTTGGACAGTCTCCCCTAGGTATACGTTTCAAGCTGGTAGTTTTTTGGTGTACAAGGACAAAATGCCCTGAAAATAATACATTTATACTAAATAGTCCCGAAATATGTGGGGCATTTTGTCCAAGACTGTCCAACTTTGTCATAGTTTTTTGTAACCCAATAGTTTTTCTGAGTGGGAGTGAGTCGAAAATAATGTATTATAGTAAAATACAGAAATGTTTAAAGAATTACTTTTATGCCATACGAAGATTTAAAATTATCTACAGCCAAACCAGTCTTATCCTGGGCCAATCACGATCTTGGCAATAACGAACAGCAAATGGCCCGAAACGTAGCATCGTTGCCCTTTGTCTTCAAACACGTCGCCTTGATGCCAGACGTACATTTAGGAAAAGGAGCTTTAGTCGGGTCTGTAATTGCCACCAAAGATGCCATAATTCCTGCTGCGGTGGGGGTAGATATTGGTTGTGGTATGGCGGCGATAAAAATGCCTTACAGGGGCGATCGACTCGAAGGAAAACTAAAAAAAATTCGTCAAGATATCGAGGCGAATATTCCTGTCGGCTTCAATCAAAATAAAGAAGTAGAAAAAGCAGTAACTAACTGGCAAGGTTGGCGAGATTTTAAAGAATTGCATCCGGGAGTGCAAAGACTCGACGATAAAGCGATGAAACAGTTAGGATCTCTTGGTGGTGGCAATCATTTTATTGAGTTGTGTCTCGATACAGATAATCAAATATGGCTAATGTTACATTCTGGTTCGCGTAATATCGGCAATCAATTAGCACAATGTCATATTAAGACTGGCAAAGAATTAGCAAAATTAGCAAGCATCAAACTGCCAGATCGAGATTTAGCTTATTTTGTTGCTGGAACTAAAGAATTTGAGGCATATTGGCGGGATTTACAGTGGGCGCAAAAATACGCTCGTTTCAACCGGGATGTAATGATGGCTCGTTTTAAACGCATTGTCGAGAAACATTTAGGAGGAGGAAAATTAACTAAACCCCTACTATCGGTCAACTGCCATCATAATTATGCCGAAAAAGAGGTACATTTCGGCGAAGATGTTTATGTGACTCGTAAGGGTGCAGTTAGAGCAAGAGAAGAAGATTATGGGATTATTCCTGGTTCGATGGGTGCTAAATCTTATATCGTTAAAGGGAAAGGCAACCACGACAGTTATTGTTCTTGTTTTGCTGGAGACACTAAAGTATTAACTGAATTCGGTTTAATGTCGATCGCAGATGTTTATCGTAGTTCGAATCCGATCGAGTTAATTTCTTACAATGAAAGTCTGCAAAAGTTCGAGTCTAAAAAGGTTTTGGATAAGAGTGTTAGACTGGCTCAAACTAATAAATATTCTGTTTCTCAAACTGAAGATAATTTATCTAATTTTCTTGTTTGTACTCCCAATCACCCTTTTGCTACTTACAACAATCTAGGCGAACTTTGCTATAAATCGGTAGAAGAATTGACTGCTATTGGTGGCGATGGTATTTTACCTACTCGAATTAATCTTGTCTCTAGTTTGTCTGTTGCCGAACAAGATAGCGATTTTTACTATTTTCTCGGCAATAATATTTTATCTCAAGCCGATCGATCTGTTTCGGAAAAAGCTGAAAAAATCTTACCAAGTCTGCCGAATATTTTATTAGCTAATCCATTTTTAGCTCTCTATTTTATCGCCGGATTGCTAGATCGAAATGGTAGCCATAACAACGATAAATTATCTATTTTTGTGGCAGAAAAACAGGTATTAAATTTTGCAATCTGTGCCTTATTATCCCTCGGCTCTACTTATGGAGTATCTAAGGATGAAAATGGTTATTTAATTGAATTTAGCAATAACAATCTTTTGCATAAATTTAAATCTATTTGCAAGCAAGAAAGAATTACCGCTCGAATCGATTTAGATCTTAATTTAAAAAGCTCGATCGAGCCTAGTTTAGCTAAAAATAGACTGTTTAAAATTGCAGCCGATCGAGAAATTGAGGTTTATAATTTTACCGTAGAAGACAATCATAATTATATTGTTTTCAGCGAGCTTTATACTCCTTTATTAGTTCATAATTGCAGTCACGGTGCGGGACGTTTGATGTCGCGATCGAAAGCAAAAAAACAATTTAACCTTCAAGATGTTATCGAACAAACCAAAGGGGTTGAATGTCGTAAAGATGTAGGAATTATTGACGAAATTCCGGCCGCTTACAAGCCGATCGAAGAAGTTATGGAAAGCCAAAGCGATCTCGTCGAAGTTGTGGCAACTTTAAAACAAGTCATTTGCGTTAAAGGTTAGTTATTAAAAGAAATCTGCCATCCAGGGAACGATGCCAGAAAATAATAACTTAGCGGTTAATAAGGCTTCTTTAGTCGTTTCTAAATAGCCAGTCAATCCCAATTGAGCGGGGGAAAATAGACCAGAATACAAACAATTTAAACCTTTGATATCGATTTTCAATTCCCCCTTTCCACCTCTAATAACTTCCGCTTTTCCCTTATGTACTTTCAAACAAAATTTACCGTTGTTAGCAGGTATTTTTTCATCGATTATTTCTAAATGTAATTCTCTTTCTATACCTAAAGGATAACCTCGCTGCATCAAAGCAGAACTTACATCTATTATCCGCAACATCCAATCTTCTCGATGGTAAATTTTAGCCGTTTGTTCCGATAAAAGCAAAGATAAAGGATCGACCGGCGAACTTTTCCATAATACTTTTTTAAACATCGAGCGATGGCCGCCAAGAAAACTCCAAAAATCTTTAATTGCTGCTGTTGTTAATAATGCCCGATCCCTTACTTTAATTATTTTCTCTTCTTGTTCTTTTTCTTGAGTAAAAATTATATATCCTTCCGGTTCGCTTCGATCGCCAAATAAATAAGCATATATTTCTATATCTTCGGATGTTTCGACAATTCTTTGCCAAATAGCGCGATGTCGATCTAAATTACCATTATTATTTTTGGCTTGTTGGCGATAGAGATCTTCAAAAACTCGATAATCTTTAAGATCTACTCGAGACATTGATAATTGTCGATTGCAGATCGTATTAATACTGGCTGTCGGTATTTCCCAAATACAATAACTCCCAGCTCGATCGTAGCCAATTTTATGGTAAAGTCTCTGAGTCGCCGGATAAAGTGCAGAAAGAGCAAATTTATCTTCTTGTAACTCTCGTACTACATAGTTCATTAAAGCCTCTGCTGCGCCTCGACCGCGATATTCTGGTGCTATTCCTAATGCACTAATACCAGCCATAGAGACCCTCAAACCACCGTACCACTGTCCCATCGGATAGACAACTAAACCGCCGATAATTTCACCATTTTGGCGGAGAATACGCAAATTTTCCGCACCAATACCATCGATAAAAGTTTCCCAAAAACTATCAGAACTGCCAAAACTTTGACATAATATACTTCCGAGTTGTTTGGTTTCTTTTAAATCTGCGATCGAACCGCATTCATATTGAGATCTCATTTTTAGCTTTTGTAATAAATATTTAATCCCACTTCTGAAAAAACAGGCTCTAGATTAAAGTAAAAATCAATTATTCAAACAGTCGTTAACTATTATCTTCTCTGACTCCCGAGCGATCGAGTTTAGCAATATTCAACAGAAACAGTACGATCCCCCGCTAAACTTCAAATAACGGGAGATCGATTTTAAAAAGATCTAGCCGACAAATTCTTTACGAGGTTCGCTCACACCTTTAGCTTCTTCTCCTTTGAGATATGCCAACATAGTATCGGCATCGGAAACCTCAAAAGGATCGTCTCCAGCATTATCAGCAAAACCTGGTTCGATAAAGATTTTCTCAATTTTACAATCGTTGACTAACATCGAGTAACGCCAAGAACGCATTCCAAAACCTAAGTTCTCTTTTTCGACTAACATCCCCATTTTGCGGGTGAACTCGCCATTACCGTCGGGTAATAAAAATACGTTTTTCGCTCCTTGCTGTTTACCCCACTGGAACATGACAAAAGCATCGTTAACGGAAATACAAATAATTTCATCAATTCCCTGTGCTTTAAACTCGCTGTCAAGTTCTTCGTAACGAGGTAAATGGTTCGACGAACAGGTTGGAGTAAAAGCCCCAGGTAAGGAGAAAACAACTACTTTTTTGCCGCCAAAAATTTCTTGAGTGGTTTTGTCTTGCCAACGATAGGGGTTAGGCCCTTCTACAGACTCATCGCGAACTCGAGTTTTAAAAGTTACGTCTGGTACTCTTTCAATAATCGTCATAAATCTCTCTGTAATTAAACTGCTGAGTTTGTTTTTACTTCTCTATATATCAGAATACGTCTTAGAGGGTACATCGAAGATCTATCGATCGATACTTTCGGCTTAACCTACCCCCTTTTTTTCCCAAGCCATTACCAACAAAGCATTAATAATAGCAGCAGCCACGGTCGATCCGCCCTTATTACCTTCTACTCTAATTTGCGGGATGGAAATTTCAGCCAAAGCTTGTTTTGACTCTACCACGGAAACAAAACCCACTGGCGCGCCAATTATTAATTTTGGTTTGATAGGAGAATTAGATAGAGCCGAACATAAGGCTAATAATGCTGTCGGTGCGTTGCCAAAGACGTAAATGCTGTCGGGATAATTTTGAAAACATTTTAATAAGCCAGTTTCGGTGCGAGTTTTACCCGGTAACGGACTAGATGCTGCTTCAACTGCACTCAAGATCGGGTTTTTAAAAGTGCGATCGACTTGGTTTTTAATCCCTTGTTTGACCATGGTGACATCGGTGACGATCGCTACTTTTTCTTGCAGACTTTTTATCCCAGACTCGATCGCCTCGGGACTGAATTTTAATAAATTGATAAATTCAAAATCTGCGGTAGAATGGATTACTCGCCTGGCGATCGCGTATTCTGCTGCATTTAAATTATGTTCGCCAATTTGGCGATCGATCAGGGCAAAGCTTTGTTTTAAAATAGGGTGGTTTAATTCGCTCAAAATTCTAAAACGGGCCAGTTTTCTGCTCGATAGTAGTCCATCATATTATCAAATTTACGTAATTCGGCCCGAGTAACTTTTAATATTTGGGGTTCGCTTTCGATATAGCGATCGTTAAATTCCTTGAGGGTTTGTAAGAGACGATCGCGATCGAGATCTTTTGGTAGTTCCCGAAAATAACCTAAAGTAATGTGAGCCGTATAATCGTATTGTTGCGCTATTCCTAACGCAATTAAATCTGAATTTTGATAGATGTAGCGACGCAGTTGCAAAATTCGATCGTAACTTGCTTCGTCTTTTGGCACTAAACAGACTATAATCGCACGAGGTCTGACCGTCAATCCCAATAATTGCCAACTAATTCGATCGCTTCGATCTACTGAATTGCCATATTTCTGAAAAATTTCGGCGATCTTATTTTGTAATTTACTTTCAAATTCTCGATTTTCCTCGATCGCTTCTCGATATGTCCCGTCCCAAATCAAATCTGCTAAAGTTAGATGAAAGCTAGCAGGCGGTAAAGCAATTGTCAACTCAGAACCCAATTTTTGCAATAATTCTTGTTGATATGTCGCTAAATGGCGATAAAAAGTAGCATTTTCAGCATCGTCTTCCGATTGAGGCGTAATCACGGTATAACCAGGGAAAGGTTCGGCTCGACCTTTTTCAAATTTAGGAGATGGTTGAATATTTTGCAGTTGATTGTGGTAATTATCTGGAACTGTAAGACGTGCCACTCGATTAACATAATCTTGATAGGTTTCGTCCATCGATCTAACTCGCAAAAAAATAGCAATTTATTGTAACATGAAAACGAGATAGCCATAAACGTCCCTTCAATGGCTCGATCGCTATTTATGCCAATATATTTTTACTGGGGCGAAGATGATTTTACCATTACGATCGCCGTTCAAAAGCTCAAAGCCTCCGTTTTAGATCCCGATTGGATTCAATTTAACTATCAGAAAATTGCCGCAGAAAATCCCGATTCTCCCCTCGAAGCCCTTAATACAGCGATGACTCCAGTTTTTGGCATCGGAGAACGTTTAATCTGGTTAAACGGCACTAATATTTGTCAAAATTGTTCGAGTAGGATTTTAGCAGAATTAGAGCGTACTTTACCAAAAATACCCGAAACATCCCATTTATTATTTACTGCCATCAAAAAGCCCGATCGACGTTTAAAATCTACTAAACTCCTGGAAAAATACGCCGAATTTAAAGAATTTTCGCCCCTTTCCCCCTGGAAAATCGACGAGATCGTTAAACAAACCGAGCAATTTGCCAAAGAAATAGATCTCAATCTCACTGCCGATTCTCTTCAATTTATTGCCGAATCAGTAGGTAATAATAGCAGACAGTTATGGCAAGAATTAGAAAAATTATCCCTTTACGGAAAAACAAAAACCTTAAATCCTGCAACAATTTCCACGTTAATTAACTGCAATTCTCGCAATAGTATCGATTTAGCTAAAGCAATTTTGCACGGAAACAAATCCCTTGCTTTAGAATCGATCGAACTGCTAATTAATCGTAACGAACCCCCATTAAAGATTATTGCCACATTAGTCGGACAATTTCGCACTTGGTCGACGGTAAAATTAATAATAGAAAAAGGACGGCAAAGCGATCGAGAAATTGCCAAAGCCGCCGAAATCAGTAATTTTTATCGCATCAAATATCTTCGTCAAGAGATCCAGTCAATATCTTCAGAAAAGTTACTGGCTAGTTTACCAATTTTATTGGAAGTAGAATACTCTCTCAAACGAGGTGAAGAGGCTAAATCGAGCTTACAAATTGCTATTATTAAATTGTGTCAAATTTTTCAGCAATCTTGAGATAGTTAACCTCTGTTTCGGGAACATATCAGAGACTAGATTATTCTATTAATTTAAATAACCCGTTTTAGAAATTTAGTTATTACCCTTTTAGTAGTCGATATTGATGTTAAAAATACCAAGTTTGCCAGATAGATCTTATAATGTCTTACCTCGTGTCTTAATAGCCAGTAGCTTAGCTACGATGGGAATTTGCTTCGGAATCGTTCCCTCGATCGATTTCAATACTTATCAATTCAGTTTTGCTAGTTCTGCTTTTGCTGACGATTTTAACGAAGAGACGATCGAAAAATATGCCAGGGCCGCTCTTGAATTAGAACGCAAAAGAGTAGAATTTTACAAGAAAATTGCTCAAATGACAAATAATCCCAGTTTTGCTTGTCATGAACCAAATAGTTTAAACCGTCTTTCCCCTCAAGCTAAAGACTTAGCCGAGCAATTTTGTCGAGAATCACAAGACATAGTCAGACGGAACGGTCTCAACAGTAAAATATATAACGAGATTACGGATCGAAGAAAGAAAAATCCCAATTTAAATCGACGCATTCAAGAAGCAATAAGAGAAATTTAATTTAATCTAGCGATCGCCCCTCTTGAATCCATTTTTGCATCTGTGCGATCGACGGACATAAATCTTTTCTTTGCATTGTTGCTACTTGTAATTTTAAGATTTGCTTTTGCAATCTATGTACTGGTACGCGAACTAATTGAGATACAGAAGCAATTCCAGAATGTAACAAAAGTCCGCAGTAGCAACAACCTACAGTAGGTATGCGGGCTAAATCAGCTAATGCAGTCCATTTTTTGATATATTGAACGTTGATACCCAATTGGGCTGCTAAGATTTGTTTTGAATCGCTATTTTTAGCTTTTTCTAAAAGCTGTTTGGTATTGAGGATACCAAGAGTTTTTAGAAGATCGATATTTTCTCGACTCAATCCCGGCAATCTTTCGATCGGCCAATAACAAGCTTTCATCCGATAGGTTATTTTTGTCTGGGTTTAATGGAGCTAAGCGGACTCGAACCGCTGACCCCCTCAATGCCATTGAGGTGCTCTACCAACTGAGCCATAGCCCCATCGAGCAAATAAAATCCTAACATAATTGACTGACTAGAGTCAAGCAATTAACTAATATGTTTCCTTGATAGTAGTGAGAATAACCATTATCGCTTAAGTAAGCTAAACAATGGCCCATCAGAAAATAAACTACCATCATAGCTGCTGCTGAAAGAGCAACTAAAGTTCCAGCGAGCATTAGAGAAAACTCTTTTTGCTCGAAAGCAGACTGCATCAAGTGTAATGACCAGGCTACTAAGGCGACATCAAATATGAGAATAAAGAACAACATTTTTTAAGAAATGTTAACTTATTCCCTATTTTATTACATATTATTAATTTCGATCCTGTTTGATAGTTTAAATTTTAGATTTAAGTTTAGAGTCGAACCGGAACGCGACTATCTTGTAGATAGTGTTTAATTTCAAAGACGCTTAATTGCCCGTAATGTAGCAAAGAAGCCAGTAAAGCAGCTTCAGCACCGCCATCAGTCAAAGCTTGATGAATGTGTTGGCAATTACCCGCACCTCCAGAAGCAATTACGGGAATTTCAACGCGATCGGCGATAGTTCTAGTAAGTTCTAAATCGTACCCAGCTTGAGTTCCATCCGCATCCATGCTGGTAACTAATAACTCTCCGGCCCCTCGCTCGGCTACTTCTGTAGCCCATTGTAAAACATCTTTACCAGTATTTTCTCGACCGCCCCGTACGTAAACATCCCAACCAGGATTATCCTTATCTTCGCGCCTTTTAGCATCGATAGCGATAACGATACATTGTTTGCCAAAGCGATCGGCGGCTTTATTAATAAAATCTGGATTTCTAACTGCGGCCGAGTTGAGGCTGACTTTATCCGCTCCAGCTCTTAACAAAGCTTTAATAGTTTCTAAGGAATTGATGCCGCCACCAACAGTCAAAGGAATAAAAACGCGATCGGCAGTGCGATAAACTACATCGATAATAATGCCGCGATCTTCGTGAGTTGCGGTAATATCGAGAAAAACCAATTCATCAGCACCAGCATCATTATAAACTTGTGCCAATTCTACAGGATCGCCAGCATCTTGAAGGTTAACAAAATTTACTCCCTTAACAACCCTTCCAGCATTAACATCCAAACAAGGTAAAATTCGTTTAGCTAACATAGCAAATAACAACCAAGGTATAAGTCCGATCGAACAAAAAAGCAGGCGATCGGCAAAGCGATCGAGGGAAAATAAATTACTACAAAAACGAGGAAAATATTCGTCCTCAAACATTAACCGATTATATCGGAGAAAAAGACCTCAAAGAAATCTTAAAAATTGCGATCGCAGCAGCAAAAGCCAGAAACGAGCCGATGGATCGCCTTTTACTATACGGCCCTTCAGGACTGGGAAAAACCACCATGTCGCTGATTTTAGCCACCGAAATGGGAGTAAATTGCAAAATAACCGCCGCACCTGCTTTAGAACGTCTAGAGATATTACAGGGATTTTAATTAACCTCAAACCGGGAGATGTCTTATTTATCGACTCAATCGTTTGACCGAAGAACTATTGTATTCGGCAATGGAAGATTATCGCTTAGATATTACGATCGCTAAAGGTCAATCTGCCAGAATTAGAACTATCCCTTTACCACCTTTTACCATGGTTGGGGCGACTACAAAAGTAGGATCTTTAACTTCTCCGTTGCGCGATCGCTTCGGTTCGATCCAAAGACTGCGATTTTACGAACCAGACGAACTTACTCAAATAGTTTTGCGGACTGCTAATTTAATTAAAGTTGCGATCGAAGATGATGCGGCTAATGCGATCGCGCTACGATCTAGAGGTACTCCGAGAATTGCCAATCGATTGTTAAGAAGAGTTAGAGATTATGGCATAGTTAATAAAGCTGAAGTAATTACTCCAGAATTAGCTAATACAGCGATGGAAATGTTTGGGGTGGATAAATTGGGTTTGGATTGGACGGATCGCCTGATTTTAGAAACTATTATCAAACAATTTCATGGCGGGCCGGTGGGTATAGAAACTGTTGCTGCTGCTACTGAAGAAGATTCTAAGACGATCGAAGAAGTTTACGAACCTTATTTATTACAAATTGGCTTTATTAATCGTACTTCTAGAGGTAGAATTGTTCCTAAAATAGCTTACGAACATTTAGGTTTCAATTAAAAAATAAAGCGGTCAACTCTGACAAATTCTGGACTGGTATTTATTTGGCGACCTCGATCGATAACTAAAGTGTAACTGGGACATATAACTCGGCAAATCGATCGATCTTCTTGGCTATATTCTAAAAAATGATTGTAATCTATAGCCGGATCGTATGCTTCAAACTCTATTAGTAGTCGATCGGGAAAATCCCAAATATTACTAATTTCTTCTACTATAACTTGGCGACGACTAGACCAAAAATAGGCAGTCTGGGATGCTTCAGTTCCTTCTGGATAAGGATATAATTCATATTTTTGAGTTCGCGTATTTTATTAATTAATTCTCTCCCTGTCAAAGGAATTGAGGGGA
>CAYWIH010000024.1:0-8229 GCA_964458305.1 uncultured bacterium | reverse complement strand
TTGAGTTCGCGTATTTTATTAATTAATTCTCTCCCTGTCAAAGGAATTGAGGGGATTTTGTTTTCGTGATTCATTTAAATTCATCCTCTAGTATTTCTAAGCTTAAAAATTAGTGTTATTACTACACTTACTGAAGCTAGAAGCCCTTAATACACCAAAGTGGGACGCTTGTCAATTATAATTTTTTTTCTTTACAAACCTACACAAAAACTTGTTGAAAAAGCGAGTTTCGATCGTCTTACCAGAGAAATTTTTAGCGATTTTTTGGAACGAGATATTAGGTATTTCAAAGATTTTACACACCAATTTGAAGTTTTTTAGGGAAAAACGGATATAGTAATCCCTTGGTGGATTTACTAAAAGATAGCACTGAAAAGAGGGAAATACGTGAGCTTCGAAAATTGCGTTAGAAAATGTAATATAAGCAATTTTAAAGGGATCTAGGATTATTATCGAGAAGATCTTATTTATAGTCGAGAAAAAAGAAATATTGCGATCGATCCCCTAAAGTCCAGTTACTCCTTACTCGATCGTGCTAATTTGATAAGCACAACGCCGATCGCCTTTAATAATATGTTCGGTTCTTTTTACTTCTATTTCTTCGCCTAAAACTGTTTGAAATAATTCTAATTCTCTGGCACACAAACCAGTACAAGCCTCAGCAGCAGCACAAATAGGACAGTGATTTTCGATCAATAACCAAGATCCGTCTTCTTTTTGAATTATTTCTGCCATATATCCCTCATCAGTACGCAACTCTGCAAGGGCTTCTATGCGATTTTTTAAAGATCCTGTTTGCGGTATTTTTGCTGTATAATACTCTTTTTGTTGTTTTGTCCTTACGTCTAACAACTTTTCTAACCCTTCATCTCCAAAGGCTTCCGACATTGAATTAATTAAACTCAAGGTCAGATCTGCATATCCACTCGGAAAAAAGCGATCGGCCTGGGGTGTCAACTGCCACATTTTTGCCGGCCTTCCTTGGGATCTTGCTTCTTCTGTATATGTTATTAAACCTTCTTTTTGCAAGGCATATAAATGCTGTCTGATCGCCATTCCCGAGACTGAGAGGCGATCGGCTAATGTCTGCGCGTCTGAAGGCCCGACTTGTTTCAAAATGTTTATTATGGCCTGTTTGGTTTTTTTTGGGGCTGAAGATGGTGTTTTCATATTTACAAAAGTAAAGATTTTTCTTTACAAAGTCAAGTGGAGTGGATTAGGATAAATTTATAAAGTTTTTTCTTTAGAAAAGTAGGGATTATATGGAACATAAGCAATGGGTATGTAAGACTTGCGGCTATAACATGGTCGATGAAATGCCCGATCGATGTCCGTTTTGCGGAGTAAGTCACGAGAAATTTATTAGTTGGGAAGAAGCGGAAAAGGTTTATAAAGTAACGCCAAAAAAGGTAAGCGATCGCGTGACGCAATTAATTTCCGTGCCTCGTTTGGGTTACGAACACGCCGCTTATAGAATAGAAACAGATGATGGTGCTGTTTGGATCGATTGTCCTTCGGCTTATAACAGAGATTTAGAGCCAGTAGAAAGGATTTATTTTACTCACAATCATTTTATGGGAGCATCGAATCAATATCGCCAACTTTGGGATGCAAAAGTTAATTTACACAGTCTAGAAGCAGAACATCCTTTAGTAGCAAAGTTCCCGGTCGATCGCAAATTTAATGATAGTTTTCAAGAAAAAGGTATCGAAGCAATTCATATTGGCGGACATACTCCAGGCTTTACTATCTATATTTTTGAGGATGTTTTATTTATTTGCGATTATGTCTTTTCTCCAGAGAAAAGAATTCAATTTAATCCTTTCGGGCCGAAACAAAAAACGCACCAACAAGCTTTAAAAATATTAGAGAAAATTGAAAGAAGAAATCTGAAAACTGTTTGCGGTTTTAATTATGTTATGGACTTCGCTCCTTGGCTGGAAAATTTCAAAACTTTGCTCGAGTAAAGAGTATAGTTAATCTTCAGGTAATTTACAAAACTTATTTTGCTTCTTGCCTCTTAAAACAGAAAATTACAATTAACATGGCGAATAACTGTCAAAAGTAACGAGTAGTAAGGCAAAATTCGCTCGATCGCGGAGATGTTCTCATGTCGGATCTGGGATTAACCCACATAGCATTGGAAGTAACGAATATTGACAAAAGTATTTCATTTTACGAGAAATATGCTGGCATGAAAGTAGTGCATCGCCGCGTGGATAAAACGACCGATGTTGAGGTAGTTTGGATAAGCGATTTAAGTCGTCCTTTTGCCATCGTACTGATGGGAGCGACTGAGGTAAACGGTAAATTATCCCCTCAATCTCATCTTGGAGTAGCTTGTGAAAGTCGAGCAGAAATCGATCGCCTTTGCAGTTTAGCGCGTCTGGAAGGAATTTTGTTAAAAGGGCCGCTAGATTTGGGAGATCCGGTGGGTTATTTGGCTTTAATTGCCGATCCTGACGGACATACTTTAGAAATATCTTACGGACAAAAAGTAAAATTGACGATCGAAAATTACGAACAATAATTTTAAATTCACTTCAATACAACCAAAATAGAATTATGTTAACTACAAATCGAAATTACGTTCGCGTTGCTAAACTTAGCGATGTGAAAACAAAAGGCTATTTAGTTACAAAAATAGAAAGACAGACGATCGCCCTGTTTTACCACCAAGATAAGATATACGCGATCGACAATCGTTGTCCTCACATGGGTTTTCCTTTAGATAAAGGATCTGTCGATAATTGTATTCTTACCTGTCACTGGCATCATGCCCGTTTCGATCTCAATACTGGAGGAACTTTCGATCTTTGGGCCGACGACGTGCGATCGTTTCCTGTGGAAATTAGGGACGGGGAAGTATGGATCGATATCAAAAGTCATAACGATGCTACAACCCATGCTAAACAGCGTTTAATCGACGGTATAGAGCAAAATATATCTTTGGTTATAGCTAAATCGGTTTTAGCTTTACTCGATCGAGGAGTCGATCGGCAAGAAATATTTCAAACTGGATTGGATTTTGGCGTAAGATATCAAAAAGAAGGCTGGGGTGCGGGTTTAACTATTCATACCGCGATGATGAATATTTTTCCTTACCTGAACGATCGCGATCGAGCTAGATCCTTATATCATGGAATTGCTGCGGTGTCAAGAGAATGCGCTGGAAAGCCGCCCAGATTTGCCGTTCAACCCTTGCCAAATGCAGAAAATACCGATATCAGTTTGCTACAAAATTGGTTTCGTCAGTTTGTCGAAGTAAGAGACTCCCAAGGTGCGGAAAGATGTTTGGTATCGGCGATCGAAATGGGTGCCGATCGCGCTAAAATTGCCGAAATGCTTTTTACTGCTGTCACAGACCATCGTTATATCGATGCGGGTCATCCTTTAGATTTTACCAACAAAGCATTAGAAGCCCTCGATGCAGTAAATTGGAAGGATGCCGAAATAGTTTTAACTAGTTTGGTGAGGGGTTATACTAAAGCCGATCGCATGGAAGAGTCTAATTCTTGGCGATATCCGATCGATCTGGTAAAAATTTTAGAAAAGGCTTTTACAGAGTTAGATACGGTTTTAGAAATAGGGAAAGATAAGCGAGGAAGTTGGGACAAAGAAGATGAGTTAGTAACTGTCTTGTTAGGAGAAGATCCTACTGCGATCGCCACAGAATTATTAAATGCTTTGGGAGATGGTGCGACAGAAGAGCAATTATCTGGTACTGTTGTTTATGCTGCTGCTTTGCGAGTTGCCCAATTTAATACTAATAACGATTTTCGCGACTGGGATACGGCCCATCATTCTTTTACTTTTGCTAATGGGGTCGATCGGGCTATAGCTAGAGTCCCTTCTAAATTATTATTGCGCGGCGTTTTCGATGCTGCCATGACAGTATATCTCAATCGCTTTTTAAACGTTCCCCCCGTTCGTTTACCTAACCCAGAGAAAACAGTTTCCGATCCAGAAGAGTTATTAAAACAATTGCCAGAATTGCTGAACCAACAGCAACAAGTCAACGAAACAGGAAAATTAGTCGCAAAATATCTTTATAGTGATGGCGATCCTGACAAACTTTTAGCCATGTTAGGTCATTTATTATTGCGAGAAGATCGAGATTTTCACACCATACAAGAAATAGAAGCAGCATTCAGACAATATTCCCGATTTAAACATAAAAATGCCGGAATACATTTTCTTGTTGCTGCTGCGAGGTATTTAGCGGCTCATTCTCCCACCAGACGCACTCAAGAACAAACTTATCAGATGGCGGAGCGTTTGCACCAGGGTGAGGAGGTTTTTGTAGATTAATTATAAAAGAGATCGGTCGGTTTAGAGTAGTGAGTAATAAGTTTTTAAGCAATAAAATCGATTTCTAAATTTAAAGACTTGTAAACTATTACAAAATTATCTCTGTCTTAACTGGTTACTCTTTACTCTTTACTTGTTACTCGATCGAGCAAATAGCTTAAGTTAATGTTACAGATCGAATTCGATCGCCCACTTCAAGATTAAACTGCTGGCTGCAATTAAAAATATAGCAACAGCAAAATGAGTAAATATTGGAGCGAGGTTTTAAAGAATTTAACTCCTTACAAAGCAGGAGAACAACCACAAAATCAAATTTATATCAAGCTAAATACCAACGAAAATCCTTACCCACCTTCTCCCGAAGCGATCGAAAAGATAAAATATCTGGCTTCGGGGGAATTAAGACTTTATCCAGATCCAGAAGCTAACGAATTAAAAAAAGCGATCGCCGATTATTACAATATCGCTCGAAATAATGTTTTTGTCGGTAATAGTTCTGATGAAGTTTTAGCATTATCTTTTATCTCTTTTTTTAAGCAAAAAGAACCGATTCTATTTCCAGATCTAACATACAGTTTTTATCCGGTTTATTGCTCTTTATACGAAATAAAATATCAATGCATTCCTCTAACGGAAAAATTCGATATTAAAATAGAAGATTACGATCGAACTAATGGCGGCATTATTTTTCCAAATCCTAACGCGCCAACTGGAAAATATCTAGAACTAAATAAAATCGAAACATTATTGCAGCAAAATAAAGATTCGGTAGTAATTATCGACGAAGCTTATATAGATTTTGGTGGCGAAACTTGCATTTCTTTAATAGATCGATATCCCAACTTATTAGTAACGCAAACATTTTCTAAATCCCGCGCTTTAGCTGGTTTGCGAGTTGGTTTCGCTGTCGGAAATAAAGAACTTATCGAAGGTTTAAATCGGGTCAAAAATTCCTTTAATTCTTATCCTTTAGATCGACTGGCGATCGGCGGAGGAGTTGCGGCAATTTTAGATCGAGAATATTTCGATCGCTGTTGCAATCTTATTATTAAAACTCGAGAATGGACTAAAGAAGCTTTAACCTCTTTAGGTTTTTATGTCCTTCCTTCAAAAGCAAATTTTCTTTTTATAAAACATCCTAAATATAGCGGCAAATTTATTTACGAACAGTTAAAAAATAAAGGTATTTTAGTTCGCTATTTTGATAAAGATCGCATCAGAGAATTTGTCAGAGTAAGTATCGGGACGATCGAAGATATGAAAAAATTTATCGAAGCGATCGAGGTTATTATTAATTTACTAGAATAAAATAGTAATAATTATTATCTCGCCAAGATATTTAGATTCTGGCGATCTTATTTTTTTAAGTTCCGAGATCGTCGAATTAGAGATTTTTTTACAGTTCGATCGAAGTTATTATTAGTCTGCCAGAATAAAACCTATGAAACTAAAAAAACAAACCCTGTTAATTTTATTGACTTTAGGATTCTTAGGTTTCGTTAATTACAACGATCGAGTTATCGAAAAAACTGAGATAGTATCGAATCAAAAAACGGTCAAGAAAAGACTGCAAAAATACATTATAACTTTAAACGATCGACCTATATCTGGTTATTCCAATGCTTTATTTTACAGGCCTTATCGACCGGAAGCTACCCCAACTAATTTACCATTATTTCCTATTTTGGAAGCAATGGATATCAATTATAAATGGAATCAAATCAATAATAATTTAGCAATTTATGACGGTAAAAATACAGTTAAAATCGATTTAAATTCTGGATTTGTAACCCGCAACGGCTATAAAATAGGTTCGCCAGAGTTTACAGTTATAAATGGGGAAGTTTGGATCGGCATTTCTAAAAGTTTACCTCTTCTTTTAGGAATCGATCGCATTAGTTGGAATCAAAATACAAAAGAATGGCAGCTTTATCGCTTTCCCAAACAAAACGATCGACAAACATTCTTAGAAAAAAAGGCGATCGATCTGGTTAAAGATTATCTTACCAGAGGAAACCCCGCTTTAAGAACTGAAATTGACGATCGAGAAAGAGCAAAAATATTAAATACCAATCCAGAAACGATCGACTCTTCAAAAAAGCAAAATCTAGCCGTCAGAAATATTAAAATAAATAGTGCTATACAACTGTCTCCCGCAGATAATTTAGATCGAGGTACTGTAAAAGTAGCAGTCAGTTATACCACCGATTATATTCCTTGGTGGACGTATAATGTACCTGGTGAAACTAATCACGAAAAGACTATTATAGTAAAAGCCGATCGAAGAGAAATGTTCGTAGATGAAGTAATCGCTCACAAAACAAATCGATCGTCAACAGGTTCGCCAATTCCTTTATTAAAAGAAGAAGATCGTATTAAAATTTATCGAGAGTCCCACAGAAAACTTTCTAATTATTATTCCCAAAACTTAAGATCTTTATCTCGTGATTTTATTACTCCAACTCTGACAAGAATTAATACTAACAATGATTTTTATCTGCCAAAATTAAGTGACAAAGCAATTTTAGCTCGTTTTTCTGAAGAAGTCAGACAATCTCGAGGATGGCAAGATTTTGTATCTTTAAAAGGAGCAAAAGATCCTTATTTTTATATTTTAGAAGCTACAGAAACTAATAACTCTTTATCTGCAACCTTGATAGGAAATTGGAGTTGTAATTCTATTAGTCTTACTCCTATTTTGATGGAAATAAAATTGGTTAAAGACGAGAATGATTCTTGGAAGTTTACTAGTATAACTAAGGTTAGACTGTATAAAAACTCTCGCCAATTAGAATTAAACGAACCAGAAACTTATCAAGAGTTAGCTAGGTTGATTAGTTATCTTCGCGATGTTAATCTCGGTTTTGGCTTTAATCTTTAAATCCATGCGATCGCATTTAATTTTTCGTTAAAAAAAATAGTCTCGATCGAATTTATTATTAATTTACCAAAATAAAATTAAATTGTATATTAAAAAAACAATAAATTTACTAAGTTGTCAAAAAACTAATATTAATATTGTGTGATAGTTAGATTAGCGGAGACTAATAGCAATGACAGATAAATCTGCGAACTTCTATCAAAATACAGAAAAAGTCCAAAATCATTATCAAAAATTATCTCAAAATTACGACGATCTCTGGAATTATTCGCCAGATTTTATCCAGTTTCTGAGCAAAAATATTTGCGAATCTTTAAACTTAAAACCTACAGATATATTTTTAGATTTAGGTTGCGGTACTGGACTGTTTACAAAAGAAATATCTAACCAAATTCAATTTAAGAACCCTCTAGTTTGTGCGGATATTTCTTCAGATATGCTCGAACAGTTATCCGATCGAAATAAATATGAATGTGTCGTAATGGACGCTATTAAATTTTCTTCCCAACCTCGATCGTTCGATAAAATTATTATTAAAGAAATGATTCATCATTTAAATAACGAAGAACAAAAATTGCTAATCAAAAATTTGTTCGATCGCTTAAATAATAAGGGTCAGTTTTTATTAACTCTGCTACCCCAAACTATTGAATATCCCTTATTTGAAACGGCTTTACACAGACACAAAGAATTACAACCCGATTATAAAATCTTAGCAGAATTATTTAAAAACGCTGGTTTCCAAACTAAAATCGATTTTGTTTCTTATCCATTAAATATAGCTAAAACGAAATATCTCAAAATGGTTGAAAATCGTTATATGTCCTTACTCTCTAGTTTCAGCGATCGAGAAATTTTAGCAGGAATTAACGAAATAGAACAAAAATATTCAGATAAAGAGATTTTAAAATTTAACGACGTTTTTGTGTTCGTTTTGGGGACAAAATATTAAAATATTAAATTACAACAATTCTCAAAAATAACAATTTTATTTAATATTAAAAGAAGTCACTAAAAATCCTCTGACCTCTGACCTC
>CAYWIH010000023.1:0-41314 GCA_964458305.1 uncultured bacterium | reverse complement strand
GCCATTCTTGCGTTACAAAAACATGAAGTCCGCACCTGAAATAAGTACCCTTGAAAAGGTTTTACTATTAATTCGCAACCATCCAGAAGGAATTACCATTAAAATTATTTGCGATCGACTCAATCGCCCAGTTTCAATGGTACAAATCTGTTTGAAGCAGCTTGTTGCCCAAAAAAAAATTCGCACTCAACTGAGTACTAGTCGAATGCACTTAATTTATTATCCTTTTTAAGCAGTTGCAAAATTGTTACAGCAGATCGATGTGTCGGGTTCGATCTTGTCCCAAACTTGCCATTTTTTTAAACCGTAGATCGTGAAAATGGCTTTTGCTGCTAAAACTTCTGCTTTTGTACCGACTATTTTAATCAGATACTGGCCCGATCGCACTCTATTTAAATAAGATTGGGTTTGTTTTTCTTCTAAATTTAATCCTGCTATTGCCTTAATATAAAATCGCTCTTTAATAATTTTTTCAAAACATTTAGCTTTGAATTTAGCGATTTTTTTAGGCTCTATTTCGATCTTGCGATCTAATTCTTTAGCAATTATGGCAATGGTTTCCATCGGGAATTTAATCTCTTCGAGATCTGCTAATGCTGCTACTAACTTTTGGCGATCGCTTAAGATTCCCAGAGCTATATTATTCCTTTGACAACAATTATTATAATTTCCTAGTATGGCTATTAACACTTTAAGACCTTCCTAACCTGGCCGAGGACTTCGATCGCAACGGTAATAAAATTAACTATCTACTATCATTTAACTCTAGATTTACTCATTTTCAATCAGCTCTTAGTGGGAAACAGCAAAAAAAATAATCCTCCTAAAGAGGTATAGATTTATTTTCGTTAACAAAAATATAAAATTACTCAAAATATATCTATCTTTGTAACAATTAACTCGAAAGAAAGATGATAACGCTCGAAAGTTGATATTATAATATATTTGGTAGAAGCAAAAAAGAAAGAAAAAATAAATTTTTATGATATTTAATGTAACTGAAACAGAAAATATTGTCGATCGAGCTACAGAATCGACAGGAAAAACCCTCGAGGCGATCGCCAATAACCCGATAATCAAATCGCTACACGGTGTTTTTGGAATGAATTGGTTGATGAGCTTATTGGGGGAAGTAGATATAGAAAAAGCCCTAGCAAACGTTAATGAATTAGAAGCAAAATATCCTCAAGCCACAGCCTATGAAATAGCCGATCGTATAATTCAAAACAAAGCGATCGAAGCTGGTAAAGTAGGATTAATGACTAATATTATTCCTCCGGTTGCTGCTTTTTTATTAGGGGTAGAACTAGCCGCAATTACTAAATTGCAAGCAGAAATGATTTATGAAATTGCAGCCGCTCATGGTTTGGATTTAAAAGATCCGAGTCGTAGAGGAGAGGTTGTCGGTATTTTTGCCCTCTCTTTAGGAGGAAATATGCTCAAGGGTGGCTTAAATTTAATCGAGATTTTGCCCGGTATCGGAGCGATAGTCGGTGCGTCGAGCAATGCATTATTATTTTATGCTTTAGGGCAAACAGCTTGCGGATTTTATGAAGAGAAATCCCAGCTAATTAAAGAAGCAGAATCGGAAGATAAAGATGAGTGGAAATATGCTTATACTCAATCAAAAATAGTCGATTTGGCTTTAATTCATACAATTAAAGCTAGCTATGGCGATCGACCTTGGTCGGAAATTTTACCAGTTTTACGGGAAGTATCTCCTTCTTCAGTAAAAACCATCGCAGTTAATATTAAAAAGCCTCGACCCCTAGAACTATTGTTAAAACAATTGTCCCCATCTTATGCAAGAATTTTATTGCAAAGATCTTACGCGATCGCTTTGTGGGAAGATGGTTCGATCTCTGCTGAAGAACAATCGGTAATAAATGCGATCTTAGAACAGTTTCCCCACTTAATGGAACGATAATTTCAGAAAACAAAGGGCAAAAAGAAGTCAGAAATTATACTTTAAACTTCTAACTTGCCCCGAGTAGATTTATAGTCGAGAAGGATCGACTACTTTAACATCGAGTTCGACATTATCAACGCCAACGATTTCTTTAGCTAAAGGTTCGATCGTACTGTATTCTTTATGAGACGGAACAGTTCCGACTATTTTCACCATCCCATCTTCAGCATCAACAGCTAGTTTAGCGCGAGGAATGTTGGCTTCTAGTTTAGCTCTGACTTCGCTTTCTAAATCGGAATCGAATCTTTTTTGTTGGTCTCCGATAATATCGTTTCTTTGTTCTCTAGCTCTAATATCGGAACTTAACTGATCTTGGCGAATGTCGCTAGTTGCATCTTTTTTAGTTGCTTCAACTTCTGCTGGATCTGTTGTACGATCGTCCAAAGATCCTGGAGCGTCTTGACTAGTTCTAGCTAGATCGCAAGCATTAGTTAAAGATAGCAATACCGTAGCTAGGGAAAAAAATAAGATCTTATTAGTCATTTTATATTTCACTGTTTTAAATACTCCTGTTTAATTGTTTGAGATAAAATTTCTACTTACGACGATCGACGATTAATACTTCGGGAGAAGCGTTAACTGTTTTGAGTGTCTTATCTTCAGTTACAGTGGCGATATCATCGTTAGAGTCGAGATCGGTTGTCGAACTTACTCCTGTTTGTGGTACGTCGTAGATTTCCCAATTTTCTACTTCATATTCGCCTAAAATTTCCCCAGCGCGATCGATCGATTCTTCGGTATCGGTAATTATTAATAAGTAATAACCATCACAGACGCGATCGTGGTATAATTTTGCTTTTTCTTCGGGAATACCCAAACCGATTAAAGCACCAACTAATCCACCAGCAGCAGCACCGATCGCAGTTCCGGCCAAAGTTGTGGCGATCGCGGTTGCTTCCGCTCCAGCTAATAAAATCGGCCCGATACCGGGAATGGCTAAAATTCCCAAACCGACTAAAAGTCCGGTAGCAGTTCCTAAAACGCCTCCGGTAACCGCTCCTGTAGTCGCTCCTTCTTCTGCTTTGTTGCCGATTTTTTTTGTTTCGACATCATCTTGTGCGATCGGCGCGCGATCGTCTCGGGCGATTACGGAAATTCTTTCAAAATCAAAGTTTCTTTCTTTTAGTTTGTGCAGAGCATTTTCCAAATTTTCGCGTTCTTTAAACACACCTAAAGCACGTTTGTAATTATTAGTTATTTCCATGATTTATTTGGTTATTAAGCTTATTTTTTGGCTCGATTTGTTTGTTCGAGCTATGTTTAAGTTCTCAGTTGTTTCTTGAGATATCATCTATCAAAAGAAACATTGCCCTTGCAATAAAAGTTAATAATTATTTTAATCCCATAGATATTTCTTTAGGTGGATCGATCGAGAAATATTCTTTTATAAACTGAGGTTAACGCACATTAAACAAGCAGGAAAAATTATGACTCTTATTAAAATCAAAGATTTTTATCCAAATTATCAAGAAAGCTTTGGCGGCAGAGATTTTAAAGACTATACTGTTTACGCAGGTACTAAAGACGAAAAAATCGGCTCTATTCACGATCTTTTAGTAGATGAATCCGGTCGCTTGCGTTATTTTGTTGTCGATACAGGTTTCTGGGTTTTTGGTAAAAAAGTTTTACTTCCTATCGGTCTTTCTTTACTAGACCATTCTGAAGAAAAAGTTTATGCGATCGGTCTACCCAATAAAGATCGCGTCGAAGAACTACCAGAATACGACGATGATATGGTAGTAGACTACGACTATGAAGATCGAGTTAAAGGAATTTATCGCAGTCCTAGCGGCAATAATTCCGGTTACGAAAGAGATGAACAAATGTACGAACTTGAAACCGAAGATCGTCAAAATCTCAAACTTTATGAAGAGCGTTTAATTGCCGATAAACAACGTAATAAAAGCGGCGATGTTTCTATCTCTAAAGAAGTAGAAACACAAACATCTCAAGCTAGCGTTCCCGTAGCAAAAGAAAGAATAGTAATCGAGCGCAACACTCCAGAAGATGACGAAGCAAAAGTAGTAGATGGGGATGAAACTGCTTTCCAATCGGGTGAAGTTGCTCGCGTAGCGGTCTATGAAGAAACAGCACAAATTAGTAAAGAAACTTTCGTAGGAGAAGAAGTTAGCATTCGCAAAGAAATAGAAAGGGATACGGTAACTGCAGAAGAAGAATTACGTCGCGAAAAGTTAAAAGTGGATACCGAAGGAAATCCAGTTATTAACCATTCTAGATAGTATGAACTAGGTTTTTTAAAAGGTAAACAAGTTGAGTATTTTTGGTACTCAACTTAACTCAATATTTGGCAGCATAAAGAACAAAAATGATTGAAAATAAACTAATTGACAAAAAACAAGTAGAAGATAATAATAGCGAACGTAATATAAATTTAAATCAAGAAAGGTTGACCGTTAAGCGTCAAAGACATAAAGTAGGCGAGGTAATAGTTCGCAAAGAAGTGGAAACGGAAATGATTCGAGTTCCACTCAGAAAAGAGAAATTAATTGTCGAAAAAGAAATTAACTCCGAAGTCACACAATTAGCCGAAATAGATCTCAGTCGATCGATAACTACAGAAGATTATGTCGGTTACACCGTTAAAGGTGACTTTCTCTCTTTAGAAATGACTCTAAAAGCACTCAAAGCGATCGCTAGCAAACATCCTGAAATCAAAAATACTCCAGTAAAAATAGAATTAATCGTTAAAGATCCTCAATTACAAGAAATTTATCAGCAAGTATTCGATCGCTGTCGCGGTTTTTAGTGGTATTTACTTCGATCGAAACTACTCGATATTCTATAATTCTAGTTGATTGCGATCGCTGCGATCGCAATATATTTTTAATTCTTTTGCCTTGGTTTTACTTCCCATAATTTAAAATATTTTATTGCATCTATCTTAAGATAGATTTTTATTTCGGAAACTTTTCCAAGCCGACGAGCTAGCTTAAAAAAATATTAATAAGGTCTAAAAACTTAGAGCTTTTCTTTGAAAAATATTGCTCTATCGCGGGAATGATTGTTATTATTGAATTTATTGTTAAACTTAAAAAGTACTTATTGGTCTAAATAAAAATTGCAGGAAAGAGGTGGGACGTTAGATTTTCCTTTTTCCTTTTTTATTAAAAAAATAACCGCTCTTCTCTTGAAAAAAAAGTTTAATCTTTGAAGATGATAATCTTTTTTGAACGAATACTTTAGTGTTATTAATTAGTTTTGGATATAATTATTTAACACGCTTAAAAATTTATATGGTAAAAACACTTATTTCTTGGAAGACAAATATTATTGAATATTGGAATACTCATAGCGGCGATTGGCATTGGCTGAGGGAAAAACCAGCCTCGATCGCTCGTTTGAATCGCAATTTGTGGCGCGCTTCAGTGCCTTCATTTAGTTTTCATTTTATGTTAGCCCTATCTAGTACGATCTCTACTTTGGGTTTACTAGCTAATAGCGTCGCGATTATTATCGGTGCGATGATTATCGCTCCTTTAATGGGGCCGATTATCGGTATTGCTTATGCGATGGTGGTGGCAAATCGACGTTTGCTGCGCCGATCTTCTTTGACTCTTTTAACAGGAACTATTTTAACTGTTTTTATTTCTTGGTTAATGGCTGGAATGTTGGGAATGACTGCTCTAGACTCGGAAGTACTGTCGAGATCGAATCCTACTTTAATCGATTTGGCTATTGCTTTAGCTGCTGGTGCGGCCGGAGCATTTGCGAGATCGCGCTCTCGCATTGCCGATGCTTTACCCGGAGTGGCGATCGCCGTGGCTTTAGTACCGCCTTTGAGCGTTGTCGGGATTGGTTTGGCTTTGGGTCAAGAAGAATTAGCTTTCGGCGCGCTGCTGCTGTATTTGACTAATTTAACGGGAATTATCTTTAGTGGCGGAATCGTATTTTTGTGTCAATCTTACGGCAGTATTGCTAAGGCCAAACAAGGACTTTCAATTTCGCTAGTAACTTTGTTTTTATTGGGATTGCCTTTAGGTTTTGCTCTAGAAGAACTTTTGGTAAAAGAAAGGGTTCGATCGAGCGTAGAACAAATGATTCGCACTCACACTGTTACTTTTTCTCGCAGCGATATTCTTTCAATTAACATCGATCCTCAAAAGGATCTCGTTGTCGTTCAAATAGATGTAGCCGCAGCCCCTAATTCTATTTCCGATCGTCAAATCGAGTTAGTTAGAGATTTTATCGCCCGCGAGTTAGAAAAACCCGTCAGTCTTAAGGTTCGGGTAATTCCGATCAGTTCGATCGAAATTCCCGTCGATGGTTAAATAAGAAAGATTTAACCCATTCCTTACGAAAATTAATTCAATATATGTCGAAATGTAGATTGCTTTGCCGGAGTTTTTTGTTTAAATTTATTTATCTACCATAACTTGTCTGAGATCTAAATTCATCGCAAACAGTAAATAGCTCGAATACTCTTGAGATATCTTGCCTAAGTGATAACCGATCCGACGACTCTAAATTTCTATTTTTACCCCAAACAGTTTAATGTAGAATATCAAGAATAGATAAACCTTTCATGAATATAACAAAAAGTTTAGATTTTTCGCAATTAATAACACAATTAGATTGTATTTTATTTAACAAGGATCGAAGCGGATCGTTTTCAAAAATTAGCAGCATGAAACAAAAATTATCTCTATTAGTAATTGACGATGAAGAAGTAGATCGCATGGCGATCTTTAGGGCGATAGCCAAATCAAACTTGACAGCAGATATTACAGAAGCTAGCAATGCTGAAGATGGGTTTTCTATCTTAGAAAAGAAAAATTTTGATTGTATATTATTAGATTACGATCTGCCAGATTTAGATGGATTGAACGTACTTAAAAAAATCCAAGAAAAAAAGATAGACGCTCCGGTAGTTACTATAACCGGACAAGGAACTGAATCAATTGCTGTAGAATTGATGAAAGCTGGAGCGACAGATTATTTAATAAAATCAGAAATGACAGCAGAAAGTCTCGAAAAAAGTCTGCGGAATTCTCTGAGAATTTATCGAGCAGAAAAAGCAGCAGCTATAGCGACTCAAAAATTAATCGAGAGTAATGACAATCTGCAACGAGTCAATCAAATATTAAATAACAAAAATCTTCAATTAGAACAACAACAACAACAAATTAAATCCCAAAATAAAAGATTGCGAGAACTCTCTCAATTAAAGTCGCAGTTTTTAGCAAATATGTCCCATGAAATGCGAACCCCGATGAACGCAATCATGGGTTTTTCACAAATGCTACTCCGTCATTATCCAGATCCTTTAAGCCAACAACAAGAAGATATAATAAGCCGAATTTTTAATAATAGCAAGCACCTTCTAGGAATGCTCAACGAAGTTCTCGATTTCTCAAAAATAGAATCGGGAAAAGTAAAATTAAACTTAGAAAAATTCGATCTCAGCGAATTAGTCAAGCAAACAGTTGAAGAAGTGCGATCGCTGGCTGTTGAAAAAAAGTTAACTCTAGAAGTAGAAATAAATTTACAAAAAGAGCAGATCAAGGTAGTTAACGATCGCCAATATTTACGACGTATATTATTTAACTTACTATCCAATGCTATTAAATTTACTAACTCGGGTAACGTTTTAGTAAAATTAGAACAAATTGCTTCCCAAAGAGTAGAAATTGCCATAATAGACACGGGAATTGGCATCGCACCGGAAAATTTAAAGCCTATTTTTGAAGCCTTTCACCAAGAAGATTTAACCCTATCTCGAAAACATTCCGGCACTGGTTTGGGATTAGCAATATCCAATAAACTAGTGAAAATGATGCAAGGTAAAATTACTGTTGAAAGCCAATTAGGAAAAGGTTCAATATTTAAAGTACAGTTACCCGAGCGAGTAACTATTGAAAATAATAAAGTAGAAAAATGTTAAAAATGTCCGTACCCGTTCAGCAAAAGACAGGCTATATTTTAGCTGTCGATGATAATCCCGACAATCTTTTTGTAATTAAATTAGCTTTAGAACATCAAGGTTATAACGTCAAACTGGTTCAAAATGGTTATGCAGCTTTAGCTCAAATTCAAACCCAACCCCCGGATCTGATTCTTTTAGACGTGATGATGCCGGGAATGACGGGTTATGAAGTAACCGAACAAATTCGTGCCGATAAGACTTTACCATTTATCCCAATTATTTTAATTACCGCTTACGAAGAATCTAGTTCGATTAAAGGTTTGGATCTCGGTGCAGATGAATTTATTCGCAAGCCAGTCGAAATTGACGAGTTACAAGCCCGGGTGCGATCGCTGTTGCGTTTGAAAGAAACGATCGATCGACAAGAAAATTATGTTTCTTGTTTGACTCACGATCTTCGCACTCCCTTAGTAGCAGCTAACCGAATGTTAAATTTAATCGAACAAGGAATATTCGGCGAAATTACTAAAGAAACTCGTCAAGCGATCGGTAACATTGTCAGCAGCAACGATAGCCTCTTGCTGATGTTAAACAATCTTCTCGAAGTTCATTGTTATGAAGTAGGAGAGAAAACTCTCAGTTTTAGACCTTTTAATCTCAAAGAATCCCTCGAAGAAGTAATATTTAGACTCGTACCTCTAGCAGAAGAAAAAAATATTGCTTTAAATTTTGATGCAACAGTAGATCGAGAAGAAATTAGTGGCGATCGACTAGAATTGCAGCGAGTTTGGACTAATTTAATCGGCAATGCTATTAAGTTTACCGATACTGGATTTGTAGCGGTTAGTTTGGCTTTATCTGAAGATCGAAAAGGTATAATTCTCACGATAAAAGATACTGGTATCGGCATCGATCCTGACAATTTGGCGACTATTTTCGATCGCTTTCGCAAAGGCAATCACAAACGTTCTGGTAATGGTCTGGGCTTGCATTTATGCTATCAAATTATTAAATCCCATCGCGGCGATATTGCTGTCGCATCGACTTTGGGTGAAGGTAGTTGTTTTACTGTTAAATTACCCTTCGAAATTAATTAAAAGTAAGGGTAAAAATAAGCAGCCATCGATCGAAATGTTATAAACGTTTCTCGGTGTCGTCGGCTTCAGCCACCAAATAATTATTAGATCTAAAGCGATCGCTCCTAAAATTGTTATTGGGGTGAAAATTTTTCCTGTTTCGAACCAATATGCTGCGAAAATTATTAACACTAAAATATTCAGCAGTGTAAATAAGATTCGAGTCGATTTTACACCAATAACTACGGGTAAGGTTAGTACTCCAGCAGCTCGATCTTCCTTTAGATCTCGCAGATCGAAAAGGTGGGAATTAGTGCCGATAAAAACTAATAAAAATATCGTTAATAGTATCGCTCGATCGAGGTTAAAATTAGCTTCTGTATAAGCTATGGGTAATGCAACTGTTGCGTAGGTAAGGGTTACTGCGACAATAATTGCTTTACTACCTGGAATATCTTTGAGACGATACCATTTTTTTCCTAGTTTTAATAATGGCATTCCATATATTAATGGAACTAAAGCCCCCAAGCTGACTAAACGAACGCGATCGGGTGCTAAAATTAACATTACTATACTAGCTAAAGCTGCTAATAAGACAATAATAAAAACCAATTTTTGACTGAAAAAACTTTTTAATTTATTGTCTGGTATTTCGCCAATGCGAACGTCAAAAATTCGATCTAAATTGTAAAAAACTAAAGAAGTAAATAAAATTAAAACGGGCGAGTGCCAATCTAAAGGCAAATTTAAAGCCATTTGAACGTATAATGACAAAGAGGCTATTCCAGCCCCCACCCAAATACTAGGATAAATAAAAATTTCTAAAAATCTTTGATAGGGTCTTAAAAAAAACATAAATTAGTTGAATATATGAAAAATGAAGATAGAATTTAATACTCTATCCTCATTCATGTTTTATTTCACAAAATTAGATTACATTAAACCTAATTGAGACAAAATTCCTTGTCCGGTGATTAATTCTGTAGCTAAACCGATAACAAATCCTAACATTGCTAAACGTCCGTTCCAAGTTTCAGCAAAGTTACTAAATCCAAATTTATTTTCTTGGTTTTCCATTATTATTGCTCTCCTACTGTTTGTATATATGTTAACTTTTGTCAAATCAACTTGACTCTATCTAAGGGAATAGATCTTAAAAACTCTCTTTTGCGATCGATCTTCCTAGATCGCCTCGAAATCCGATTTACTCGCACCGCACTTAGGACAAGACCAATCTTCTGGGATATTTTCAAAAGCCGTTCCCGGGTCGACTCCCGAGTCGGGGTCGCCTTTTTCGGGGTCGTAGATATAGCCGCAGACAGTGCATTTATATTTTTGCACGATTGAATACCTCTATAACTACGCAGTGACTTTAGCCTTAGACCAAACGCCGTTTTCGTCTTCTTCGTACTCTTCTCTAACGGTATCCCAAGCAGCTTCTTCTGCTTTAACCGGATCTTGACTATCATCGTAAACAGCATTGTAGCGATCGATAAAAGTCTTTTGTGCTGCTTGAGATAAATGCGATCGAACTTCGGGAGATAGATCTTCTGGGGAGTTGCAACGGCCCGAACAAGGACGGGGTAAAGTAGTCTCGCTGAGGTGTATTTCTTCCCCTCCAGCACTTTCAATTAAAAGCTGATATTCTCCAGACTTAGCCCCGGGAACTTCGGCCATAAGTACGAATTCTCCGGCTTTGAGGCGAGTTTCGTAGACTGCAGCCTTTTCTTGAGACATTCCTAATGTAGCGAGGAAAGAAGCCAAACCAGCCCCAGCACCTCCGGCGATCGCGCCAGTAGCCGCACCTAATAATACCGAACTAACGGGCCCGGCCGCTACTACCGAACCGACAAAAGGAATAAATAGCACTCCTACTCCGGTCAGCAAGCTGAGGAAAGATCCGAATAAAGATCCGAATACCGCTCCGCTTTTGAGGCCTCCTAAAATGACATCTTTTTTGGTAATAAAGCCGCTAATACGAGTTTGCGACTCGAAATTTCTGCCCATCACCGAAATGTGGTCGCGATCGACTCCTCGATCTAATAAACGTTGAATAACGTCGTTAACTTGTTTTTCTTTGGCAAATACTGCCGTAATCGTTCTTTCTGCTTTGTATTCTTCTGACATATAGTTATTTTTTTCTCCTTTTACGCATTAACAGTTGGTTTAGTTTCCGATCTGGGTCGATCGCCTGAAGGTTGTACGTTTTCTCCTTCAATAAAGGATCTCAGCATCCAAGCTATTTTTTCGTGTTCTTCCATTAACCCAGTCAGAAAATCTGCCGTTCCTTCGTCGTGATATTTTTCAGAACAACTATCGATATGTTCTCTGAGGTTGCGAATAATTTGTTCGTGGTCTTGTACCAGACGCGCTACCATTTCTGTAGCAGAAGGTAAATCGCTAGGATGCTCTTTAATCGAAGCTAATTTTAAAAATCCTTCGGCCGTACCTACGGGGTAACCGCCTAAAGATCTAATTCTTTCTGCGATAGCATCGATGTTTTCGGTCAGACTTTCGTAGTGTTCTTCCCATATTAGATGTAGGGTTCTAAATTGAGGGCCGACTACATCCCAATGATATTTTTTAGTTTTAATTAATACTAAATAAGAGTCTGCTAAATCTCGATTTAAAAGTTCGATAACGCCGTGACGCTCTTCTTGTGTTAAACCAATATTAATCTGTGGCATTAAGATATTTCCTTGATGTCTTCACCTTCTATTACACCATTTTTGTTGTCTTTTATACATCTACTTTTAGGTATAAGATCGGTTTAATTGATATCTACTGAAAGGAATAAAAACAAAGGATGATTTTTTTTAGAGAGGAAAATAAATCTTATTGCAGGATTAAATTTTTAGCTCGACAAAAAAGCAGATTTTTGAGCGCAGTTGGCCTTTTATAGTAAGAGAACAAAAGGGCGATCGGTTCTTAAAAAAATCTCCAATTGACAAAAATCAATAAGCCTTCAACCCTCCTCCTGTTCTGCAATTGAGTTGTTTCAAAAAAAAATTCCTTTAAAAATTATCGTAATTGAAGTAGCATATATAAGAGATATTTAATCTGCTCATTTGTATAAGTTTTTCCTCGATAAATAAAATTAGAGCAAAAGCCTTCAAATCAGTAAGTTTAAATTCGAGCCATTCCTGTAAAAAAAAGTGCCTGCTAGCCACTGCAAGGAAGCTTCGCGTCTTATTTAGTATAGGGCAAAGCAGGCAATGGACATGCCAAACCAGCAAACAAGCGAATCGAAATCGAGGGATAAGCCTTTAATTTTAGCGGCAGATAATAATGAAGATAACCTACTTTTAATCGATTATATAGCCAAAGTAAAAAACTGCCAGTCTGTTTTTGCTAATAGTGGAGAACAAGTTTTATTGTTAGCAAAACAACTTTTACCGAACTTAATTTCGATCGAAATTATGCTTGAGGATATGAGTGGCTTAGAAGTAATTCGCCATCTCAAAGAAGATCCAATGACTCAAAATATTCCGATCGTCGCTGTGACAAGTTTCGCATCTGTAGAAAAACAGAAAATGATTTACAAAGCAGGTTGCGATGCTTATCTGACGAAACCTTATCTGTTTGAAGATTTAGAAGCTAAGATCGATTATTACATTCACAAAATTAACCTCGATCTTTTCGAAGCAGAAATTCGAGATGTTGAAAGCGAGCCAGAAAGGTTAGTTTAAAGTCAAAATAGCGATCGCACCAGTAATATTGCTATCGATAACAGTGTCGCTCAAGTAGTCTAAGATTTTAACTTCGATCGCTTCTTCAAGGGAGTTTTTAATTTGAGGCTGAATGACATCGTCGATAAATTTTCTCACTTGTTTGGCTAATTTTCTGTTTTGAGTTTGACTGAGTAGTTGTTCTGGTTTAGTAACAGTTCCCTCAACAATAATAATTAAATTGGAGTTGCGTAATTTAACCTTGACCTCTTTAACTTGATGTCCGAGTTCTTTACTGTATATGTCTTTGATAATTTGTGAAATTTGATTTTGCAAGTCTTGAGAAATTGTAAAAGAGTTATTCATTTCCAAAATTTAAACGTTAACATTTATTTAGAAAGTCGCAATATTTTAGAAATGAAAGTTTAATATCATATTTATTCAATTTAGATTATTTTTTTTTCGATTTAGAAGCTGATGCCGTACCTCTCAGTTCGGGAGTGGTTGATAATACTGCTATAATACCGCTTCGACCGGTAGTTAAAGTAGCATCACTGAGAATATCGTCAACTTCCACACCAATGATATCCTCAATTAAGCTTTTCAATTCCGGGCCGATCGCATCATCTAAATTTTCCCTTACTTCTCGAGCTAATTGTTGTTGTCCTTTATTAATTAAAAGTTCTTCAGCATTAGTAATCGAGTCTTCCAAAATTACGACTAATTTTTCATCAAAAAGCTGGCAAGTTACTTTAGATGGTTGTTGTCCTAATCTATCGCGATAGAATGCTTGTATCCTTTGAGAAAGAGTTCTTTGTAATTGTCCTCGAGTAGGTATGTTATTAATTAAGTTCATAAGTTTGATTTTAAAAGACTAAGACCGCTATCCTCAAGTCCCCAGTAAACTGCAAATATCGTAATTTTAATTTAGGAGTTGTCCGATAACAGTGCAAGCATCTAGATCTCAATATAGCTTAAACTTAAATTCTTAATCTTTATTTTAGCTACCTCTTTAGATAGATATTGTAACTAAATCTACCCCATAGTCTCAAGAAAATACTTAAATAGGTAGAAGAGATGTTAGTACTCTCAAGATAAAATAGAAAGTGTAAGCAAAATAAAGTCAATAAAAATAATCAAATTTATTTACTTTATTGATTGGCTGAAACAGTAATTAACCTTGTATGAGGAGATAATAGATGGTAGAACCAAAACAAGACTACAGCGATAATTACGATCGCAATATCACTTCGGCAGAAACAGCAGCCCGCGCTGAAAGAGAAGGGGAAGAGTTTGCAGATGTTCCCGACAAGTCTGAAGCTAGTATCGATACCACTAGTGGCTATACTGTCGATCGAGAAGGATTGTTAAATAACTATCCCGTCGAACCAGAAATGTATATTGAAGAGCCAGGAGATCTCAGAGAAAAACAAGAAGCAGAGAAACTCGAAAGAGCTAAAGAACTCAAAGAAATCAATCAACCTGGTGGTAAAGGCCCTGGCATTATTTAAATACAGCTTAGCTATATAAAAAAAATAAATGCTGAGATAAAGGGCAGAGGAGTTATTTTCAATAGTAATTCAAATTATTTAAATTAATTCCACTCTTGCTTTATTTCCGATCGCGCTCGAATTTTCAATCAAAAATAATTCAATCGATATTTTGATAAAAAATTAAACCGAAATCAAAAGAAGATAAAGTTATAGGTAGGCAGTGGGTGGCAAGCATTATTGACAAACAGTGGGGAGCAGGCTAAGACTCTAACTGTTGTAAGTGAGTTTTACTTTGCTCTCTTGACTCTTGGTTATTGTTCGATCCTTGTTCGACCTGCTCCCTACCTCACTTAATTCTGCCTCTAACAACAAATACTCTATTTTTTTTCGACACATATTAAGATTTATTAATTTTTTTCAATCGAGCTACCTAAATATGTTAATACTTTCAGCAAAAGATATAGAGTATTGCGATATCGAGCCAAAACAATCCGATCGAGCAAAATGTTTGCCAGAACTTACTTACAATCAAGTTTCATTTTTTAAAGTATATTCTTGTTCGTTAAATTGCGATCGCTGTCCCGATCGGATTAAAAAAATAACAAATATGTGCCGCAAATTTTTAAAAAAAGAAGTATTAGGAGCGGCAATAATAGTAAAAGAAACGAACGATTGGAGTTTGTGGGTATCGCAAGAATACTTAAACCTTCAAGATATTCCTAAATATCCAGCAAGAGAAAAACCACCTTTTTTACCTGAAGAGCTAGGGCAACAGAGATTGTTAAATTTTGAATTGATTCAAGATTAACTAATATTAAAATGCACTAAAAATTTGGGCAAATAATTGAAGCTCGCCCAAATTTATTATAAGTAGATCTAAATATTTAGCTGGGACTAATCGATCGCGTTTTTAACTTTATCTTTAACGTCTTCTTTAGCTTGTTCTGCTTGAGCTTCTGCTTGTTTGGCTTGACCTTCTGCTTTATCTTCTGGATCTCCAGTAACTTCTCCCATCATTTCTTGGGCTTTTCCTTCGATATTTTTAGCTGTAGCTTGTACTCTATCTTCAGTACTCATTTTTGTTTGCTCCTAATTTATTTTTTTCTTACTATTATCAATTTATAGAGAAGTAAAATTAAAAACTTCTGCCAAAAGACATACTAAATTTATTTTATTTACGACACATTTTTTAACAATCAAATACATCTATACATCTATATCGAGTATATCGAGAAAGTATTATAGTAATTATTTAAAATTGAAAATGTTCCCTAAAGTAGATTTAAATTGTAATTCCAACTCATATCATAGCTATATAATTACCAAAAAAGGACGTTTAGAGTCATGAAAACTGCAAATATATTAGTTAATTTACTAAAAAATAAGCAAAAAATATTCTTATTAAGCTGTACTTTATTAGCAGTTACATTTGCTTGGGTAAAAGTATTTATTATCTCAATTCCTACAGCTTCTGCAACTACGTTACAAACTCCCTCGCCGATCCTTGCTGTCGAAGATAATGCAGGAGCAAAAGCCGTCGATAATGTCTTTGGTGAAGGTACTAGCGACAAAATTGAAGGCAAAGCAAAAGAGGATCTCGGTACTGTCAAAAAGAATGTCGGACAAACACGACAAGAAGTTGAAGGTTCGATCGAACAAGCTCAAGGAAAAACCGAACAAGCTATGGGTGAAGCTAAAAATCGCTTGGAAGATGCCGGTGAAGATGCCAAACAAGCTTCAGGAAATATAGTCGAAGGAGTTAAAGACTTATTTGGAAAATAAGATAGTACTTTAAAAAGTCAGGGGAAAAAGCTGCAACTGCTTACCCCTACTTTAGCTATTTTATTTTACCAAACCCGATCGCAAAGCACGGACTGCTGCTTGAGTGCGATCGTCAGCGCATAATTTACCGAGGATATTGCGAACGTGGGTTTTAACAGTACCTACGGTAATATACAATTTTTCGGCAATTTCGGCGTTAGAACAACCAGCCACGATCGATTCTAAAACTTCTAATTCTCGATCGGTTAAAGGAGAAGTTTCGAGAATTTTTTCGTAGTCTGAGTTTTCAGGAGGATCGATCGATCTACTACCATTTGTTGCGGCTAAATTTCCGGCTTTACTTTGTTTGAGTACTACTCTAGCAATAGTCGGATCGATCCAAGAATTTCCTTCGTGAGTTGTTTCGATCGCTTTTACCAAATTCTCCATACTTGCATCTTTAACGCTGTAAGAATCAGCACCAGCAGCAAATGCAGCTAAGACAGCATCTTCGTCTTTATGCATCGTTAAAATTAAAATCTTCGGTTTCTTTTCTGCAAAATAATCGGCTTGAAAGTGTCTGATTTCTTGAGTTAATTCGATGCCGTCTTTATCTGGCAAACCAATATCTACTACTGCAACATCTGGTAAAGTATCTTTCATTAATTGCAAACCTTTGGCCGCATTTTCTGCATCGCCAACAACATCAATATTTTCTTGTTGTTTGAGACCGGCGCACAAGCCAATTCTACTTAATTCGTGGTCTTCTATGACAATAACACTTATCTTACTCATTATTTTTTCTACTTATCAATCCTTATTTATTATTATTGCCGAACTAAAAAATAACTTTTTTGAGTTTATTTAGTATCATACGACAAACAAAAACATCTCAAAAATTGGTCTTAAGATAGATTTATTTAGTTAATTTTTCGATTAATCTCATTAAGGTGCTGTAATCTCTAATGGGTTTAGTCAACAATTCATCCGCGCCAGAAATATCTAATAAATCTGCCTTTTCCGATCTTAGAGCGTAAGCGGTTAAAATAATAATCGGTATTTGAGCTGTTGTATCTTCAGTTTTGAGTAACTTTGCTAGCTCCGCTCCAGAAACATCTTCACCTTGCCATTTAGCTCCTGGTAAATTAATATCCATTAAAACTAAGTCTATTTTACCGGTTTGGCAAGACTCAATAACTTCAATTGGAGAATCGCTGACTTTGACTTGATGACCTCCCATTCGTTCGATTAACCTTGCCGTACTCTTAGCCACAAGTAAATCGTCTTCTACTAACAAAATTTTCACTGACTCTCCTACCAGTCTCAATATTTCTCATCAAAATTAATAGTTTTATGGGTTGCAGTTTAACCGAACCTTAACTAAATCGACCGCAGATCGCCGCCCAATATAAATTGATATTATTTTAATAATTTTATTAAAATACGCTGCTAAAAAATTAGTCTCGAGATAGATTTATTCCCATCGATTTTTTAATAGCTGCCAAGAAAATATTCCAAACTGAGAAGTTCAAAAGCTCAATTTTGCTTGGTTTCGCTCTTCAATTTTTAGCAGTTAAGCCATTCGATCGGGCAAAGTAAAAGTCACCGTAGTCCCCAAATTTTTCCCCGCACTTTCGAGTTCGATCGAACCGCCCATTAATTCTACTAATTGTTTGCAAATACTCAGACCCAAACCAGTACCGCCGTACTGTCGGCGAATCGAGCCATCTCCTTGAACGAAGGCTTCAAATAAAAGTTCTTGCTTTTGAGGTTCGATGCCAATACCAGTATCGCGAATTGAGAAAACTACTAAAGATTTGCCAGCTTTTTTGGCTCTTTTTACATTCAAACAGACAGAACCGCGATCGGTAAATTTAAAAGCATTAGAAAGTAAATTAGTGATAATTTGTTTGAGTTTAGTTTCATCTGTAAATACTCGATCGACATCGTCACAATTTAAGTGTAATTCTACTCCGTTTTTCTTACCGATCTGCTTGAAAATATTTATTTGCTCGTTTAATAATGGTTTGAGGGCGATCGACTTCATTTCTAAAGACATTTTACCCGCTTCAATTTTCGAAATATCGAGAACGTCGTTAATAATGTCGACTAAATTTTCTGTCGAAGAGTAAGCTGCTTCGATATATTCTTTTAATTCTTGAGGATTATCGTAAAAGCCTTCTTTAAGTAATTTAAGATAGTTGAGAGTCCCTGTTAATGGAGTTCGCAACTCGTGAGAAGTAGAAGAGAGAAAATTAGATTTGAGACGACTAGCTTCTTCAGCGATCTGACGGGCCCGTTCTAATTGTTGATTCCGCATTTCTACTAACAATCGCTGCTGCTTTTCTTGATGGTATAATCGATCCTGAATTACTGCCATCGATAGATGATTGCCAACCGATTGCAGTAAATTTAATTCTGCTTCGGCCCATTTTTTAACTCGTCCTTTTTGAAGTTCTCGCCATTCTTCAAAAGACTGACGGGGACGACTTTGTCGATTGTCTTTATCTTGATAACCGGCCCAAAGTTTTTCTTGTTCTATTTCTTGGCGAAATACCATTAAGCTACCTAAAGGTGCGTTGCGATATTTTAAAGCTACTGAAGTCGCACTGCGAAGATCTCGCGACCTAAAAGCAGGGATAAAAGAATTTAATTTTGGTTCTCTTTCAAGATCGTTAAATACCTCGATCGGCCCTTCAGAAGAATTTAAATTCAGTATTTTTACCCACTGTTTGCCTAATAGTTGCGGCACTAAACCGTGGGTATAAAAACTAGCTCCTTGTTCTTCTGGATCTACTAATAATAACGTTCCTCCCGATCCGTCGATCGCATTTACTGTTTCTTCGAGGACTTGGGGTAAAATTTCTCTGGTTTCTAGTGTGGAGTGTAACAGGGTAAAAACTCGATTGATGGCCTCTTCTCTTCTAGCTTTTTGTTTTACTTGATAAAGTAAATTCGCTTGCGAAATAGCTAGCTCTAATTGCTCTGCGATCGCCTCGACTATTTGCAAATCTTTGTGAGGGAAAATTTTTTCCGTAGCGTTGTGGGATATTAATAGTCCCCACAATTGATTTTCGTTTAAAATAGGTATTACTAGAGACGATTTCACTCCCATTAAGCTTAAATATTCCACGTGACAGGGATCTACTGGGCGTTTGAGAAGCTCTTCTAACTCTAGTTGTCTTACTTCTGCTACGCTCAATTCTCCCGTTGCTGTCGAAGGCAGTCTATCTCTAGCCGCTAAGGTAATTTCTTGTTGTTCGATATTAACGATCGATCTCGTTCTCGCTTTACAAAATAACTCTCTTGCTTGAGGAGGAATATCTCCAGCCGGAAAATGCAATCCTTTTAAAGATGGCAGTCCCTTACTATTAAGATCTTCGGCTATTACTTGCCCGTTCCCATCTTCATCGAATTTGTAAATTTTTACTCGATCGGTGCCGAGCAAATTTCTCACTTCTGCCACCGTAGCGTCTAAAATTATTTGTAAGTCTAACGACTTGCGAATATGAGTCGTAATTCTATTTAATAATGCTACTCGATCGCCGTTGTCTTTTATTGTTTCAGTTATTTGTAGTCGATCTTTTTTCATTTATGCTTCTGTAAATTATGCTACACTATCGATCCGTATTTACAGCATAGACTTTACTAAGTATAATTAAGAAATATTAATTGAGTTAATACTTGCTAAGTTTACAATATCTTTAAAATTATGATTGTTAGCCGTTTATTTCTGAATTTTAACGCGTCAAGTATTCATAAGGTTTATGACTGAAGCTCCTATAAGACCGATCGGTTCTAGCAAACAAATAGCTTCTAGCGAAAAAGATAGTCTTGAAAAATTACAACAGGATATAGATTTTCTAAGAAGGGAGCTAGAAACCTGCAAGTCAAAACAATACAGGTTATTAGAAGTTATCCCTCAGATTGCTTGGGTGGCAAATACTGAAGGTGAAATCGTCTATTTTAATCAGAAGTGGCAGGAATACACGGGATTAGAGGCTTCAAATCCAACTAACAAACAATTTTTTTCAGCCATAGCCCGAGAACAGAGGGAGCGAATTTGCCAGGAATTTAAGCAAGCGATCGCTGCAAGCAAGCCCTACGAAACAAATATCAGCCTGCGCCAAGTAGATGGTAATTATAACAATTTTTCTTTACAAATTCAACCCCTGTTCGATCGCGATCTGAATATCGACATTTGGATTGGAATGTGCGTCGAAGTGGAAACGGAGAATCAACTAGAAAGAAAAAAACAATTTATGCGGGCGATGCTAGATAATCTCTCAGATGGGATCGTAGCCTGCAATAGTCAAGGAGAATTGACCCTCCTCAATCGCTCCACAGAAAAATTTCACGGACTGCCAGCCAAAGCGATTTCACCCGAGCGATGGAGTGAATACTACAGCCTCCATTTGGCAGACGGCAAAACTTTAATGGAAAAAACAGAAGTTCCTTTATATCGGGCTTTACAAGGAGAATCGGTTAAAGGTGTAGAAATGACGATCGTGCCTAAATCGGGGAAAATTAGGCATATTATCGCCAATGCAGATCCGATCTATTCATCATCGGGAGAAAAATTAGGTGCGGTAGCAGCAATGCGAGATATTAGCGAGAGCGTAATCGCCGAAAAAAAATTACAACTAAAAGAAACAAAATTTAAAGCCCTTTTCGATCGTTCCTGTTATTGGGCGATCGTCTTAACACCAGAAGGAAAAATCAAAGAAATTAACCGCACCATTTTAAACTTTATGGGGGTAAAAAAAGATAGCAATCCGATCGGAGCAGATTTTTTAGGGTTGGAATGGTGGAGGGGAGCAGAAAAAGAGCAATTAAAACAAGCGATCGAATCGGCTACTGGAGGAAAAACCGGCCACTGCGAACTAGAAGCGATCGGAGCAGAAAAAAAACGGGCGATCGTCGCATTTGCCATTACCCCGATATTAGATCGATCGGGAAAAGTAAGGGAAATAATCGCCGAAGCTAAAGATATAACAGCAAAAAAACAAGCAGAAAAAGCCCTAGAAAAAAGCCAAGAAAGATGGCAAATGATTCTCAAAGGTAGCGCAGATGGTATCTTTGATTGGGATATTAATAGTGGCAAAGCTTTTATGTCCGAGTCTCTCAAAAATATGCTCGGCTACGAAGACAAAGAGATCGAAAATGAATTCTCAGCTTGGGGGAAATTATTACATCCCGAAGACTTACCAAAAGTACAACAAGCGATCGCAGACCATTTAGAAAAAAGAACCCCCAAATATAAAGCTGAATATCGGATGATGTGCAAAGATGGCAGCTACAAATGGATTTTAGCCTGGGGGAAAGCAAAATGGGACGAACAAACAGGTAAACCCATTCGCATGGTAGGAACTCATACCGATATCGACGATCGCAAAAAAGCCGAAGTATTGTTGCAGCAAAGAGAAGAACTATATCGACTTTTAGCCGACAACTCCACCGATATCATTTCCATACGTAATAAAGAAGGAACGATCGATTATATTTCTCCAGCAGTTTTTAATATGTTAGGGTATCGACCCGAAGAATTATTAGGAACGTCGATCTATCAACTATTTCATCCCGAAGACGCTAAAGCCCTAGAAAAAACCTATGCTCTAATCAACAAGCTTCCAGAAAAAATAGTTCATACCCAGCGTTTGCGCCATCGAGAAGGTTATTATCTCTGGGTGGAAATCATCGATCGACCGATCCGTTCTCGCGACGGCAAAATCTCCAATAAATTTATCTCAGTATGTCGAGATATCAGCGATCGCAAGCTAGCCGAAGCACAAGTCATCGAAATCAACCAAGAACTAGAAGAAAGGGTAAAACGTCGCACCGCCCAACTAGAAGCAACAAATAGACTTAAAGATGACTCGATCGCCCGAGAAAAAAGAGCCAAATCGGAAATACAAGTTTACGCCGATATCGTCAAAAACATTCAGATCGGCTTATGTATTTGGCAATTAAAAGACTTTAGCAAGATCGAAAGTTTTCGCTTAGTAGCTACTAATCCCGCAGCAAGTCAATTGTTAAGTCTGCCGATCCAAGAAAAAATCGGTCAAAAATGGAGCGAAATCTTTCCTAACGATATCGTTGAATTTAAGCCGTATTTTCAAGCTTTTGCAGAAGTAGTTAAGACTCAAAAAATTCATGAATTTGAAGAATTTTATTACCAAAAAGAAGGCTATTCCAAAATCGTTTTAGCATTAAAAGCATTTCCCTTACCCGGAGATTGCGTCGGCGTTAGTTTTGAAGATATTACCCAAAGAAAACAAACAGAAAAAGCATTAATATCTACAAATCGGCAATATTCTAACGTAGTCAATAGCGTTAGAGAAGTAATTTTTCAAACCGACATTACAGGGCGTTGGATATTCCTCAATCCAGCTTGGGAAAAAATAACTAAATATACTGTAGAAGAAAGTATTAACACCAACTTTGAAAATTATATTTGTTCGGGCCGATCGAAGAAAAATATTAAAGCACTGTTCGTAGATTTAATACAAGAAAAGAAAAAATATTTTGAATACGAATTTCGCTGCCAAACCAAAACAGGTACGATGCGCTGGTTAGAAATTAAATTCCAGCTCGATCGCGATGAAAATGGAAATATACTAGGCACTGTAGGCACGATCGACGATATCACCTCTCGCAAACGAGCCGAAGTAACTTTAGGAAAACGAGCCAAAGAACTAAGCAAACTCAACTCCCATTTATTAATCCTCACAGCCGAACTAGAAAAACGCAATCAAGAATTAGACAGTTTCGCTCACGTTATTTCCCACGATCTCAAAGAACCACTGCGCGCGGTAGGAAGACTCTCTCAATGGCTTCAAGAAGACTTAGAAGATAAATTAGAAGATAGCACCAGACACCAAATGAACCTGCTTCAGCAGCGAGTCGAACGAATGCAAGCATTTATCGACGGACTGCTGCAATACTCCCGTCTCGGCAGAACTCAAAGCGAACCGGAATTAATAAATCTTAACGAATTTCTCGCAGATATTATCGACTCCCTTTCCCCCCCACCAGAATTTAAGATCCAATTGTCTGAAGTAATGCCTACTAATTTATATACCGAAAGCTTGCCCCTACAACAAGTTTTCTTTAACTTAATTAGCAACGCTATCAAACACCATCACCTTAGCAATGGAGAAGTTAAAATATCCCATCGAGATCTCGGCGACTCTTACGAGTTTAGCGTATCCGATAACGGCCCCGGAATCGCTCCTAAAGATCGAGAAAAAATCTTCGCTATTTTTAAAACCCTCGCACCAAAGAAAAAAGATACTACAAATACTGGCATCGGCCTGTCGATCGTCAAAAAAAGTATCGAAGATCGCGGCGGCACAATTAAAGTAGAATCTGAATTAGGTCAAGGTACTACTTTTAGATTTACCTGGCCTAAATTTAATATGCCCGTTGAATAAACTCAATTTAGTAAATATTTTCTAAATCTTGCTCGAGATAGATGTATTTATTATTAGAATAATAGAATTTTGTAATAAAAGAATAGATAAATTTAAGTAAGAACGATCGTGTTATTTATTATTTGATACTATAAGAAAACTAAGATAGAGCCAGTGCCCCTCTGAGGAAAAATAATCAGGGGTGCTTGTTATCGGTTAAAAACAATAAAATTAATACTCGATCGGGAGCAAACAAATTGTCGGCTGTATTTTCATTATTAGCTACAATAGCCATATCATTACTAATTACTCGTATAGCTACCGAAGCACTGGTATTAACCGGTTTATCCCGTCAGTCAGCTAGTTTTCAAGCTCGATCGGCTTTTACTGGAACTGGTTTTGCGACCCAAGAATCGGAAAAAGTAGTCAATCATCCGGTGCGAAGACGGATCGTTATGTGGTTGATGTTTTTGGGAAATGCAGGGATCGTCACTCTCGTTTCGTCTTTAGTGCTTATTTTTGTTTCTACACCAGAAACTAACGATAAGTTTAATAGAATCTTCATGTTAGCGATCGGAATAATCGTACTTTGGATCTTAGCAATAAATCACAAGTTCGATCGTTATTTAAGAAGTTTAACCAGAAGAGCTTTGCGACGTTGGACTCAATTAGATGTCAGAGATTATGCAGGTTTATTACACTTAAGAGACGATTATAAAGTAGCAGAAATTATTGTCGAATCTTACGATTGGATCGCTAATAAAACTTTACAAGACATTGACCTTCGTGCTGAAGGAATATTAGTATTAGGAATCGAAAGAACTGACAATGTTTATATTGGCGCGCCTAAAGGTTCTACTTTTATTTTTGTGGGAGATTTATTAATAATTTATGGTCGTCAATTAGCTATCAAAAATTTAGATCGACGCAGGGCCGATGTCCGTGGCGAAATCGAGCGACAAGAAGCAGTTGCCAAGCATGAAAAGGAAATTAGAAAACAAAAGCAGCAAGATGTTTATTCTTGAACGAAGTCAATTAAAAAATATTAAAAATTTTACTTTTTAAAAAAAGGAATTAAGGTAAATAATTTGACAGGAAACAGTAAAAGAGCCTCAGAGAAAGCCAAAGTAATATTAGATGGTGCAAAACAAGAGTTTTTAAAACATGGTTATGCAGCAGCAAGTATGGATCGAATTGCGATCGCCGCAGGAGTATCTAAACCTACTATATACAATCATTTTGAGAATAAAGAAGGTTTGTTTGCAGCTATTGTCGATCGAATAGCTAAAGAAAGATGTGCTGCTGTTTTAAAAAATCAAGATCCCCAAAGTTTTGAAGGAGAAATAGAACAAGTCCTCAGAAACATTTCGATCCGGTTTTTTGAAACTACCCGAAACGATACTGAATTTTTGGCTTTAATTCGGCTGATAATTGGCGAGTCTGGACGTTTTCCTGAGTTGGCAAAGTCTTTAATTCTCAGTTTAGATCGACCAGTCATCCAAATTTTGAGCGAATATTTAGCAACTCATTTAAACTGTAACAAATTCGATCCTCAAGCAGCAGCCAGAATTATGGTGGGTGCTTTGGTCTATTTTGTGATCGATCAAGATATACTTTCAGGAAAAGAAATAATGCCGATGGACAGCGATCGCACGATCGATACTTTGGTTAATTTATTTATTGCTGCTTTTTGAACTCAGTTTTTTTTATTTTATCGAATTAGTATAAAAAAATAGAATCTCAACTAACCTATTCATACTGTAAATTTTGGTAATTTTGAGGATTATCTAAATACAAACTTTGATGATTTCTTTGAGCTTCCAACCACGATCGAGGAAACAAATAATTTTCTAATAAGACATCTTCTATTGCGCGACGAACTTGTTTGGCACAAGTATGAAAATCTATTTTACCGACACCAGTACCCAAACCAGGAAAAGCAACATTTTGCACTGCATCGGCTATTTTTTCTCCTTTAAGAAGACCGCGATCGAAGCTACCATATTTTATTAATAAAAACACCGCTCTAGCTGCTAAATAAGGATTGACGGAGTCTTTAAGTATTTGAGGAACTCGCATTGTTGGAGCTGAAATTAAATAAGGGATTTTAGTATTATCTGTTTCGACAATTTCAGCAGAACCTATTAATAATTCGCCGCGATGTTTAGTTTTAATTATCTCCTGCAATCTTTCTTGAACTTGCCAACCGAAATACTGACTGTAAATTAAATCGATGCCACCATCCATAAAACCAAAACTATTAGCAGGACTGACGACGGCATCGCAGTTAAGGTCTAAAATTGAGCCTTTATAAACAGAAACATCATCTAAATCGCCGCAAAAATCTTGCCAGGCATTAAATAATTTATCTTCTCTGGCAGTAAGAATTACTTTCATTAAGTTACTTTTGCAGTTGAGAAATGGCTAACTTTATTAAGGGCTGAATTCTCGTTTCAGTTTCTTTATTTAAAGCAATTTCTAAAGCATCTATTGCCGAGCGATCGCCGATTTTCATTAAAGATAAAGCGGCAGCTTTTCTAGTTTCTGCTTCTGGATGTTCTAATAAAGGAATTAAATGGGAAATTGCTGGCTTGTATGCTAAATTGCCTAAAACTGCTGCCGCTTCGCTGCGAACATTTTCGGCAGGATCTTGGAGAGAATTAATTAATAAATTAAAAGCTTTTTCTTCTCTTTGTTCTTCGGCAACTTTGGCGATCGCCCCAACTACAGCAGCGCGAACTTCTTCGGAATCGGAGTCGTATGCTTGGTATAATTGTTTTTTGGCCGCACTGCCGATAAAAGCTAAAGCCCATGCTGCGTGACCTTTAGTGCTTTCAGGACTCTCTTTGGATGTTAAAATTTCCAATAATGGGCTTGCTGCTGGTTCGCCAATTTGAGCTAAAGCACCGATGGCAGATCCTTTTACTACCGTATCTTCGTCGACAATGAGGGCGTGAATTAAATTAGGTACTGCGATCGGATCGGCTATCAATGTCAGAGTTTTTGCTGCTGCTCGTCTGACAACTACGTTATCATGATTTGCCAGTGCGTCTAATAAAAAAGGTACGGCAGGCTTACCGATTTTACCTAATGCTTCGGCGAAACCTAATCTTACCATACCTCGAGCGTCGCCAAAACATTCTATCATTTGTTTGAGAGTTTGGCTGTCGTTGCTGTCGAAGGTATCGAGAGCTAGGTGTTGGTTGACTCTTTCTAGGAGTCGATCGGTTTCTGTTTGAGAAAGAGTTTGAGACACGATCGGATTATTTTTTGCAGTTTGATTAAAACGATTTTAAAGCATCGATCGCCGCGCTGTAAAATACAGTAATTAATAATCGATTATCAATCTTATGGATAAAAGATTTTTCAATATATTTGGTTTAAGCGAAACAGAAGCGATCGCCATTTTAAAAGCCCCCCCAGAGGAAACTAAAGACGATACCGATCGTTATATTGCTGCTTCTCAGTTAGCCTATTTCCCGACTGTTGCATCGATTTCAGCTTTGATCGAAACTGTAGAAAATAACGACCCGCAGATGTATAATCGGATCGCCAGGCGTAAAGCGATCGAAAGTTTGGGTCGTTTAAAAGCAGAAAATGCCCTTTCGATCCTTCGTAATTGTTTGCAAGATGAAGATTGTTATACTGTCGAAAATGCTGTTTGGGCGATCGGAGAAATTGGGACTGAAGATGAGGATATTTTAGCTGAAATTGCCTCTTTATTAACTAAGCCGGGTCAAGTTTACCGCATTATCATTCAAGTTTTGGCAAAATTGGATTACAAGCGCGCTTTAGAAAAAATTAGACCCTTTACTAAGTCCGATACTCCTTCGGTAGTTAGTGCTGCGATCGCTGCTGTTTGTCGTTTGAGCGAAGACTATTCGCAAATCGATCGAGTAGTGGATTTTTTACGACATCCTAATATTAACGCGCGGCGCGGTTGCATTCAAGATTTAATCGACGCTAAATATTACCCTGCTATTGCCGATATTAGTCGCTCTCCGGTTTCGGTAGTTTTCCGCTTGCGAGGGATTAAAATGCTGGCAGAATCGGCCCTAAATGCTGGTAAAATATCTTTTAAAGAAATAGAATCAGTTTTAGATCGCACCCTGATCGATCGGCCTCAAGATTTAGATCCTGTATATCGATTCGATCCCGGACGAAGTTTAGAAGATGCTATTAACGATTTGTATCATACCGATTTCGGACGCTGTTATGCGGGTAGTAAAATAATTATTGAGTCTTATAGGGATATTGCCCCTGCTGCTCTTTTAAAGGACTTTTCCGAGCGGGCTTATAGCGATTATGGCGCGCACTATCATGTAGTTAAATTGTTAGGTCAGTTAAAATACGCTCCTAGTTACGATTTGTTGCGAGAGGCTTTACACGATACCATTCCTCAGTTTCAAAAATCCCGTGCCGCAGCAGCGATAGCTTTGGGTAATTTGGGCGATCGACGAGCCATTCCCGAACTTAAAAGAGCATTAAATACCAAGAATTGGAGTTTAAAATATGCTTGTTTGTTAGCTGCAGAACAATTAGGCTGCGATCGAGAAGTTCGAGAGATTTTGGCTGAAGATCCCGATTGGTTAATTCGGGCTAAAGCTACTACTTAGTGATTTAAATAGTAATAGTAACCGAAGGAGACAGTTCCTACTAATGCTAATAAGGATATCGAAGTCACTGCGATCAGAATAGTTTGTAATTTTTTATTAGATTGCTGTTGTTCTAACTCTTCTTGAAGTTTAATAATTTGCACGTCTTTATTTAAAGATTCTTGTTGCAAACTTTCGTACTCGCTGTTTCCTTCTAGAGAAGATAATTCTGTTGCTGCTTGAATTTGTTGTTGCAATTCTTGAATAATTAGGTTTTTATTTTCTAGTTCGTCAACTAAACTTTGATAGGCTTCGTTTCTTTCTCCTGCAGTAAATTCTTGTGCGTCGAGTCTTTGTTGTAAATCCGTATTATCTTCTTCTCGCAAATCCAGTTCTAATTCTAACTCGTTAATGCGAGTTTCTTTTTCTTGGGATTCTTCTTCTAAAGAGCGATATTTATTAACTTGTTCTTTGAGTTGTTTTTCTAATTCTCTAATTTCCGTATCTAAAGATTGAGATTCTTCATGTATTGTTTGATATCGTTTTAAAACGCCTTCTAGCTCTTGAATTCGCTGCTCTTTAACCTGAATTTGTTGTTGCAATTTGCGATCGCGTTCTTTGTGTTCGCGCGCTCTTTTTTCCACCTCTTTAATGGTAGCTTCTATAACTCGGGACTGTTCTGTTAATATCCCTTGATATTTTTGATTTTCGTCGTTTAAAGCTTTTGCTAATTTAGCTATTTTCAGATCTTTATCTTTAGCTTCTATTTTTAATCTATCCTCGATTTGACCTCGTTCGATTAGTTGTTTTTGTAATTCTTGAATATTAGCATCTTTAGTTTTAACTTGCTTTAATAACCTTTGATTTTTATTTTTTTCTAAAGCTAATTCTTGTTCTGACCTTTCATTACCATCTTGAGTTGGAATTTGAGATAATTCTCGTTCTAATTTTTCAATTTGAGCGTTTTGCTCTTGAATTTTCTCGATCTGTTTTTCTAAATTTTTTTTCAATCTTTCGACAAACGAAGATTGTTGCGGCGAGCGATTACCTTCTAGTTGCTGCTCTTTTAACTGCTCTTGTAAGCGAGTAATTCTTTTATCTTTAGCAAGAGATTTTTGTTCGAGATCGTTATACCTTTGAACTTGTTGGGTATATTTTGCTTCTAATTCTGCCACTTTTTGACTTTCGTTTTCTGGCGAACTAGCAGCAATGTCTTTTTCTTTGAGCTTTTCGGCTAAATCGCTAATTAAACCAGATTGTTGTTCGTAGGTTTCTTTTAAAGAATTATATTTTTTTTCTAACCGAGTAATTTCTTGTTGCTCTGGAGACTCTTGGGAGCTTACTAAACTAATTGTAGCCAGAGAAGAAGGGTCATCGGCGAGATTTGGTTCTAAAACGAAGGTTTTTTCTGCTTTAATAGAGGCGATCGCCAGCTCTCCTCGAGCGATATTTTCTAACAATGTCGATTTAGATAAACCAATTTCAGCAGCCAGACGATCGAGCAGTTCGATCGATTTAGCCGTTAATTCTATTCCCTCTGTAGAATCTGTTTCCGAACTTTGGGAAGATGTATGTTGTTCTTGAGTCATTGCCATCTCCTGACCGATGGATTGTGAAAATTTTATATATTTTAGCTCTGGTAAATTATTTTAAAATAATTATATCGTCAAGATTGGGATTAAGTGGTTCGAGCCAATAGGAATTTACCTATTGGCTGCTTTCAAATTTAAGTAAAAGTTCGATTGCGCCATTTATTCAATTGCATTTCTCCAATATTAGCAACACTTTCAAGTCTGCTAATTTCGGCTTCGACTTTGGCGATCGCTTGTTTTTGTTGTTCGGCTAAATTAGTCATCTGACTGAAACTAGCTTTTGTGGGAATTTCGATTATTTCGGGGTCGATCGAATTAGATTCTGTTTTTTCGGCGGCCGGAGCTACTAAAGTTTGCCATTTATTGAGCTGTAATTGTCCGATCGCGGCTTGAGATTGCAATCTGGCTTTTTTTTGTTGCAAATTTTTCAAGCGATCGGCTCGCTCTTGACATTGACTGAGTAAGATTTTATATTCTTCTCCTAAACTGGGAGTATCGTCCTTTAGGGGGGGTTTAGCACTCTTTTTAAATACTCGCGCTAGTAGCTCGGTTACGTCCGTTGTTTGTCCGACTAAACCGATTTGAGAGGGTGGTACTACAGTAGGGGAACTATTGGTTAAAATAGCTTTATTAAGACGAGTACGATTGTTTTGGGTAATATCCTTATCGGAGCTAGCAGCACCCCGCAATAATTGAAACATATAGGTAAATCCCACCATCTTTTTACCTGTCAGGGTTTTGTAGCCGCGATAGTAGGGAACTATATATTCTCCGTATGCGATTTGATATTCTTCGCTATCGAGATAAGAATCGATTTCGGCATCGTAACCCATCTCGTCTAAAATTTTACTGTGTTGTTGGGTTTCGAGGTAGCTTTCGGGAGCGCGGCCGAGCAGGTGTTTAAAGTTTAGTTCGATCGAACGGTAGCGGGGGCAATTATCGAAGAATCTCGAGCGATACAAAGGGGATTTTGCTAATTGTCGCACGAATTCTCTGACGGTAATATCTCCTTGTTTGAGTTGAGATTCGGGAATTTCGAGCCGCTCGCTTTCCATTATGTAAGCATTACCTAAAACTTGTCGATAAATGGCTCTAATTGCGATGGTAATTTCTTCTAAAGATGCTTCGGGCCAGATTTCTACTGGTTCGCTATCTTCAAACAAGCCTACACCCAACCGTGAGGATTTACCGAGTTTTGGATTAATAAATTCATCGTTTGTTGTTAGTATCTTTTCCATGTTTCTCTCCCTGTTCTTTCGTCAAATTTGGAATGAAAACCGCCGTATTTAATCCAATATTGTTTTAATTCGCGATCGGGGGTATGCAAACTAGCTTTTGCTTGGTATAAAACCACTTGTCTGTGGTTGCCGATCCAAACTTTTTTGATTGCTTCTACTGAAATTAGAGTACCGCCCAAACTAGATACGCAATCTTCAAATCTTTCTACCGTTGAATATTCTAAAGTTTCTAAAACAAAGAAATTACCCGAACAAATTAGGTGGCGACTTCTAATCCAACATTTCATTTTTTTGAGAGCTGCTGGCGGTAGCATTGTTATTTTCGATCTTTCTAGTTCTGATAATAATCCACTCATTTTTTTATTAAATCTATTTTTTTTTAAAAACCTGTTCTATTATTGAGGCAATTCTGCGGCAAAACTCGCTATTTTTTCAAATTTTAGCGGCCCGGCAGCCGAACCCCAGACTTGTTCGTGGCTATTTAAATCCATACCGCGATCGAAACTTACCCAAGTAGTTTCTGTTAGTTCTACATCGCTAACTAAGTATGTTTTGCAACCTTTGCGTTCGATAAAACATCGATCTCCTTCTACTTTACCGTGCCAAGTATTTCCGTTTTTACTAAAAATCATCGAACAATTGTAACGTCTTTTAATATTTTCTGGAGAAATACTTTTAAGTATGTCTAAATCTCTGCCTGCCCCAGCATATAATTCAGCTTCTTCGAGGGCATAATTTTCGATATAAACATCATTTTCTCTGGCAACTAGACGATGAACTCCTTGACGATAAGGACTCCACAAATCCCAATCGTAAACTTGTTCTGAATAGAAGCCGATTCCATTAAAAAAGTCCCTGGGTAAGGGACGAAAAAAAATGCGAATGTGGGCGTAATTTTTCGGATCTGCAAAGGCTTGTTTTTGGTTGCTAAAATCTCCTGCCAGCAATTGTGCCAGTTCGTAGATTAAAGATATTTTTCGGTTAGATATAGTAGATATTTCCTCTGTCATTTTTAATTTTTGATTGCGATATTTTATGATGTTGTTAAGGAGCGAATTTCTGAAGAAAAAGAAGCCGTAGTGACTCCAGTTCCTCCGCTAGTTTTAATTAAAGAGACTCGCAGCCTCAAGTTTGGAGTAGCAAACCAAATTTTCTCTTCAGCAGCAGCGCGATCGTACTCGGTGGTTAGAATAAATGTCCCGTCTGCAGTAATTTGATATTTGCCGACAGCTGCCATAGTTTCGGCATAACCTCGATCGCGCAGTAATTTGCCCGTTTTAGCCTCTTTTGGGTCGGGTACGGGGATTAATACGGTAGTGCCAGTAAGTTCCTCTTTTTCGTCCCAGTCCGACTCTCCTTCCCAACTCATGCGAAAAGGAACTCTTGCTAATTGGGGATCGATGTCGTATGCTTTACATAATTCGATAACTTCAGAGCAATTTGGCTCTAAAGGCACGATATCGATGGTTGAAGTTATCTCTTCGCTATGTCTGAAAGCGAGATGGTGAGCGGTGCGCTGCGATCGCCAACGTCCGAAAGAACGATTTACAAATTCAGTAATATCCATTACAAAACAATTGAATTTTAAACGGTAAATTATTAACTAAGCACTACTGACTTATTTAGTCGCGCGATCGATTTTCCGGGGCTAGAGAGAGTCAAAACTCTCCCTTAGCAATAAAAATTCGAGCGATTTTACTCGTTACTTTCAGATTCTTCAGAATCGGTAGCGAATAAAGGGGTTACGGTGACTTTATCGATTTTCCCGCCCATGCGAGTAATATTTTGAATCGTGGCAACCATGCTCGAGTGGGGAATTTTGATCTTGTAATTGCTAGTGCGGCTGATATCTTGACGACGCAAACCGCTCACTTCAATTTCAACCGTGCGGCTATCGTAATTGCTAGAACTGCTAGCACCCATTGCTGTCATACCGGACATAAGACAAAACCTCTCGAAAATAACAATTTAAAAAAACTTGAAAATCGAAATAAATCCAGCCCAAAACTCAAGCAACTTCAGTAATGCTGACAATTTTGCCACCCAATCTTTGGATGCTTTGAATTTTCTGAGTCATTTGCTGGTAATTTACTTCATAAGTGATATTACTGCGTCTTGCAAGAGGGGTAGAAATTCCCTTGGTGACTGCAATACGGAAGCGTTTGGCTCGGTTGCTGGGAGTACCACCACCGGAAGTAGGGGCTTTAATTTTAGTTGGTAAATTAGCACCCAAGTCGCGAATCAATTTAGCTTGTTTGCTGCTGACATCGCTGCTAGCGAAACCGCGAGATAAAGCAAAAGTCCGGTTAAAACTGACATTTTTAATCCCGACAGTAGTTGTACTCGATCGAGCATAAGGAACGATATTTTCGCCAAAATTAGCTAAATACTCTTCGCTCTCGAGGTAAGAATCGATTTCAGCAAAATAACCGAGATCTTGATACGCTCCAACGTGATATGATATTTCAGCCTGGTCTATTGGCGGTCTGCCTAAAAAATGTTTGCAGTTTAGCTCGATAAAACGATATTGAGAAACAGGCTCGAAAAATAAACTGCGATAGAGATCCGACTTGGCGATCGCGCCGACAAATCCACGGACGGTAATATCGCCGTTGCGCAAGAGAGACTCGGCTGTTTGGTTGCGCTCGCTTTCCATTAAATAAGCGTTACCCAAAACCTGTTTGTAAACTGCTTTAATGACTGTTTGTAGATCGTCGTCGGTAAAATTAGCTTTTAATTCTACTGGTTCGGCATCAACTACCCAAAGTGACATAGTTAAGTTCTCCTGCGATCGTTGTCAAAAACTCTTTAACAAATAAACTTGGCAGCAGTTGTCAGCAAAGATAGGTTTTCAGGATCTTTTTGCTGCATCTAAACTTAAAAAATGCTCTTTTTTGTACCCAAAAAGGTTTTTCCTCCTCCCTAAGCGCGATCTGGGACAATTACTGCTAGGTCTAGTGAGAATTAAGGGAAAAATATTTAAGCTACTTCTGTAATACTGACGATTTTAGCCCCAGTCCGCTGAATGCGCTGAATTTGGGGGGTCATTTTGCTGCCGGACACGATATACTCGTTAAAGCTAACGCGACGGGGGCTGTCAAATTTAGCTCCGGTGGTGACAATTTTAAAAGTCTTTTCGGTAGCATCTTTATATCCAGCAATGCGTCCGCTCGCAGGAATTTGAATTTTATTGCTCCTATTAGTTGCTACTTCTTCAACCAAACGAGAATTTTTATTAGCACTGTCAATTTCTGCCGCACCGCGCAGTAAGGCTAAAGTACGATTGTAAGCTACTTGTTTCCTACCGATTTGGGTGCGCGCTCCTTGATAGTAGGGAACGGTATTTTCGCCGAATTTGCTTTGGTATTCTTCGCTATCGATGTAAGAATCGATTTCAGCATCGTAACCTTGTTCGATACAAATGCGGATGTGGGTCGAAACTTCTGCTTGGTCTTGGGGTGCGCGTCCTAATAAATGTTTAAAATTGAGTTCGACAAAGCGATAGGGGGCGCAAGATTCAAAATAGCGATCGCGATAAAATTGAGATTTAGCGACGATTCTGACGAATTCGCGCACGGAAATGCTACCATCACATAATTGAGATTCGGCACTAACCAAACGCTCGCTTTCCATGATGTGAGGGTTGCCCAAAACTTGTCTGTAAACTGCTCTGATTATCGCTGCTATTTCATCTGGGCTGCTAGCGGGCCAAAGTTCTAAAGCTTGTCCGCCAAAACCATCTAGACCGAATTTTACTGTAGGAGCGGTACTAAACATTTGTCTTTCTCCTGAAAAATTAATAAAAACTGTTGTTAAATCTTAAAATTGCTGTTTCGGGAAACAGGGCTAAAAACTGCCCTATCTCCGGTTGTTTTGAGCTTACAAAGGTGTAATGCTAGCTATTTGTCCGCCTTGTCTGTGAATGCGTTTGTATTCTTCGGACAATCTTTCGTAAGGTACGATATAAACTTTGTTGCTGCGTCGGAATTTGGAGACGCGGTTAACTCTTCCTGGAGAACTTAAAGCGGTTACTTCGATCCGGTAAACTTTACCGTTAGCACCCGCACCAACTCCTTGACGAGCGCGAGCACCCAAACTAGTATCTTGGAACGACCAACCTTCGCCCGCAGCACCGCCAGAAGGTGGCACTACAGAGATGGGAGTCTCTTGGATGACATATTTATTGAGAACTGGAGCTTTCCCCGCTAAAGAGCCTTTTAAGTCGCTGCTAGAAGCACCGCGCAAGAGGGCGAACATATGGGTAAATGCCACCATTGTTTTACCATTTTGGCTTTTGTAGCCGCGATAGTAAGGAACGATGTTTTCGCCGTAAACGCTTTGATATTCGTCGCTATCGATGTAGCTGTCAATATCGGCTTCAAAGCCTTGAGTATCCAAGATTTGGCTGTGGAATTTCATTTCCTCGTAGCCGTCGGGAGCGCGACCGAGTAGATGTTTGATATTTAATTCTGTAGCTCTGTAGCGCGGACAATTCTCGAAGAAGCGAGAACGATACAATGCGGACTTAGCTACCGCACGCACGAATTCTCTAACGCTATATTCTCCGTCTTTTAGTTTTGATTCTGCTGTAGTTAGACGCTCGCTCTCCATGACGTAAGCGTTGCCTAATACTTGTTTGTAGACCGCTCTAATTACGTTGTCTACTTCTTCTATGGATCGACCCGGTACTAGTTCTATTGGTTCGATATCTTCAAAGGCTGCTACACCCAATTGAGATGCTGGTCCAAAAGCCATTAAAAAATTATCCTCCCTAAAGGTTATTATTTTTTAACAAAAATTAACAAAACTACTTTGAGACACCCCAGCTAAAATTTGGCTGGATGTCGGCTCGTTAAATTTGTTGGAATTTATAAATAGAATTGCAACTGAGGCTCTGGTTTTGCTGCCCGAAACGCTATGGAACGAAGCATCCTCGATGTTTCACTTCACAACGCTCCTTTCAGCTACCGATAAGAGCTAGTTACTAATTTCTTAAATTTGGTGGTGTTTTAAAACCCCATTCAATACCCTTTATACAATGCTAACCGAACAGTTTTTGTTAAGATTTGTTAGATTCTATAATAATTTGTAATATAAGTGGGTCGGTTTATAGTATTTTCTCTAATAAAAAAGTCAGTAAAATTAACTAACTTTTTTTTCTACGCCAAATCCGACCAAAGCTAGTTGTTCTAAGGGTTTTCCCTCCTCGGGGCGAAAATAGTTGAGAATTTTTCTAACCCGCAAGTTGGGGTTAATTAGGGTAATCGAGTCTACAGAAACGATGCGAGTGTAGTTAGTAGTCATCAGTAGTTCTCGAGTTTGGCGATCGAAGCGAAAATGGGAGACGATCGGCCTTGCTTCTTCATAAGCGCGATCGCGGAGGTAATCTCCTTCTAAATAGATACCATTTTCTAACTTGGGCACGAAGAGTAAATTGAGATTTTGCGATACTTCCTCGCCTTTTTCGGAGATGGTATAAAATCCTAAATTAAAACCGGGCAGATCTTCTAATTCGATCGCTCCTAGATAATCGTTATCTGCTAGAACTTGATTTTTTTGCTCGAGTTGCAGGGGTTTGACATCGAAGGTAGTGCGAGAGCGTTCTATTTCATTTTTAGTTAAATAATGATAAGTTCTTTCTGATGCCCAACTGCCGACACAACAAACAAAAAATTCTTGAAATACAGATCGATTCATTTAGCACGAACTCCCTACTCTATAGCCCCGGCTTCTTTTAATAATGCTACAGCAAGACGGGAATTAAAAGATTTTTTTGCTTCGCTAAGTGCGGTATCACCCCAGCTATTTTTGGGACGAAAGTCAGCACCATTTTCTAGGAGTAGAGAGATTATTTCGAGATCTCCTCGAGCTGATGCCATCATTAAAGGAGTCCAACCGCCAAGATTTTGAGTATTGACTTGACTGCCGTTAGTAATTAGTAATTTTACAGCTTCAATTTGACCGTTGTCTACTGCCAAATATAAAGCGGTATCGCCGATTTTATTGGTAGCATTAATTTCCGCACCTAAAGAGAGCATTTTGGTAATTAAATCTGTATAACCGTAACGAGCGATCGACATTAATACGGTTTCTTGATATTGGTTGCGATCGGTTAAATTTGCACCGCGATCGAGCAGTAAATTAATAATATCTGGATTTCCGGCTTCTGCTGCGTAAATTAAAGCGGTATAACCGGATTTATTTTTAATATTGACATCGGCATTATTTTCTAAGAGAATTTTTACTATCTCTAAATGTTTTTCTGCTGCTGCCCACATTAAGGCAGTCATTTGTCCGTTTCCTAAAGCATTTAGATCGGCATTTTCTAAGATTTTGGCTTTAACTGTTTCGCTGTCGCCTTTAATAGTTGCTTGGATTAATTGCTCTGTTAGAGAAGACATTATTTTTAGATCTCTATTTTAAATATGCTATCGCTATTTTTACCGGCTGTTTTTGCTTCCCAAGCCATTGCTTCTAAAAATATTTGAGCTGAAGATGTTTCGACTAGATCGACTCCCCATTCTCCGGTTTTTAAAGAATCTGGAGAACTACTGGAACTAGGAGTTTTTTTAATTCCACCTAAAGCTAAAATATCGTGGATTTTACCGGCTTCTTGCGATTCATTTTGACGTTTTCCTGCCAAATATTCCGCACAGATTTCGCCGATTTGTTCTGGAAAAAATTCAGTTTTCGGAAAAATTATTTCTAAAATCCAATGGGGATTATTTAAAGTTCGACACTCAATTTTAGCATCTTTTTCAGTTAACTTCGAGCTAAAAAACTCCGCAAATTCTGGTCGAGCGAGCGGAGAAATATTGGTTTCTGTTATTGCAAAATTATAAGACAATAACATTCTAATTTTATTGTTCATTGCTATTCAAATTGTTTCATTTTATCGATTAGGCGATCGAAATAAGGAGCTATTTTGCTTCGATCTTGCGACTCAAATTCTTGCAAGCTAAAATATTTTAAATTTTCCAATCCCGTTACCATCGCTTTGAGGGGAACTCTTAATTCTCGATAGAGCAATTCCATATTTTGCAATCCTTCTTGAGAGAGATAATTACAATTTTCTCCGGCAATACCGTAGGTAATACAGCGCAGGAATTGCCAAAAATCTCGCCAACAAGCTTCAGCTCTAATAGGTGGGTATAAAGCTCCTCCCGGTTCGGTAATATCGGGATATTTTTCTAAGACTTTAATTCTTGCTCGATCGATTATTTCTTTAGCATTGTTTCGCAATTTTTTTGCTGTTGCTAATGGGGTAGATTTTTCTGGATGAATGTTTGCAATTATTGCTAAATCTCGATCGCTTAAATAACGTTTCTCGTTTTCAGCTGCTTGAAAGAGATCGATTATTTCTTGAGAATAAACTTCTTGCCAACCAGTAAAGCTAACTATTTTTGCTTTAGGAATTAACTCTTTGGCTCGATCGCTGAGATTAATAGTCATAAAAACGATAAAATAAGAATACTACTCAACCCAGGATAACAACGATTTATTTTGACTGCGAGTCTGCTTTAACACTCGAAGATAACTAGTTTTTATCCCTCTTTTTGTTGATTTTTGAGGGCGGCAAGAGCGGCATCTATTTTAGCTATTTCGGGATTTTTTTCGAGATGGGAATTTACTGCTTTTTGAGAGAGTTTAATTTTTTTACCCATTGCGAGAACTTCATTCACGATTCTATTACGATACTCTTCTAATTCAGCGATGACTAGGTCAATTTCTGCTTTTGATGCTGTTTGTTGTGAAGTTTCAGACATTATTGTTTGCCTCGATCGCGCAAGTGACTAATTACTTAATCTTGCCAAAAGCAGAGGAAACTTACTAGCTTTGTAAACTAAAGTTAAAATAAATCTATTTGAGAGGATAACAATTAAGATGGAAATCGAACAAATTAAGACTTATCTCAATAGTGAAGATGCTCGAGATCGTCTCAAAGGACTGACGGAGTTAAGAAAAGTAGAAACAGATTCGGCCGTACCTTTATTATTGACTAAAATTAAGGATAAAGAGTTTTTAGTCCGCTCTTTTGTCGCGATGGGATTGGGCAGAAAACGCAATTCAGAATCTTATGCCGCTTTGTTAGAGTTAATTAAGTTCGATCGAGATCCTAACGTTCGTGCTGAGGCTGCTAATTCTCTTTCTTTTTACGGTCAAGTTGCTGCAACTCATTTAGTCTCTTTATTTACTAGCGATAGCAATTGGTTGGTACGTCGCAGTATTCTCGCGGCCATGGTAGAATTAAATTGTCCTGAAGAATTATTCGAAATTTGTCTTTGCGGCTTGGCAGGAGAAGATTTTACGGTTCGAGAAGCATCGATCGAAGGTTTGGCTTTCTTAGCAAATAGCGTCAAAAAAGAAGCTGCTTTAGAAGAGTTATTAAGGTTAGTAGATTCTGAATTTTGGCGTTTGCGAGTTAAAGTAGCCACAGCTTTAGGTAAATTTGACGATCCTCGCGCTAAAGAGGCTTTAAATCGACTCAGAGAAGATGAAAATAGTCGGGTAGTCGGTGCTGCAATGGAAAGTTTAGTATAGTTTAATTGTTTTTTGCCGGTATTAAAATTTACAGAAGCGATCGCAATATTTCTGGAAATATGAAACTTAGATAAGTAGTAATAATTTTAATTTTATGGATCGATCTATCCCAGGTCAGATGACATGGAAACCTGAAGGTGCAAAATCATCGGGAATGCTACATATTAGACATCATGAAACCGATCCTTGGCAACCTTATACTGATTTTCCCGAATATGTTTTACCCGATCCGCCTGAATTTTCTCCAGGATACGCCACTTTTTTGGCACTTTTAAAACAAAAGTGGAAAACAGTCTAAATTTACGATCTTTTTCGACTGGAAAGTATCAGAAATTGCAATTTCCAGCAGGATAGAAGATATATTAAAAAGTGAAAAGATATAGAAGAAATGGCTTGACTAAAATTCAAGCTGTATCAGTCATGCAAATTAGAGGTTCGATTTAGATGACAATGTTTATAGTTAAAAACGGCAGCCGATCGATAGAAGAATTGGCCGAAGAATTTTTTAAAGAGTCTAGCGGCAATTGGCAATCTCAAAGAAGATACTACACTCTCAATAAAGATATAGAACCTATTGAAGTAATAAGTTCTCTAGAAGTAAGATATCTAGAAGCAGGATCTCCAGAATTAATCGAACTAGCTCGATCGCACCGATTAGAATCCGATGATATTTTAAAATCAGGAACGGTAGTATCTTGGGAAAGTAAGTATCTCAAGCAAACTCGCAAACCATCTGTCGGTTCGACAGTTTTTGGAGTCTCAGGAAATATCCTCTATCGCGATCGCGGTTTTGCAACAACGAAGCCAATTATAGCAATTTTATCCTTCACCAACCCGCAAACGATGTGTTTGAGAACTGAATATTCGGGCAATGTCTTCGAAGAAGAAATTAAGTTAGTCGGAACTAACTACCGTACCAGACAAACAATCATATCTAGAGCCGGAGAACAAATTACTATCGGTCAGTACCTAGAAAATAGGATAGCTTAGATTAGCTTGCAGTAAAAATAAATTTCCCCAAGATACGAAACATATAGAATAACTGTAGCGTCCTAACCAACAGCAAACAAAGAACAATTAAGGATCTTGGGGAATGCAACCTAACAAACCAAATAAAATTAATTTAGCACTCAAAGCAATTAGTTTGCCGATCGCTGTTTTTCTGGCTACGAGCAACGCTCATGCTAATGCTAATAGTATTCCATTGAGTCGAGCGAACGATATTTTAGCTCAAAATAGATCGCAAACAGAACAACCACCAGATATAATTATCGACACCAATGATAGACCTTTTCCCGGAGATAGAAATACTAACCGCGATCGAGAAATAAATCGCGATACCAACAGACCTTTTCCTGAAGATAGAAATACCAACCGCGATCGAGAAATAAATCGCGATACCAACAGACCTTTTCCCGAAGAGAGAAATACTAACCGCGATCGCAATAGAGATAGAACAACAGCAGATGCTAACTTTACTTGCGACTATGTGAGAGGGGAATATACTGTCATGTATCGTCCTCGATCGCAACAAGATCGAGCTTATGCTTGGGCCGTTCCTGGTAGAATGGGAGGTGGTTGGTCGCCACAAAGACGCTGCAATGAAATTGCCAATCGATTAGAATTTTATCGTCCCGATGGTTTAAACGAACTGCGTACTAGTGTAGAAAATGGCTACGAAATACTTTGCGCTACTACACAAAGAGATTCTAGCTGTCGCATCGTTCTCACCGTACCTCCAGGCCAAGATGCTGAAATAGTGCGCGATCGGGTTTTTGAAAATTTAACTTTAGCCGAAAGCGGTCAAGAAACGCAAGGGGTTTATACTTTTACCGATAGCGGTCAAGCTAACGAAATATTCTCTACACTGGAACAATTGTTAGGTGGTCGTCGTTCTTCTTCTAGAAGTACTAATATTACCAGATCTGGCGATATTAATTTAAGACCTTTTCTCGATCGTTTTGATGGTGGTACTGGGGAAAGATTGTATCGGTAGTGGTTAGTAGGTAGTGGGTAGTGAGTTTTTTAATAATCCGATCGATTCAATAAAATACAATAAATATAATATTTTTACTCGCTACTTCC
>CAYWIH010000022.1:34645-41369 GCA_964458305.1 uncultured bacterium | reverse complement strand
GGCAAAAACAAATAGCAGATACTGCGACCACTCCAGCAGTTCAAAGAGCAAAAGCCAAAATAGAAAATCTTTTTGCTAGTGGTGATATTGCTCGTCTTGCTCCGGGAAAAGATATAGAACAAGCATTGAAAAAAAGTATATATACATTGCCAGATGAAACTCGTATAGATATTAATGGCGATAATACAGAAGATACTGCTTGGAGTTTTAAAGCAGATATTGACGGAGATGGAACAGACGAAAAAATCGTTTATTCAATTTTGACGTTAACTCCAGACGATAATATTGCGAATATAACTAATGATTCCAGTAATAAAGATAAAACCAAAAATTTAGTAGTTCGTAACTTACCGATCGCCCTTGGTGGAAATCTTCCCGGATGTGATTTTGCTGTCAATACAAAATCTGGTTGGTATTCAGGTGCTAGTAGTTCAAATTTTTTCCGAGCATTTCAGATAACAGCAGTTGCCATTCAAAATAATAATAACGATCGCAGCTATTCTGCATTGCAACTGCAGCAAGATCGAGAATCAGATTTAGGTAATAAATGGGGTGCTTGGTTTCTCAACGATTTAGAAATTTTCCCCGGCCCTGCATTTAACTGGAATGGGGCAATGCACACAGAAGGTAATTTAATTGTAGGAAATAACGCAAACAGGACTAGATTTCGTGGTTATTTAGTTAGCGATCCACAATCTTGCATTTATAGTCCCGAGTCAAATTCAGAAGTGACTATTGCTAAGTTTGAGCAAAGTAACGATCCCGAGGCTCTTAACAATGGAAAAGCATTTGAAGGACAGATGCTAAGTGCTACTATCACAAGAAATGATTTCAATACAGGATCTCGGTGGGATATTTGGAGCGAAAACGGGCCCCTACAACCTTTTGATAATAATAATAATTTAGGAAGTGGTAATAATAACTACTACACAATGAATCCTACCTATGATTCTGTAACAAATAATACAAGCCCGGGATCGAGACCGGGAGATAGACTTTTAGAACCAGTAGAGCTGTTGACAGAAGGTGTTAAGCAATCGAGAAGCAGTACAAATCCTGAAAATGAGCAAAACTTAGATCCGTCTTGGGACGGATCTGAAATAGTTCAAGAAAGCAGAATATTCAATCAAAATGAACCAACTCCTTATGTAGATGATACTTATCGAGCAGACGATCGCTACGGACAAAAACCAGTATATGGTTCGGGGAAACAAGAAATTAAAATTCCGTCTGCTAGAGATGTTGGCGATCGCATCGAAACTACAGATTTCCCCAGCGTCGATCGATACAACCAACTTGTTAACAATCAAATACCCAATCAAACCATTAGTAACACTAACAAACTAAGTGCAGATAATTTAGGTTTAGATGGCTATTGGGAAAGAAGGGCTTGGGCTGAAGGTCTCAGAATTATTGTCGGACAACGTTTAGAATTGGGCGATCGCTTTGGGTGGCAAGGCGACAAAGAAGCTCTTTATCCACCAGAAACAAACCCTACCAGATCCTGTCGAGCTAATTCTCGCTGTAACGAACGTCGGCAATACAAAACTTTACTAGATAATTTGGCAGCAGTGCAATCTACTGCGGTTTATACTAATTACACTAGAGACAGCAATCGGACTAAAAGAGAATTTCCCGTTGCTTGTATAGCTACAGTAGCTCACCCAGGAACTCAAAAAACGATCGACGATAGCACCACATTTAATTATTATCCTGGAACTGAGACAACTACTAAAGTTATCGATACTAACTTTTTCTTCGGGGAAGGAACTAACGGTTGGGAGTTTAACCCTCCAGCTAACTTAACTACTGAAGCACAGTTTGCTACAGAAATTAATAATTCCAGCAGTTCTTTGCTAAAATCCTTAAGAAACTTAGCATATTTTGCAGGCGATCCTTTTGGAGCTTTTCCAGCTAAGCAAGATGGAAATGGAAGTATCGCAGTCTCCGCAGCAGGGCCGGTAATTCATCCTTATCCTTATTTAGCAATGTGGGGTGACTACTCTAACTTACGAAGAGCAATTAAGTATCTTGATGATGGTACTTTAACTTATCAAACTGTACCCAATTCAGGAACTAATACAGACGACCTGAGTATTGCTGATAAAACTACCCTACAAACAGCAGCCTGTACCTTGGGTATGTTGGCTTACAACATTAATAGCATTGAAGATCCAATTAATAGAGATGAAGTTGTTTCCCAAGTAAATGATAATCTCGATAAATATGATGATGGTATTAGTACAGCATTGCCTACAGATACTAATGGATACATAAATGGAGGGTTAAGCAAAGATTTATTAGAGCAATTATTATTACCTTTACAAATAGAGCGCGATCGAGGACTTGGATTTAAAGTCGGCTTTTTTCCAGCACCACCAATACCAATACCAGGAAAAAATGTTTATTCAATACCCTCTGCACTAAACCTTCCTTCTTATGGAACACAACTAACTCTATCGTTTGACTTTAGTAGCGATACTGGAAATAACTTCTTAGGTTTAGGAGATCCGGGATCCAATCAAACAAAACAAAAAGAATTTATTCGCTTAGCTCGTTTGGTGCAGACTATTATTAATAATCCTCCCACCAGCGATACGACTAGGTATTTAACTATCGACAAGCCCAAATATCCATCGCTTTACTACATTTTCCCCAAACAAAATCATGACTACAATGGTTTAGCTGCAAATGGCGACGACCAACCTACTAGCGAAGAATACATTAAAGACCCTAATAAGAATAACAATCAACAGTATATTGGCAATAATGCGATCGATGGTAACTATACTTACCAAGCAATATCATCAGCAGATCTTGCTGCGATCGAAACCGATCCAAGACCTCTTAATAATTTTGTATTTCAATGTCAAGAAAATCCTGCAAGTCCTGGAAAACGTTGCACCGACAATCCTGGAAGCGGAATTGAGAATAAAATAACAGATCCAAATGGAGACCCCAAAGACGTAGCTTTACTAGATAGAGGTCTGTTCAATGGTCGGGAAATGATGGCCGTGCGGACTTTAGATATTGACCTGAACATACTTCGACGTAATAGAGCCAGCGATATGACAGAAAACTGGCTTCCCGATAGTGGTATTGTTTATGCTTTCCGGGAAGATGCGGTAAGAGAAGATGGTATTGCTAGACCTGCACAAACAGCTTTCAGCAATTGCAACAATTTTAGTAAAATTACGACAACAAACGCTTGTTTAATGGATGCAGTAGGCAGGATATCTACGACTGGAAATCAGCAAGATCCCCCTGTTAGGGATGACAATGGAATTAGCCCGAAACCTGTAGATGGATATGCAGATCCCGATCGCCGTCCTTATGGGTTCCGCTTGCGTAACGGTGTCGATCTTCGTCGCTGCAATAATCCTAAAATTCTTGAAGGATTGTCCTTTATCACAGATAATCCTACTTATATTTCGGCAGATACTAGCGATCGAGGTTTCAATTTACACGCTCGAGCTGATAACACCAATTCTTGTCTGAACAGCTCTTACAGCAATCGTATCGAAGAATTTAACAACTTGCTCAATAGTAATTTTAATAACTTCTACACTCGAGGTAGTAGTGGTGTTAACCCTGATTTTGCGAGGGTTGAAGATACTTGGAGACCGACTACTATTCTTTCAGACGCAATAACAGTTACTTCCAACGTGTTTGAAAACGGACGGATAGATCAAGCAATTACCAATGGTGGTTCAACAACCTCTTTTAGAAATAGTAACTATCCTGAAACGCAACCAAACAATATTAGCAGTAGGTTCTGGTTCAGAGAAGATGGCGAACTAAGAAATGGTGTTAACAGCACTTCTTTTCCAATTCAAATTTCTCGCAATGGCTACCCTCTATATAAAAAGAATAGCGACACAAATCCAATAGAGTATGGTAACGAGACAGGTACTAAGCGACCTTACCGCAGCTTTAACGAAGGTAAAACGCGAACTGAGCCGAGAAACGCAAATCGAATCAATGCAATTCTGGTTAGCGGGCTAATACCTTCGCGTCCCAACCAATCTTACGGAGGTTTGCATAATTTCCCTCGCTTTATTGAAAGATGGCGTACAGATCTATTCATTTCCGGTTCTTTATTACAATTAAATTTCAGTACCTATGCGACTGCTCCATTCGATCAAGATAGTTGGGAACCAGGATCTCCAGCCCAAGATGACGAACGTATTCAATATTACGGGGCCCCAGGACGTAAATGGGGTTACGATGTGGGCTTGCAATATGCTCCAGCAGGGCCGGTAGAAGAGCGTTTTGTTACTAGCAATAAAAAAGTCAGCGAATTTTATCGACAACTTCCTATCGACGATCCCTACGTACAAAGTTTGCGCTGTGCTTCAGATAATGAGGGTCAAATAGATCCAACAATTACCGCTCAAGATTGCTCGAGTGTAAATCAATAATTACTTAAGTTATTCAAATTTTTGGTTCAAAAAAATGCCTCATTCGATTCATTCACAAACACAAGCTAATAACAATTCTCGTCTACTTTTTTGGTTGCTACAAAAGTGGTCTGCTAAAAGAGTTACAAACAAAAAACGCTCCGACTCAGGCTTAAGTTTGCTGGAAGTTTTAATTGGAATTCTAATAATTAGTGTTGTTGTTGTAGCTTCAACTCCTGCCTTGATCTTAGGCGTTGCAACTAGGGTTCAAGCACGCCGAGCAGAACAAGCCTCAAATATAGCTAATCAGCAAATAGAACAAATACAGTTATTACTCGATCGGGGTGAATACGATAATAGCGACTTACCAAAAGTCGCAAATATTAATGACACGATTCAAGATCTTAGCGATGAAAGCAAGACTACTCCTAATAGTTTCTGTGATAGTTGTACAAAATTTACTCAAGTTAGTGATGCCAATCAGCTTTTTAAAGTTCAACTCAAAAAAATAGATCCAAATTCAATAGAATCCAAGCCAGATGAATATTATTTAGTACAAGTTTTTCGCAGTCCGGGAGTGCCTTCAGGTCAAGATCCTGTTAAGACTTTTAACGTTTCAGCCAGAGTATATTACAAAAGTGCTGAAAACCAAATAAATAATTTGGGAATAGATAAAGCACCTTTAAGTCTTACTACTGCTGATGGACAAGCTCAAAGATTACCTCTAGCAGTTTTAAACGTACAATTATCCCGATCCGATCGAGATGGTTCTTTAAATGACTATCGAGACTTATTAACTCCCTAAAAAACTGTCTAGATTTTGATAGTTCGAGTAGGTATAAATAAACTAAATTATACCTGCTCGTAACATGAATATCCGATTTATTAATAACTACGAGCAAAAAACATAGAAACCATGACTTTTAAACAGCGATCTTTAAAGATATTTTTGGAGCAAATTTCTAAAATCAATCGAATACAAACAAAAAATCAAGGATTTACCTTAACTGAACTATTAATTGCTGTTTTTACATCAGCGATCGTTATATCGGCACTATTAACAGCTATGGTTCAGATTTTACAATCTGACAGACGTGAAAATCAACGAACTCAAATACAGCAACAAATGCAAGCTGCTTTGAATTATATTGAGCAAGATTTAAAACAAGCTGTCTACGTTTATGATGATTCTCAATTAAATCCTAGCGATCCGAAAACTACCCTATCTGAGCTGCAAGATTACCTTCCTTCTAATTTTAAAACTAATAACAACCTAATTCCTATTATTGCTTTCTGGAAGCCGGAAGCCGTTGACATAAGCCAATTACCCAACGACTGCACTACACTAAACGCAAAAGAAAGTGAATGTGAAAGGCTTAAATTAACTCAAACAACCTATACTTTAGTCGTTTACTTACAGTCAACAGAAGATAGTAATATTTGGCAAGGACAATCTCGTATTTTACGCTATAGTTTACCAAAATATTCTAACGCTAATCTGGCTACTCTAACCCCCACAAAAGGATACGTAGATCCTAACGAAAATAATAATAACTTTTTTACTTGGCCCTTTGATGTTAATAATAATAATCCACAAACAGAGCAACCAGAGAATATAAATACTCAGGTTTTAGTAGATTTTGTTGACACACCCACACCTCAAAATGGTAATGATACAGTAATTACTCAACTCAATTGCAACGATCTTTCTACTTCTTCAGTTTCATATCAAGAAACCCCTGATAACAAAAGTACAAGTTTTTATACTTGTGTAAGTACAACAACTAGTTCAACAGGTAAACAACAAAATGTTGCTATTTATTTGCGAGGTAGCGAATTAAAAAAAGGAGAACAACTAATTTCAGCCGATACTTTTCGCCCAGTCGTACAAACTCAAGTAACTATCGGAGGTGTAATTGGTAAACCCATTAATTAGGCTAACATAGACTCAGAAACAATCTAATAATTTTCTAGTCATAGCTAATCAATTTAATAAATTTATTAATTTACCAAATCTTTAAATATTGTTAATTTTATAAGGTAACAAACTTATGCTGTACGCATTAAAAAGTAAATTTTTACTAAGGTTATTATTGCGAAAATCAAAAAACGTAAGACCGTCAAAAAACAACATTGATTCTAATTCTGGTTTTACTCTTTTAGAAGTATTAATTACAGTTGCAATAATTGGCATTCTTTTTGGTATTAGTGCCACTTCTTGGACGGCATTTTTAAACGAGCAAAGAATAAATCAAGCCAATCAAAGAATATTTTCAGTGCTTCAAGAAACCAAAACCAAAGCTCGCAAACAAAACCAATCTTAT
>CAYWIH010000022.1:0-34545 GCA_964458305.1 uncultured bacterium | reverse complement strand
TAACTGAAAGAAAATAGTTAATTTAGCTCAAGATAAAACTAGACCCAGCAGACAAAATAGAACTGTTGGGTTATTTATTTTAGAGGTTAAAAAAATGAAAAAAGATGCGGGTTTCACAACAGTAGAATTATTAATAGTCGGCACGATCGCAGGAATTTTAGGCTCGATCGCAGCTTCTTCTTGGCTTTCTTTTGTTAATACTCAACGTCTTGATAGTGCTAATTCCCAAATATATCAAGCAATGCGATCGGCTCAAAGTAAAGCTAAAAAAAATAGTGTTGATTGGCAATTTAGTATTAGAGAAAATAACAATACAGTTCAGTGGGCCGTTCATCCAGAAAGTTTAGATCCAGATTCAGCTCAATGGCAAAAACTAGATCCAAACATTCAACTAGATTCCGAAACTACTTTACGACAGTCCAACAAAGTCAGAAGAATGAAATTCAACCATCTCGGAACTATTGCTTCACCTTTAGGACGAGTTACCCTATCTAGTAAAGATTGCCCCAAAAATGAACGCTGTATTAAGCGTTGCGTGTTTGTATCCACCATTTTGGGAGCTATGCGAACTTCTAAAGAACAGCAAAAACCTAAAAAAAGCAATAACAAGGAATATTATTGCTATTAAGCTATTGGCTCGATCGGGTAAGGAGTAAGGAGTAACGAGTTTTTAAGTTTGAGATCGATACAATACTATTTCTCCTCGTCTCCCCGTCTCCTCGTCTCCCCGTCTCCCCTACCTAGACTATTGTCCCAAAATTTCGGCTGTTTTAGCGCGATCGAGTTTGAGAATCAATACACCTAAAGGTGGAAGACATAAATCGAGAGAATTATGATAGTTATGAAACCACCATTCATCGGTGAATTTGCCGCCTAAATTTCCCATATTACTACCGCCATATTTGCGGGAGTCGCTATTAAAAATTTCAGCATAGTAACCAGCTTCAGGAACGCCAATGCGATAATGACTGTGAGGCTGGGGGGTAAAATTGCAAATAGCAATAACAAACTCGTTAGGATCTTTAGCTCTACGGATAAAAGATACTACGCTGTGACTGCTATCGCTACAATCAATCCATTGAAAACCTTCTTCGTCAAAATCTCTTTCGTAAAGTGCGGGTTGACTTTTATAAAGAGTGTTGAGATCGGCAAAAAATTCTTTAAGCTTTTGATGGGGTTCGTGTTGTAACAAATGCCATTCTAGATCGCCCCAAACATTCCATTCGCTCCACTGTCCGAACTCCATGCTCATAAACATGGTTTTTTTGCCAGGATGGGCGAACATATAACTAAATAAAGCGCGGATATTAGCCATTTTCTGCCATCGATCGCCTGGCATTTTGCCAATTATATTGCTCTTTCCGTGAACTACTTCATCGTGGGACAGAGCTAGCATATAATTTTCGCTGTGGTGATACCACATACTGAAAGTTACGTTATTTTGGTGGAACTGACGAAACCAAGGATCCATGCTGAAGTAATCTAGCATATCGTGCATCCAGCCCATATTCCACTTCAGGTTAAAGCCCAAACCTCCGGTATAAGTGGGCCAGGATACCATCGGCCAAGCAGTTGATTCTTCGGCGATCGATAAAGATCCGGGGAATTTTTCAAACAATAAATGATTTACTTGGCGCAAAAAATCGACAGCTTCGATATTTTCTCTACCACCGTACTGGTTTGTGACCCATTCTCCATCTTTGCGAGCATAGTCTAAATAGAGCATCGAAGCAACAGCATCGACTCTAATTCCATCGATGTGGTATTTTTCGAACCAGAAAAGTACGTTAGCGACTAAAAAGTTACGAACTTCGTTGCGACTGTAGTTAAATACTAACGTGCCCCATTCTTTATGCTCTCCTTTGCGAGGATCTCCGTGTTCGTAAAGATGAGTTCCATCGAAGAATGCTAAACCGTGTCCGTCTTTCGGAAAATGACCTGGTACCCAATCTACAATGACACCGATACCATTTTGATGGCATTTATCGATAAAATACATTAAGTCTTCTGGGTTGCCGTAGCGGGAAGTAGGAGCGTAATAACCCGTTACTTGATAGCCCCAAGAACCATCAAAAGGATGTTCTGCGATCGGTAAGACTTCTATGTGGGTGTATCCTAATTCTTTGACGTAGGGAATTAATTTGTCTGCTAATTCGTAATAACTTAAAAAACGGGCTTCTTTTTTTAATTCCGATACTTTTATTGGATCTGACTCTCCTTTTAATAAAGGGGTTTTTTCGGCAGCAGAACCGTGCAGCCAAGAGCCGAGATGCATTTCATATACTGAAATAGGCTCAGTTAGAGGATCGATTTTGGCCCGATTTTCTAACCATTCGCGATCGCCCCATTCATATTCGTCTAAGTTGGCGACAATGGAAGCTGTTTTTGGTCTTACTTCTTGGTGATAGCCATAGGGATCTGATTTTTCATAAATATGTCCTTCCCAGTTTTTTATTTCATACTTATAAGCAGAACCTACACCAATTTCAGGAATAAATAGTTCCCAAATTGTATTGTTGATTTTACGCATTTGGTGTTGTCTGCCATCCCAGCAGTTAAAATCTCCCAATACTGAGACGTTACGAGCGTTAGGGGCCCAAACTGCGAAATAAACTCCTTTTACTCCGTCTATTTCTACTGGATGAGCACCTAATTTTTCGTAAATGCTGTGGTGGTTTCCTTCACCGAATAAATGGAGGTCAAATTCTGTTATTATCGAGGGTTCAAAGGAGTAAGGATCTGAGATCGATCGCTCGTTTTCTCCTTCTTTGAGGCGTAATTTATAGTTTTTAAATTCTGGTGCTTCTATAGTACATTCAAAAAAGTGAGGATCGTGAGTCGATCGCATCGGATATTCTTTGTTTCCTGCTTCACTAATTACCCATGCTGCTTGGGCTTGCGGTAGATACGCTCTTACTACCCAACTTTTTACCGTGCCATTTTTTTCTAGGGGATGACAACCTAGTATTTCAAAGGGGTTATGGTGAAGATTGTAAACGATCTGGTTAACTTGTTCGGGGGCAATTGTTGCGGACATTAATATACTTCTTTTATCAACAAAAAAAATTTATACAAGGATTGCTTTAGTCCTTTTCATTATAAGGATACCTATCCCGAATTTTGACTAGAAAATTTCCCCGCTCTCAAAAAAGTTTCGATTTACAGGGGTGTAACTGTACGTAAGAATTTACGCAAACCCAGCAAAAATATTAAATGACGAATTTTCGGACTTACTTCCGGTGCAAATCCTCTTTCTTCCAATCTGGCTTGAATTTCGGCATATTCGGCCGCTGTTAAAGGAGATCCGTCATAGGGCGATCGCGCTTCGGTAATTATTTGCGTCCGCAATATTTCTTCGGGAATATCTTCTGGTGGTGGTAAGGCTTCTGCTCTGTTATTTCCTGATAAAATCGGGCTAATAAATAGAACTAATATTAAAATTAGTTTAGGATTTTTCATGTTTAGTTGCAGGTATGGTAATTGTAAATGTCGTACCTCGATCGATGGTGCTGTCGACGGTAATTTGTCCGCGATGATTTTCGACAATTGCTTTGGCGATCGCCAATCCCAAACCAGCTCCAGATCTTTGTTGGGAAGCTCGATTATTATTGTAGGGTTCGATGCGATAAAAGCGATCGAAAATCTGAGGTAGAGCTGATTCTGGAATTCCTTTACCGTTATCTTTGACTTTAACTTGTAGATAGGGAGATCTTTCTTTAACTAAGAATTTCAATTCTACTTCGACGAATATATCTCGATTGAGGCGATCGCTGAAAGAATACTCTATAGCATTAGCGATCGAATTGGTAAACAAACGTGCTAATTGTTCCCAGTCTCCTTTAACGGTAAAAAGATCGATCTCCAAAGAATTCTCATCTAAATCTAAATCTTCTGGTTCGACAATTGTCAAGAATAGAGCAATTCCTTTTTGTTCGGCGATTATTTTTTGTTCTTCGATAACCTCTATCAACAAGGCATCTAAAGGAACTTCTCGATTTTCAGTTTTTACTATACCACTATCGGAGCGCGCTAAAAATAAGAGATCGTCGACTAAATGACCCAAACGCTTGGCCAATCTTTGTATTACTCTAAGTTGCTTATCTTGAAGATCTGGTTGACTTTGAGAATAGGATAAAGCCATTTCTACATTAGTTTGGATCGTGGCGATCGGATTTCTCAATTCGTGGGAAGCATCGGCGGTAAATTGTTTTAAACTTTGATAAGAATCTCTAACTGGCTTAATTGCAATCCCGGAAAGAAACCAACCGATCGCTGCAGTACAAGCTAACATTAATAATACTGCAACGGTTAAATCGAGACTTAGTTGACGGATCGGTTTAGTCACTTCAAACCAAGGATGACTTACCCGCAAATAACCCAGCAAATAACGCTCTTTTTGCACCTTTTGAATGACTTGTCGCAAGAGCCGATCGCTAGATAAATGTACCGTTTGTGCGTGAGGATGAAGATTTAAAGGGAGATTTAGTGGCTCGTCAAAGGTAGACCAAAGTAACTCTCCACTCGGACTAAACCATTCTACATCGACGCGGTCGTCGTCTACCGGATCGTTATTGTTGCGAAAACTGGCTTCAAGATTAACTCGATATTTTCCTTCTTGAGGATCGACTCGCTCGATTACTAAATATCTTTCTACTACTTGAATGGCGTGTTTTAAGGTGTCGTCGACTCGCTCGATCGTCAAGGTACGGACGTAGAGATATATTCCAGTAGCAAACAACAATAAAAGTATTGCTGTGACAACAGTGTACCATAAAGCTAAACGGCGGCGAGTAGTTTGAAACATACAAAAACCTCAGAAGCGATCGCCAAAGTACCGCTTCCGATCGATATTTTTTTTAAACAGTAGCCAACACTTTAGTTGCAGCATCTAAAGCAGTTGTAGAATTTCCATTTTGATAGCCCAATTCCGTTAAAGTTGCCTCTAAAGAAGATAAAGCGGTCAAAATATCGCGATCGCTGACAAATCCTAAATGACCGATCCTGAATATTTTACCTTTGAGGTGGTCTTGTCCGCCAGCCAGAGAAATATCAAAGCGTTGGTTCATTATTTTGCGAATATCTTCGGCTGCAAAATTAGTAGGTGCGACAGCGGTTACAGCAGTACTGTAAGCTCGATCTGGGGCTAAAAGATCCAAACCTAAAGCTTTAACACCAGCGCGAGTTGCTCGAGCCAAACGATTATGACGAGCGAAAATACTTTCTAACCCTTCTGCTTTCATCATTTGCAAAGCTACTTGCAAAGCAAAAATTAAATTAACTGGAGGGGTAAAAGGTGTAGTATTTTTCTGGGCTGATTTGCGATAAGGGCCTAAATCGAAATAAAAACGGGGAGTCTTGCAGTTAGAGTAAGCTTGCCAAGCTTTTTCGCTGACGGAAACAAAACCCAAACCTGGAGGTATCATATAGCCTTTTTGCGAACCAGATCCGACTACATCCAAACCCAATTCGTCGATCGGCAGGTTGACAGCACCTAAACTAGTGACAGCATCTACTATAGTTAAAGCTTCTCCGTGTGCTTTGACGTAAGTTGCGATCGTTTCTAAGTCGTTGAGAACACCTGTAGAAGTTTCGGAGTGGGTGATAATAACGGCTTTAATTTGTTTTTCTGTATCTGCTTCTAATTTGGCCCGAAATATTTCCGTATCGAGAGGTTGACCCCATTCTGCAGTTATGAGATCGACATCCATGCCGTAGGCTGTAGCTATTTTACCCCAGCGATCGCCAAATTTTCCGTTAGATCCGACTAAAACCCGATCGCCTGCATTTAAAAAGTTTATTATCCCTGCTTCCATCGCACCCGTACCTGACGCACTGACAACGAGAACGTCGTTTTTTGTTTGATGCAGCCATTTGAGGTTTTCTGTTACTTCTGCCATTATTTTGCTGAAGTCGCCGCTACGATGTCCGATCGGGTGTTTGGCTTGGGCTAACAATACCTTTTCTGGTACTGGTGTCGGCCCTGGAATCATTAACATATGCTTGTCTTGCATTTTTTTTATCCTTGTCTCGATGGGATTTTGTCGACTCAGTCTCTTTGCGCGCTAATTTTTCACTTCGATCGGTTCCTAGAGACTGAAATCGAGATTTTAAACCTTTTTAATCATGAACCATGACTGCGATCGCACCGCAATACGATCGCATTTTTCTAATCTCCCGACACTCAATTAAGCCGGATCGCAGCGAATTTCTACTAAAAAGCCATCTGGATCGTAAAAATAAATCCCTTTCCCTGTGGGACGAGTTACGGGCCCGGAAGCGATTTCAATTTCGTGAAAATTGAGTATATATAAAGCTCGATCGAACATTGATGGGGCGATGTCGAAGGCTAAATGAGCGGCTCGAGTATATTCTACGTTAGGATCGCTATTTGCTGGGGATAGTTCTGGCTTCCAAAATAAATCGACGATCGTGCCGTCTGGAGTGATAAAATTGGCTACTTTTCCCGATGCAACTAATTCTTTTAAGGTTTCGGGTACTTCTTCCCCTTTTAATTCTTTCAATCCTAATACTACACCGTAAAAGTACCGCGAGGCATTCATATCTTTAACGTTTAAGGCAATGTGATGAATGCGGCGCAGCATACCGGGTACTAGACAGGGTATAGTTTTAGAGGAGTCGGAGATCATTTTTTATTTATTTTAATAATTTAGTATTTTTAGTTTGCGATCGCTTTTGGCGATTATTTTTTATACAACTATTTATCTATAGAGTTATTAATTTTATTTTACAATAATTAGATTAATTTTGTATTTATTTTAGCGGATTATTTATATTTTTGGCTATTGCTGCAGCAACGAGATCGTTTGCTTCTTTTTGCGAGATTATTTCGATCGCTTCTGGGGATGAATTAGGATTTTTGGCAACTGCTAAGCGGACTATCATCGATGGATCTCGGGCTAATTTTTCGAGGATATTTACTGATGTATTTGTTTGTTTTGCAATCCAAATATTTTTAGCTATTTCTGTATTATCGATTATATTTTTTAAAATTAGATCTACTGTAAATTTGGGATGAACGGCTACGGACATTTTTAGGCGATCGTCTTCGTCTTTTGCTAGTTGTTCTAAGACTTTTAAAGATGTATTATTATTTTCTGCTAAGGCTTGTCTAATCTCTCTTTCTAAATCGTTAATTTCAGTTTTATAACTTGCTAATTTTTCTAAAGTTTCTGCTAAAGCATTTTTATTTTCGGCTACATTTTTGCAAATTAAACTTAATTGTTTTAATTTGATTTTTTTATTCCCTTCTGCTAATTTTGCTATGGCATCTTGTATTAGCAAATCTAAAGTTTTTCCAGAAGTATTAGGATGCTTGGCTACATAATAACGGACTTTATAATTAGAATATCGTGCTAATTCGTCTAAATTTTCTGCTTTTAAATTAGGATTTCTAGCAATATATCGATCGAACCACCAACCATGGTTAGATTTATACAACAGTTTTAATATATTTATTGGTGTGTGAGGATGTAAAATTATAGTTTTTCCTAGGTCTTTTTGTTCCGATAAATATCTATATTTCAATCGTTTTGCCATTCTCTCGATAAAAGAGATAGGTATTTTGCGCTTTGTTTTAATCAGAGCTTCTAAGGTTTTTATTGGTATTTCTTCGGCTAAATTTAGATTTTCTAACAGCAATAAATCGAAAACAGGATTATCGAGTAATCGCTCGGGAAATTCTGCACCTAAATCTAATAATACATCCGTTGGTGTATTGGGATTTGCTGCTACTTTTTCGCGGATCGCAGGGTAGTAATTTCTTGCTAATTCTCGCAAGCGATCGGCTGGTGTATTTTCGTTTTCTGCTTCGATGTAACTCATTTTGTCGATCGAACTTCAGAAGTTGAGATCTTAAAATTTTATCACAGTTTTCAAAAACAACTAGATCCAAATAGCTGTTTATTTTTGAGTTTTGTCGATCGCATTTTAACTATCGAGAGGATCTTCAATATTTTTAACTCCCCAGTAGCCAAATTGTAAATGCATGAATTGTCCGAAGACATCGATAAATCGTTTGACGTATATTTTGCCGTGTTCTAGGATTAGATCTTTAGGTTCGATGTTATGTTGTCTTTCAAAATCTTCGATCGCTTTTAAAAATTGTTCCATATCGCATTTATAGCCGTATTGATTGGCTATTTCGATAACTTGCTCCCTTCTAGAAGTTGCGGCTAATTTTTCTTTGAGAGTTCGATCTTCGATCGCTTTTGTGACTAATTTAACGATGGTATTCTTTTTTTTTATTTCAGCCATTCTTATTACCTCAATCTATTAATTAGAATACAAAAGTTCGATCGCCAGTCCCGGATCTGGTTGTTTAACTAAAGATTCTCCGATCAAAACGGCATCAGCCCCGGCTTTTTTTACTTTTTCTAAATCTTCTCTCGTATGCAAACCAGACTCGCTAACGACTAATATTCCTTTTGCTTCGACCGGATCTTTGCGTAATTTTAACAAACTACAAGTAGTTTCTAAGTTCACAGAAAAATCTTCTAAATTACGGTTATTTATACCTATTAAGCGTACTCCTTCTATTGCCAAGACGCGATCGAATTCTGCTAAGGTGTGTACTTCAACTAATGCTGTCATCCCCAAGCTATTAATAATTTTCACAAAATAAGATAAATCTTTGTCATTTAAAATTGCGGCAATTAATAAAATAGCATCGGCACCGTTAGCGCGAGCGAGATATATTTGATAGGGATAGATGATGAATTCTTTGCATAACAGGGGTAAATCGACTGATGTGCGAATCTTATTTAGATTATCGAAACTGCCACCAAAAAATTCTGTGTCGGTTAGTACTGACAAGCAAGTTGCCTTATTTTCTTGATAAGATTGGGCGATTTTTAGCGGATCGAAATCCGATCTAATGATTCCTTTACTGGGGGATGCTTTTTTTACTTCGGCGATTAAGGCGGGTTTTAGTTTACTATTTTGTAGAGCTGCGATAAAATTTTTTGGTGGGGCGGCGTTTTTGACCTGTTGACGCAATTTAATTAAAGGCAGGCGATCGCGCATTTTATCTACTTCTGTTTCTTTATGCCAAACGATCTTTTCTAAAATGTTGCGAGGTTCGCTATCTGGTATTTTTACTTGATAGCTTAAGTTACTAATTTTAACTGCTGGATTTGGTTGTCTTCTTCTAATTTCCATTATTTTTTGGCGATCGCTTATCCGTTATTGTTTATTATCGATCGATAAGAAAAACATAATTTTACCCCAAAGGGATCGACTTGGCTAGATCGATCGTCACTTAATGTGATTCTTTTTGGTTTAAATTTCGATCGATCTGCCGATAGGAATAACATAATTGTTAAACAACAGCGCGTTTAAATGCTTCGTCGAGAACTTCTGATAAAGTGGGGTGGGTGTGGACGTTGAAAGCTAGTTTGTCGACTGGTTGTCGGGAGGCGATCGCGTTGGCTGCTTCTTGAATTAAGTCTGATGCGTGAATACCGATGATATGAACTCCTAATAATTCTCCGGTATCTTTGCGATAGATTATTTTAGCCAAACCGTCTGTTTCTCCTTCTGCGAGGGCTTTAGAATTGCCTTTATAGTAGGTTTTCACCGTTGCTATTTCAAACCCTTCTGCTGTTGCTAATTCTTTGGCTTGAGGTTCGTTTAAACCAACGTAACTTATTTCTGGGTGGGTAAAAGCTGCTGCTGGGATGCTGCGATAATCGATAGTTTTTGCACTACCGCAAATATTTTCCACTGCAATTATACCTTGAGCGGAGGCTGCGTGAGCCAGCATCATTTTACCTGTAGCGTCGCCGATCGACCATAAATTGGGTACTACTTCGCCGTCGCGCAATACTTCCATGCGATCGTTGACGGGAATAAAACCGCGTCTGTCTGTTTCTACTGCAATTGTTTCTAATCCTAAATCTTTGGTGGCGGGAATTCTTCCTGTGGCTACCAAACAAGCATCTACTTCTAATACTTCGATAACTTCTTTGGTTTTGGCATCGGTTAATTCGACTTTGACGGGATGGCCCGGGATTACTTTTGTAGCGAAGACTCCGGCATATGTTTCGATATCGCGAGCGTCGATTAAAACTCTTTTGGCTATTTTAGCGATATCTGGATCGAAAGTGGGCATTAAGGTATCTAATGCTTCGATCGTGGTAATTTCGCAACCTAAAGCACTATAGACATCGGCAAATTCCAAACCGATGTAACCGCTACCGATAATTGCGATCCAATCTGGCAACCATTCTAATTTTACGGCATTATCGCTGGTAAAAACTGTTTCGTTATCTATTTCTATACCTCTGGGAACGAAGGGAATCGAACCTGGAGATAATATAATATCTTTGGCGGTAATAGTGCGTTCGCCCTCTGCTGTTTTGACGGTTACTTTTTGCGGGCCTGCTATTTTCCCCCAACCTCTAATTGTTTCTACTTTGAGGCGATCGAGGCTGTTGGTGAGGTCTTTGCGAATTTTACTGACTAAATTATTGGCGTGGCCTGCTATTTTCGCGCGATCGAATGCCAATCCTCCTAGTTCTATACCCATATTTTGTAGGTGTTGGGTATCTTGTAATTCTCTTACTTTTCCTGAAGCTGCTAGCAGTGCTTTTGAAGGGATACAGCCACGATTTACACAAGTACCTCCCATATCTCCTGCTTCGATAATTGCGGTTTTTAAGCCGCATTTTACTGCGTGTAAAGCCGCACCGTGGCCGCCTACTCCCGCACCGACAATCACTAAATCGTAATCGAATTGTTTACTCATTGCAATAATGGCTGTTTTTATCTGCTCTAATTATTTCCCTTTTTCTTATACTTCTAGAGTCGATCGAAGGGGATAACTTTGATTCTATCTTTTTTCGCACCCTTGAAAAAGTTTTTAAATTATCGCAAGGGTGGGGAGATTTTAAGTTTATATTTAGATCTCCCCTTGTAGCTTTATTTTACGGGTTAAACTTCGCCGCGAATTTCTTGAACTACTCCATCGCGAACTACTATTTCTACTTTTAATTTTTGCACGAGGTTATCGCCTTGTTCGAGTCTAAATAAACTCTCCATTTGACCTTGAACGATTTCTTGGTCTAGTTCGAGGGTTTGGACTTGTTGCATTTGTTGTAATGCTTGATTTTTTTTATCGAGCATTTCTCTTTTTTTCTGAGATACTTGATTTTCAATATTTCTGATTTGGGCCTGTGCTTCTGGAGATACGGGAACTATACTTCCTTGTTGCAGTTCGGAGATCGCTCTTTGTCCTTGCATATCCAGGGTTTGGATTTGTTGGTCTAGTTCGCTTATTTGTCCTTGGAGTTGCTGTTGTACTTCTTCTTTCCACAAGGGTGTGACTATCACTTTTACTGTAATCGGTCTTTTTAATAGCAAGCGTGAATTTTCAACCACCATATTTTATGTCCTTTGTCAATATTAAGGGTAGTATTAATTTATTTTTCAAACATCCCGTCAATAATATCGCGATAACGTTCGGTGACGATCGGACGTTTAATTTTTAATGTTTGGGTCATTAAGCCATTTTCTGGGGAAAATGGGGTCAAAATAAACTCAAAAGAGCCTATTATGTCGTCTGCTCGATATCCGGGTCTATTTTGTACTTGTGTTTTCAATTCTTGACGGAATAAATTTACCACTGCTTTGCTGTAGAGGTCGCTGTTTTTTATGTCTTCTCTAGATGCTTCTGGGGATGGTAAGGTAAAGGGTATATTTTCCTCTTTAGCCCATTTTTCTAGCGCGTCGGTGTTGGGTACGATTAAAGCACCGAGCGATCGCCGATCTTGTCCGACTAACATGATTTGATCTACATATTGGCTGCGGGCGCAAGCATCTTCGATCGGTTGGGGTTCGATGTTTTCGCCGTTAGTGAGGACGATGGTATCTTTTGCTCTTCCGGTTAAAACTAAGTCTCCTTTGTCGATCGTAAAACCGATATCGCCACTGTCAAACCAGCCTTCAGGATCGATCGCTTTGGCGGTTGCTTCGGGATTTTTATAATATCCTTGCATGACTTGGGGGCCTCTGATTAAGACTATTCCTCGCTGGCCGTTGGGTAATGCTTGGCGGGTATTTTGGTCGACTATTTTAATGGTTGTGTGGGGAATTGGCGGGCCGGAAGTGCCTCTGATATTATGTTCTGGGCGACGGGCGTTGGTAACTGGAGCTGTTTCTGAAAGTCCGTAACCGACTAAAATTGTGATGCCGATTATTTCATAAAAGTTATCTAAATGGCGAGATAAAGATCCGCCTCCGCAAAAGAGCATTTTCAGTTGCGGGCCGATCGCGGAGCGGATTTTTTGATAAACTAAACGATCGCCGATGAGGTGTAGGGGGGTGAGGAGAGTAGCTGTTAAGATGGCTTTTAATTTTTCGATCGCGCTGGGTTTGAGGTTGTCTAGGTTAGTTCCGCTGGCGGTTCTTTTGGCAATAATATATTTCTCGGATGTGTCTAAGAAAAATTTGGCTAGTTTTTGTTTGCTTTCTGGTTGTTCGCGAAATTGTTTTTGCACTCCTTCATAAATCGATTCTAAAAGACGGGGCACGCCAATCATATAATTGGGTTGATATTTTTTGAGATCGCTCTTGAAGTAGCGAATTCCGGTGTATATTTGAGTGCAGCCTTTGGAGAGAAATAAATATTGTCCGGTGCGGCCTAAAACGTGCCAAGTTGGGAGTATAGTAAGAATGCGATCGCCTGGTGGGGGATTGATTACTGCTGCTGGTAAGGCGCGAATTTGATGGACTAAATTGGCGTTGGTGAGCATTACTCCTTTTGGCTTCCCAGTAGTGCCGGAGGTGTATAGTAGGGTGGCGAGGTCGTCTTTGCTATGGGAAACTGGGGTGAAAGGATTTTCTGCTCCTAATGCTAAAATTGCTTCGAAGTTGAGGGTTTTAACTGTGGTATTGGGATCTGATTCTTCGTCGGATAGGAGAATAATTAATTTTATTGGTAAGTCGTCTAATTCTGGTTTGAGTTTGTCGAGGGTTTTGCGATCTTGAACTACTAAAGCACTGCTATCGCTATGTTCGATTATATAGAGTAGTTCTTGTCTTTCTGCTCCTGAAGATCTTACTGCATTTACTGCCCCTGCGGTCATGATTCCTTGATCTGCGATCGCCCATCGATAACTATCATCTGCGATCAGGGCTATTTTTGTTTGCGGTTCGATGCCTAATACTTGCAATCCGCTAGCGAATTGTTGTATTTTTTCATAGACCTGGCTGTAGGTTAGTTTTATTTCTGGTTTGCTGTGGGGATCTTGAAGTGCGACTATATCTTTGTATTCTTTTGCAAGTTGCGGCCACATTTGAGAGATCGAATCGATCGCCGCAAAATCTAGTTGATTTGTTTTATTTTCTGACATAGTTTTACGAAAAAATTAAAATATTTTAGTAATTTTTTTTAGGATACTTCAGTTTGAGTTAGTTTAACTCACTTTTGCTAAAGTTTTTTGCAACCAAGCTCGATCGAATATTTTTTGATAAATTAGGTTGTTGATTGTTAGTTTTCCTTGTTGTTTAATTACTATTCCCGAAAGTAATAATTCTTTAATTTCGATGCTATCGTTATCGACTACGATTTCTCCGTTTAATACTTTTTGATATATTTTTAAGAGTATTTTGGGTTCTGAAGTACTATTTAATAATCGATTGCGGACGGTCTTTAAATGTTCTGGTTCGTCTCGCTCTTGCCAGTTTTCAATGATTTTTGTCATTACCAATTTTTCGATCCATTCTGTTTCTTGGTTGGCGGGTATTTTCGAGAATTCTAACTGAATTATTTTACAGATTTTTTGAGTTAAAAATGGTTGTCCGTTCGTCCATTTTAAAATTTCTCTTAAAACTGTTTGCGGGTTATCGCTTTTGTTTTCAAGTCCTTTTAATAAGGGTTGAGCTTCGTGTTCTTTAAAGCCGTAAAGTTGAATGGCTTGACCGATATTGAAAGGAGTAATATTTTTGTCTTGAATTAATTCTGAAGGAGTAGCACAACCGATTAAAACAAAATTCAGACGTTTAAATTCACAATTATAAGCTCTTTGGTTGTAACAACTTCTTAGCAAAACAAAAAAGTCATCCATGACAAAATCTAAGGCGAGAATGCTATCAATTTCATCTAAAAAAATCACTAGTGGCTCTGATATTTCTGTTAAAATAACTTCGCGAATAAATTCGCCAAAACGCTGAACTGGAGATAAAATTTTACGTTCTTTCCACCAACCAAGAATATTAATCCGATCGAGTAAATTTAAATTGCCTGCTAAAGTATAAATTAAACCAGCATACCATTGTTCGATGGTAATATTTTGATTGCCGATCGCTGAAAGATCGATCGCGCTGCATTGTATTCCTTGTGATTGTAATCTGTTAATAGTTTGTACTTGTAAGCTGGATTTTCCCATTTGTCTGGCGTTGAGAATGTAGCAAAACTGACCTTGTGTTAATGCTTTATAAAGATATCGATCGGCTTGTCTGACTACGTAAGTTGGTGAATTTATTGGTAAACTTCCTCCTACTTGATAATCATAATTAGAAAGTTCGTCAGTACTTTTGAGGAGATTATTTTCTATAATTAATTCTGCTTGAGTTGCTTTGAGTATTTCTAAAGTTTGAGATAATTCTTGAGTACGTTCTTTTACTTTTTCTTCTAAAGTTTCGTAGAGTTTGGCATTTTCTAAGGAAATAGCTGCTTGAGAAGCAATAACTTTTAATAATTCTAATCGATCGCGGGTAAATGCTCCGATAGTTAAATTATTTTCTAAATAAAGCAGACCGATCGATTTGCCTTGATGTACGATCGGCAAGCATAAAATAGATTTAGGTTTGTATTTTAAAATATAGCGATCGCGATTGAATTTTGCTGAGTTAGAAGCATTTTCTAAAACTATATTTTCTTTGGTTCTGGCAACATAATTAACGATCGATAAAGGCAAGATTTCATTGTCTGAAACTAATTGAGGTAAATTAATTTCTAAGTTTTTATTGTCGACGGATTCTCTTGCTTCTATATATAAATTTCCTTGTTTTTCTAAAATAAGAAATCCCTGACTAGCACCAGCATTTTCTACTGTCACTTTAATTAAAGTAGAAATTAATTGTTTTAATTGAACTTCTTTAACCAATGCTTGGGAACTTTTAATAACTGTTTCTAAGTCCAAAATTATCGAACTATCCGAGCTATTAGAGGTAACAGTTCGAGTATAAATAGAGTCTTTAGTTGGTATTTTTTCTAATTGTTCTAAATTAATAATAGAATCGAGTAAGTAAGAATAGCGTCGAGTCAGATCGTTAACTTTAGCTGTCGCACCCCAGCTAGCATAAGCATAATAAGCGTCGATCGCGTATATTTTAGCTATTTTTTCTTTACCCCATTCTAAATAGAATTTAGCAGCCAATTCTAAGGATAAAGCTTCTTCATTGAGATATTCGTTTTCTTTGGCTAAATCAATAGCTCGATCGTAAAATTCGATCGCAATGGCTTTATTTCCTTTAATTTTATTTAATTCTGCTGCTACTAAATAATATTTATGCATATAGTTCATCGGCGCAGATTTTGCCCAGATTTCAAGTTGTTTTTGCCGATGTTCGATCGCTTCTAAAATTCGTTTTGCTGCTTTTTTTTCTGGGTTGAATAATGCCAGTTCGATTAAAGATTTATAAAAGCATACTAGGGGACTATAAACCATTGCTTTACTGGCAGACATTAAAGTTTCAACAATTTGTAAATTTTCTAAGGCTTGAAAATAGTCTCCAAATAAATAATTGAGAATGACTTTATAAAAATGTAAGGTAATAAATTTTCTTTTTTTAGTAGCAAGTATAATTGTTTCGTCGCAAGATTCTCCAATTAAATAGCGAGGGTTTTGCGATCGATCTAATAAATTCAATAATGTCTGACGGCAGATTATTAAAGCATAATAAGATATTTCGTATTGTTCTTGAGGTATAATCTGACAATCTTTTGCAATTTTTTCTTCTAATTCTTCTAGGTTTGTACCTAATAAAAATTGATGAAAATAGTAATTTATTAAACAATAAAATCCATATTCAAGATCGCCGTTGTCTCTTCCGCTTTGATAACCAATCAGCAAAGGGCGTAAAGTATCTTTAAGATGACCTTTCCAGTGATAAGTATAGCCATTTATCATAGCTAAAATTTTAGCTTTATATTTTTGAGCGTTAAATTTTTCTAACAAACTTAGTGCTAATTCCCCGAAAAAATAACCGCGATCGATATCTCCTATTTCGCCACAAAGAATCATCCCATAACCAGCATAAGCAGTACAAGACATCAAAGTATTGCCGTATTCTAGGGATAATTTAACTTGTTGAATGGTAATTGAAGGTAACAAATGAGGTGCGCCAAAATAAGCAGCTGAAACTAATGTTTCCAAAATTTCCATTGCTGCTAATTTATAAGAATCTGTCATTATAGATAGATCGATTAGGCTTTGAATTTCTCGATCGCCTATAGCTAAATTAATTTTCTTTTCTTCGGATTGAAAATCTATATTAGTAACGATAATCTCTAATTCTTTCAAGATCGATAAGCCCATTTCTATTGCTTCTAAAAATCGAGCTTTACTTATTTTAGCTGCAATTTCAATTTGATATATTTTTAAACGATCTAATTGATTCTTAGAGTTTTCTAAGGCGATTGCATTTAATCGCTGCATTGCTTGAAAATCACCGCATAACAGGGCGCATTCTGCCGCTTCGAGATACAATTTCCAAGTAAGTCTATAATCATTTTGCCAGCTATTTGCTGATAATATACTGATTCCCAAACTTAAATATTTATAAGCTGTATTATAAGCGGTTGAATTTTTGGCTTTTTTTCCCGCCCTCAGATTTAATCTTGCTAATTGTTGTTTTTCTAAATTACTTTTTAACAACGAATAACCAATATTAAAATGATTGACAATATCAAAAATATTTTCTTCTTTTAAACTTGAATTATTACATTTTAAAAGGAGTTTGCCCAATAATAAATGAGTCGCTTTTTTCTGGTTTTCTTCCATTAAAATATGAGCGGCTTGTTGGATGCGATCGTGCAAAAATTTATATTCAATTCTAACGTTTTTTAATTGTATTTCTGTTGTTTCCGAACTAACACATTCTCGAGGTAAATTATAAGATTTCGATAAGGGTAAAATTAATCCAGCTTCTAAAGCTGGCCATAAATCTTTTGCGATCGATAATTGATTTTTTCCTTTGACGATCGCTAAAGTTTCTAAATCGAATCGATTGCCAATACAAGCAGCTATTTGTAAAATTTCTTGGGTCGAATTTGGTAATTTTTTGATATTATTAATAATTAACTCTATTAAATTACGATCGAAGATGCCAATTTCTTTAATTTGTTTTATTTTCCATTCCCAGGAATCCGTATCAAAATTAAATTTTAATATTTTTTCTTTGTAGATATATTTAATAATTTGCTTTAAGTAAAAAGGATTGCCTTGAGTTTGATTGTAAAGCAAATTTGCTAGTTTTTCAAATTCTTTATCCTCGCGATTTTGTCTTAAAGTATCTTTAATTAATTCCCTCGCAGCTTCTTTATTTAAAGGTTTCAAATAAATTTGACTCAATTTAGTAGAACTGCTGGCAATTTTTTCTTTAACTTGATTCAAATAATGGGCTGGATTAACTTCTTTATTTCGATAAGAACCAATTAATAATAAATGTTGGCTACTTTCTGAAGTAATTAGGAATTCAATTAAATTTAAAGATGCAATATCTGCCCATTGTAAATCGTCCAAAAATAAAACTAAAGGATGTTCTTTACTACAAAAAACATCGATGAACTTTTTAAATAATAAATTGAAACGATTTTGAGTTGCAGAAGGTTTAATTGTTGCTACTTTTGGTTGGCGATCGATAATTAATTCTAATTCCGGTACGAGATCGACAATTACCCTTGCGTTTGGGGCTAAAGCTTTCAATAATCGATCGCGCCAAATTGCTATTTTTGCTTCTGTTTCTGTTAAGATCTGCCGCAATAAATCTCGAAACGCAATAATTAAAGCAGAATAGGGAATATCTTTTTTAAACTGGTCAAATTTACCTTCAATAAAATAGCCTCGATCTGCGGTAATTTCTCGATCGACTTCCTTGACTAAAGCAGTTTTACCAATTCCTGAATAGCCAGAAATTAAAATTATTTCGCTTCTACCTCGTTTAATTCTGTCAAATGCTGCCAAAACGATCTTAATCTCTTTTTCTCTACCGAAAAGTTTTTCGGGAATAATTAATTCGCTGCTGCGATCGCGATTTGCTAAACTAAAAGATGAAATTTTTCCCGAAGATTTTAACTGCTGCAAACAAGTTTCTAAATCATATTTTAAACCCGCAGCACTTTGATATCTATCTTCAGCATTTTTTGCTAATAATTTAATAATTATATCGGAAATAATTGGCGATATTTCTCGATTTAAATTGTGAGGAGGTACGGGATTTTGAGCGAGATGACAGTGAATTAATTCCATCGGATCTGCTGTAGTAAAAGGTAGCTTTCCTACCACCATTTTATAAAAAGTAACTCCCAAAGAATAAAGATCGCTGCGACAGTCGATCGAACGATTCATTCTGCCAGTTTGTTCTGGAGAAATATAAGCTAAAGTACCTTCTAATAAGTTAGGATTTCTAATTGTTTGATTTTCCGATCGCAACGAACAAGCTAAACTAAAATCAATCAGTTTTACTGTTTCATTATCGGGATTCAAGATAATATTATTTAATTTAATATCTTTGTGAACGATCGGTATTTGATGCAGGTAATCTAAAGCATCTGCTATGGCGATCGTAATTTTTAAAATCCGTTCGATTGAAAATGGCTGGCTCGATAAATTGGATAAAGCTTTGCCACCAAAATCTTCTAAAATTAAAGCTAAATTATGTTCCTGTTTTTCGAGATGATAAGCTTTAATAATTCCTGGATGTTCTAATTGTTTGATTATTTCATATTCTCTTTGCAAAGCCGTTAACTCTGCCACTGCTGGATAGTTCGATCGCAGAGTTTTAATAATAACTGGTTTGTTATTTTTAGAGATTATACCTCGATAAACAATCTTTTTAGCACTTTCGTAAATTTTAGCCGTAATTTTATATCCAGAAAATCCCAACATACTCAATTATTTATGCTTATTATTATTATTTGCTTGGAAGCTGCTAAATATTTTATATTTCACCACTTGCGAAATACTACCGGATCGATAAAAGTATAGCAGCATACTAAACCTTTTTTTATGATATCGTCATCAGATCGATTTTCTTCAAGCTCTGGTTTAATCTCCAGAGCTGTAGTAAACTTTAATAGAAACAATGTGAGATGCTCATTTTTATCCGATTTAAAATACTTAAGTATTAAGGACTAGGATCGATAAAATAAGCAAATAAAAAAGTCGAGAATTAATTACCAAAGTAATCCAAATAGATCTGAGATAACAAATCGATTGTCGGTTATTGCTGTAAAAATTGGTAATTTTCCCAATACAAAAATTTATTAAAAATTCTCTGATTTTTTTTAGATAACTTAAAAGTTATCCTATAATTAAATAATCTAAAAGGAATTTGGCTTGCATTTATGTACCTCGATCGCAAAGTTTTAGAAAAAGAAAAACTTAAAAACTGCAACTTAATTAACCCAATATTTAAATCGGACATTGAAAAATATATTCTGTTTTTTTTCGAGCGTTTAGAACGTAAAGATCCAAAACTTAAAAGTTTAATCTGTCAGTATCGTGATTTTGATGAAAAAAGGCTGTTCTTTTACGTAAATAGAGTTAACGACTACATTCACGATCGAGTTTATTTAAAGCAATTTTTTAAATCTATCGGCGTAAAATATTTAAAATCACAGCTCAGTCTAGAAAATTTAAAATCTGTATCTAATGTATTTTTAGAAACATTAGAAATTTATTCAATTGCGCGAGGCAAGCTAGTTGACCCCCAGCTCTTATCCCAACTTTATTCTATAATTTTTGATGCAATTTTAGAAGGGGCTAAAGAAGAATACTCTCTGTGGCACAAAAATATTGAAAATACTTTTACTTGTGTCAGTAGAATGAAAATCGAAGTGATTATTCAAAGATCTTTAGCCCTGAGTTACGACAATGAGGAAATAGTATCTCAAAGGCTAATGCAAAAAAATACTTATTTCCAAAAAGCGATCGAAAAAATAGGCAAACAAAAAACCAAAGAATTAATCGCAGTTACCATCGACACGGTTAAGAAAAAATCAAAATTAGGAGTCAATTAAAATTTAAATCGACTCCTAAGTAAAAATGAATTTCCAATCTATTCTTAAATTGAATTAAACTAATCTAAAGTTGAATACCTTGTAAAAGGCAGGTTTGCCCTCTTGAAGCATTCGCGAATAAATTAGTAATAATCTGTTTGTGTTTCCATTTGGGTTTGTGGCATTGCAAGTTCAAAATTAGAAGGATCTCGCAAGAAACGAAATGCTTCTTCTTCTAAACGATGAGTTTTGTAGGCCTCTAATGCATTAGTCTGACGAAGAGAGGCTATATAGCCCTCCATGTACATCTGAATTTCATCATAGCGGCGGCCTCTTTGCCACAGATCTACCATGGCATCGGTGAGTTTTTGATAGTAACGGATGGTTAAGGAATCGGTTAGCATTATATTCAACTGAGCGCGTCGGGAGTGTATGGGGTTATTTCCTTTAGTTAGATCTGTGCGATCCAACTAGGAGCGATCGCCATTTGTTAAGTTTATTGTAGCTAGCAATTGTCCTTAAATAAGGAAAAAGCAGATTTTTTCTAACTTTTTACTGTAAAATTTTCTAGATCTCCGTAACGATAGTTACAAAAGCTTGACATTGGCTTTGTTAATCTGTTAGGCACAACTTTTTTAACACGAACATAGCTAAGGTAGGAACGAGTGTATATTGCAATTGTGGAGGGCAATCCCCATCTGAGATCTTTATTAGGATGGCATTTACAACAAGCAGGCTACGGCGTACAAACAGCAGCGACGATCGAACAAGCTAGAAAAATCTTCGATCTTCATCAAATTTCCTTAGCGATCGTAGACTCAGATCTACCAGACGGAGACGGCCTAGAATTGTGCCGTTGGCTTTACCAACAGAAACAATCTTTAATATTAATTTTATCAGCTCGCAACACCGAAAAAGATATCGTCACCGGCCTCAAAGCTGGAGCAGACGATTATTTAAGAAAGCCCTTCGGAATGCAAGAATTTTTAGCTCGATCGGAAGCCTTACTCAGACGCAACAGGTTAACCCTAGCACCCCTTTATTTGGACTACGGAGACCTCAAAATAGATTTAGTCCATCGTCGAGTTCAATTTAGAGGGGATTTTGTCGATTTAACCCCACAAGAATTTAGTTTACTCTACGTTCTCACCCAAGCAGAAGGAGAAGCCCTCAGTCGCTCGGAATTATTGCGTCGCGCTTGGCCAGATGCGATCGACAACCCCCGAACTATCGATACTCACGTTCTTTCTTTACGTAAAAAAATTGAAATAGATCCCAGACAACCCAGTTTAATCCAAACCGTTAGAAACGTCGGCTATCGATTTAATTTGGATTTTATTCAAGCCAAAACATCCCCCGCCAAAAAAACAGCAAACATTACTAACGGTAACGGCTTATCGAGGATTTAAAGCCATTCTTGCTCTAATTGAGCTTCGGCATTAATTAAATTTTCGCGCAATTTTTCCCAATCTATATCGATTGCGGGACTATCTTGAAGTAATTTGCCTGCTTGTAAATATAAAACTCGATCGGCAAATTCTTTGGCTACTTCTAATTGATGGTTGACCATAATTACGGTAGTGCGATCGTTAGTTGTTAGTTCGATTAAAATTTTAATTAAATTAGCAGTTCGCCCGGCATCTAAAGCAGAAGTAGGTTCGTCTAATAATAATATTTCTGGCTGCATTACCAAACCGCGAGCGATCGCTACTAATTGACGCTGACCTAAAGATAATTGTAATTCGCCGCGATCGAACCACTCTTGAGGAATATGTAATAATTCCGTCCAAGTCGCGATTCTTTGTTGAATTTCTTGTTTCGGTAATTGTTGTAAAAATAAAGGATAAACTATCGCCTCTTTAACGCTCATTCCCAACAATTTAGGTTCTTGAGGTACTAAAACTATTTTTTGACGCAATTTTATCGCCGAAATATCTTTAATAGAGCGAAAATTATAATAAATCTCCCCTTTGGTAAAATTACTCAATCGATTTAACAATCTCAATAAAGAAGTCTTTCCCGCACCAGTCGGGCCGATAATTACTAAGCGATCGCCCCGATCGAGATTAAAAGATACCTCTTGCAAGATATCGCTAGAAGCTAATGGCGTTTCGATCGTCACTTTTTCTAACTTTAAGAGCGGTTTTTTTTGGCTGGGTCGATCGTTCATAGCTTCGAGAAATAATCAGAATTTACCTGGCTTTTTTGTTAATTTTTTCTTCGTTTGAGAATCTCGCTCGGCTAGATAACTAATCTTTGCGCTAGATCTAAAGTATAAATTAATAATAAACTGGAGGCGGTTTATGTTTTTACAAGACAAAGTTAGCCGCGATTTAATCGAAATATTAACCCCCGAACAACTTTACGATCCCTGTCAAAATCACATTATCGGCAGATCTCATTCTGGCGAAGAAATGCAAGATCCTCAAACCTTTTTTAAAAGAGAACTTAATTTTCCTTCTGGCGAATCTCTCCCTCTTTGTTGGTTAGATCCTAACTATCGCTTGAGGACAACTCAAAATCTCACATTATCCTAGAAGCTTAAGAAATAAAATCGTCCGCTTACAAAATAGCCGCCAGAGCGATATCATAAGCTAGATTGTCTCGCTTTCGGCGGTTTTTTGCAGATCTTCGGGCCCCCAAACCACCCGATCTCCTTGACCCCAAAAACCATCGTACTTAGTGACGGCAATATCTCCTAAAACTTGAGTTTGGCAAGCCAAGCGGCGGTTTTTAGTCCGATCGTGAGGGGGAAACGACCTCCTAGCTCGATCCTTCCAATTCGGAGCATTTACTTCGCCAACAATTTCGACCGCGCAAGTTCCACAACTGCCAATCCCCAAACAATTGATAATTTTTGCATTGCCATTGTACAAATCAATCTCGTTTTTTAATAAAACTTTACGTAAATTAGCACCGCGATCGCAAACGATCGTTTTTCCTCGAGCTGTTATCTTTGGCACAACCTAAACCTATAATTCTAAAACTAAGTTTAAACAAATTTCTGCCAACTGTTTTACTAAAAATATGAAAAGTACTCAAAGGATTTCGATATACGATACCACCCTCAGAGACGGAGCGCAAAGAGAAGGCATATCCTTATCTTTAGAAGATAAATTAAAAATAGCCCGTACCCTAGACGAAATGGGCATCCAATTTATCGAAGCAGGGTGGCCCGGAGCGAATCCTAAAGACGTACAATTATTTTGGAAACTAGCAGAAGAACCTTTCAAACAAGCCGAAATAGTCGCCTTTTGTTCCACTCGCCGACCCCACAAAATAGCAGCAGAAGATAAGATGCTCCAAGCGATTTTAGCCGCTAAAACCAAATGGGTGACAATATTCGGTAAATCTTGGGATCTTCACGTCAGCGAAGGAATTGAAACTACCTTACCAGAAAACCTGGCAATGATAAAAGATACGATCGAATATTTAATAAGCCAGGGAAGAAAAGTAATATACGACGCAGAACATTGGTTCGACGGCTACAAAAATAATCCTCAATATGCCCTATCGACGCTAAAAACAGCGATCGCAGCAGGAGCAGAATGGCTCGTTTTATGCGATACTAACGGCGGCAGTCTCCCCTTTGAAATCGCTCAAATACTTAAGGAAGTAAAACAAGCAATAGGCGATCGAATTAAAATAGGCATCCACACCCACAACGACTGCGATCTAGCCGTAGCCAACGCGATCGCCGCAGTAACCCAAGGAGTAACCATGGTTCAAGGTACTATTAACGGCTATGGCGAACGCTGCGGCAATGCCAACCTTTGCAGTTTAATCCCCAATTTACAGCTCAAAATGGGATATAGCTGTATCCAACCCGAAAGACTGACTCAGCTAACCACAGCCAGCAGAAAAATCAGCGAAATAGTTAATTTAGCCCCCGACGAACACGCAGCTTTTGTCGGTAAATCTGCCTTCGCTCACAAAGGAGGCATCCACGTCAGTGCCGTAGAAAAAAATCCCCTCACCTACGAGCATATTAAACCAGAAGCGATCGGCAATCAAAGAAGAATTATTATTTCCGAACAATCAGGAACGAGTAACATTTTATCGAAAGCCCGCAACTTCGGCATACAATTGCAAAAACAAGATCCCGAAACCAGACAAATATTAGCAAAAATTAAACATTTAGAAAGTTTAGGATATCAATTTGAAGCAGCAGAAGCAAGTATCGAATTATTAATGCGATCGATGTTAGGAAAACGTCAAGAAATGTTTCAAATTAAAGGCTTTCAAGTTCACTGCGATCGACGACTCGAAACCGAAAAAGATCGGATCAGTGCCACAGCTACAATTAAAGTAAGTGTTAAAGGAGAAGAGCTTTTAGAAGTAGCAGAAGGTAACGGGCCAGTTTCCGCCTTAGATAGTGCCCTACGTAAAGCATTAGGGAAATTTTACCCCCAAATAGCCAGCTTCGGACTCACAGACTATAAAGTAAGAATTCTCGATAGTAACTCTGGAACTTCAGCTAAAACAAGAGTTTTAGTAGAATCGAGTAACGGTCAAGAAAGATGGACGACATTAGGAGTTTCTCACAACATTTTAGAAGCATCCTATCAAGCAGTAGTCGAAGCTATAGAATATGGTTTGCTCTTAGAATTTTCAACCAAACAAACTATTAGTTGTACCTAAGATATTTCTGCTGAGTTAGTATTATATCTTTCGTGCTAAGATAAATTCGATAATATGTAAGTTTAATCCCTAAAACTGGCCCGCGCTGCATTAATTGTCGATCGCAAAAATGCAAATAAAATTAGAAAAGTTGTTTTTGAGCGGAATTAATAATTTAGCCAGTTAAATTTAATTAAGAAAACAAAACCTATGAATGCTCTCCCTCAGACGACCAAGCGCAGACTACAAAAAATCCCACAAGTTCCCACAGTCTGGGAAGGCGATCGTCGCTCTTTGTCGAAAATAGAACCAAACTTAGAAACAGGAGCAGAGGGAAAAGGAGAATGTATCATTTGGGTAGACGGATCTGAAGGTTTAGTCCGCGCAATGGACGTAGTTCCCCCAGCAATGGGGCCCGAAGCAGTAGTTCGCACCTTATTGCGAGCCATAGAAAATCCCCACAGTCCGGCAGCTCCAGCGCGACCACAAAAAATAGTCGTTCGGGACAGAGAAATTCAATTTTTTTTGCGAGGGGCTTTACAAAATCTCGATATTGCGATCGAATACGCCAAAGAACTACCCCTGATCGACGAATTATTTCGCGGATTTGAAGAAATTAATAATAGTCGCAAACCACGCATCAATCCAGTTTACGAAAAATTACTCGCCAAAATAGCCCGAGCAATATGGCTCGAATCAATTTGGGATACGATCGTCGATCGCAATATCATTGCTATCAAACTCGATCGGCTCGGGATAGATACTGTCTACGCTTGTATCATGGGGATGTTAGGCCGAGAATACGGGATTATTTTATATCGCTCTTTAGACTCGATGAAGAGATTTAGAGCAGCAGCACTATCAGAAAGTAACTTCGAAGAACTAGAAACAGCCTTTTTAGACCAAGATTGTTGGTTTTTGAATTTTGAAGCCAAAACAGAAGCAATCGACCTCGACGACGAAGAAAACGAAGAATTCGATCTCGGCGAACTAGCAACATCAGAAATACGCCCCATCTTCGGAAGCATACACCCTCTAGAAGGAATGCGACCATTTTTAGACGAAGAAGAAGCGATCGCTGTTTATATTGCTTTGAGTGCTTTATTGACCTTCTTCCGCCAAGAAATATGGACTTTAAGTACTAAGGAGATCGCAAAAATTCAAGGATATTACGATCTCGAAATTCCCTCAGAAATATCGAGCCAAAATAAATTATCGGTTAAAGTTTCTACCATGCCAGAACTAGCTACCGAACTAGAACAAATGCTAGAAGAAGCAGAAGAAATAGCCGAAGAAGATCGAGAAAATTTAGAAATACCAATTAGAGAAGATTTAGTTCCCCAAGATGCCTTCTGCAAAATCAAAATATTACCTTGGGAATCGATAATATCTTTGCGAGAGCGACCAAAAATTTATTATAAATCTCAATCTATTTCTCAAGTAGGAGAAGGATTGCCAGCAATAATAATTCAAACTACCCGATCTAAAGCAAAACTTTTAATTGAAAATATAGAAAACGCAGGCGGGATCGAAGCAATTTGTTTCAATCCAGGAGAAGATCCCCTAACCGGAACTAATTACGACCTCGGTATAATTAAAACAGGCAACGGCAATTTATATCTATTTGAAGAATTTGAAAAACAAGATCCAAACTACCTAAAAGCCTTTCAAAAATGGCATAAAAGTCTCCAACAAAATAAAGGTTATTGCGGTGTAATTGTCGCTATGGGAGCAACAGGAAATTCTCGAGGCAATCCGAAAATAAAAGATATGATGGGTTTGTTAGAAGCAAAAGTAATTTCCTCTCAACAATTAGGAATGGGCGTACTTCAATTAATGCCAGAATACTATTAATTAAATTAAGACAGAGACCAGAAAAATTGACCTTTTCACTGATTATTTAATATTATAAGAAATCACTAAAAATCAGATCGTTGCGAGCTTCTGAGTTACAAACAAAGTCTCTTGTTGCTCGTGCAAAACGCTACAAATAAGAGTCTCAAGCTACTTACCAATATTTTCTGTTTTGCAGCCAAGCGGCTTCAGTTCTGAATTTAAAAAACTGCCCGTCGCCAGCGTCTTCCCTTTTATAACTCATGCTTGGTACGATAATTCGTGACAGTTAAAAAAAACAATATGAATATCAATAGGGATGCAATAGCCCCTCATGGCGGCCAACTAGTCGATCGCATTGCTAGCCCAGAACAACGTCAAGAATTTATGGCAGCAGCCGATCGCTTAGCGAAAATACAACTAGACGATCGAACCACCTGCGATTTAATTACAATCGCCATCGGGGCTTTAAGTCCTCTTGAAGGCTTTATGGAAAAAGAAGACTACGAAACAGTAGTTGAAAAAATGCACCTAGCAAACGGCCTGCCTTGGTCGATACCAGTTACTTTATCGGTGAGCGAAGCAATAGCAGAAACCCTGACAGAAGGGGATCGAGTGCGCTTAGACGACCCACAAGGCAAATTTATCGGCGTATTAGAATTAAAGCAGAAATATCGCTACGATAAAGGTCGCGAAGCCACTAAAGTATATCTTACCGACGAAACCAAGCATCCTGGAGTAAAAGCAATTTACGAACAGGGGCCGATTAATTTAGCCGGGCCGATTTGGTTGATCGATCGCGATTCCCATCCTCTGTTTCCAAAATATCAGATCGATCCGGCAGCATCTCGAGCCATGTTTAGAGAAAAAGGCTGGAAAACCATTGTCGGCTTCCAAACCCGCAACCCAATCCATCGCGCCCACGAATACATCCAGAAATGCGCTTTAGAAGTCGTAGACGGCTTATTTCTACATCCCCTAGTAGGAACTACCAAAAGCGACGATATCCCCGCTGAAGTGCGAATGCGTTGTTACGAAATTATGCTCGAAAACTATTTTCCTGAAAATAGAGTAATTTTAGCGATCAATCCCTCAGCAATGCGTTACGCCGGCCCTAGAGAAGCAATTTTCCACGCCCTAGTTCGCAAAAACTACGGTTGTACCCATTTTATCGTCGGTCGCGATCATGCTGGCGTTGGCGACTATTACGGCACTTACGACGCACAACAAATCTTTGAAGAATTCGATCCGCAAAAGTTGGGTATCGTACCGATGAAATTCGAACACGCTTTTTACTGCAAGCGCACCAACCAAATGGCCACTAGCAAAACCAGTCCCGCGAAAAAAGAAGATCGCATTCACTTATCGGGAACTAAAGTAAGAGAAATGTTGCGTCGAGGAGAATCGCCTCCACCACAATTTTCTCGTCCCGAAGTAGCCGCAGAATTGGTTAAAGCCATGCAAACTAATACTTAATTTTCCCTTGGATGGTTGGAAAAAAAGGAGATATTCTAGGAATATTTCTGCTTACTTCGATTATTAATCATCATTCCTGGTACGCTGAAAGCTGATGTCTGAAAGCTAATTGGCTGATAAGGTATGATGCGGCGGACTTTTTTGCAACAGACGGGGTTAGCCTTGCTAACCCTACTAGCAAGCGAAACAGGTTTATTACGATGGGGTAAGAACAGCTCGATCGCCCCAGAACTTAAAAATTATCAAAATGCTTTAGCAGAGCCAACCAACCGAAAGTTAGCTCTGTTGGTAGGAATTAATTCTTACTCTCGCAATCTACAACTAGCAGGTTCTCTTACCGATGTAAAATTACAAAAAGAATTGCTCGTCAACCGTTTTGGTTTTCAACCAAGCGATATCCTCACGTTGATCGATCGAGAGGCAACTCGAGACAATATTGAAAGGGCTTTTCTCGAACATTTAACAGCACAAGCAGAGTCAAACGATGTTGTCGTAGTTCACTTTAGCGGTTACGGTATGGAAGTTAATCTTCCCGAAGCGATCGCGGCTCAAAACCAGCTCGAACTTCGAAGCGAAAACAATTCTCTGAATTTAACGAAGGGTTTAGTGACTGCCGATAACACTTCTTTAGCTAAAAATACCTCCATAGTCAACGGTATATTAGAAGAAACCTTGGCGATGTTAATTGGTACTTTGGCCACAGAAAAAGTTACTTTGATTCTCGATACAAGTTACAAAATTGCCGATAACCCTTTAGTTGGCGCGCTAAGAACTCGTTCTTTACCAGTTATTTCTACTCAACCCAGCCCTGAAGAATTATCTTTCCAACAAGAAATACAACAGAAATATTCCCTCCCTCCTAAGAAGATTGGATCGGGAATTATTTTACAAGCTGCTGGAGTCGATCGAATTGCTACCGAAGCGGTTTGGAATGGCTTTAGTGCTGGTTTATTTACTCACGCTCTCACTCAGTATCTTTGGCAGGTTACACCAGCTAGCAAAGTGACAGTATCCTTAGCTAGAACTACCGAAGCGATCGAGTCTCTTGGCATCGAGGAACAAAAACCATTAGCCATTTTTAACGATAAAAAACCTCTACTTACTTATTATTCTCTTCCCGAGTCGGCGATCGGTGCTGAAGGCTTTATTGAGGCGATCGAAGATAGCGAAACAGTTACGATTCACCTCGGCGGTATTCCGGCAACAATTCTCAACAATTACGAAGTCGGCTCTTGTTTTACAACTCTTGTAGCCGCAGCAGATCTCGAAACTGTCGATCCTGCCGATCGAGATAGTACCCCTGAGATGCTTACTTTACAAATTCGCTCCCGAGAAGGATTGAGTGCTAAAGTCAAAACATTATCTTCTTCAACCGATCGCCTTAAAGTGGGACAACCGATACGAGAATCGATCCGGATCGTACCCCGCAATCTTGGCGCGATCGTGGCTTTAGATGCTAATTTGCAAAGGATCGAACGGGTAGATGCTACTTCTGCTTTTGCTAATATTAATCCTGTTTCAGAGGTGGTAACAGCAGGAGAGTCGGCTGCTGATTATTTGTTTGGTAGAGTCAAACCAACTCAGATCGCGGCTACAAAGCAACAGTCAAACTCAGAAACACCAGATTCTTCTTCAGCAGAAACAGAAGATAAAGATAAGAGTCAATCTTTAGGTGGCTATGGAATTTTTACTCTTGATGGAACTTTAGTACCGAATACCCTAGGATCTGCTACTGAAGCAGTTAAATCGGCAGTACGCCGTTTAGTTCCTCAATTTGAAACCCTTTTGGCTGCAAAATTATGGAGCTTGAGTCTGAATCAAGGTTCTTCTAATCTAGGCGTTAGGGCAACTTTGGCTCTGCTCGAGCCAGAAAATAAAATCTTACTTAAACAAGAAACTTTACGCTCTCAAAATTCTCTTGAAAAACCGTTTGAAAATATATCGGTTCGAGATTTACCCGATCTTAGCGAGGGAGATTCGGTTGTTAAGATTGAAAGCGGTAGTAAGATTCAATACCAAGTAGAAAATTACAGCGATCGTCCGATTTATTCGCTCGTTTTAGGCTTGGATTCAGAAAGTTCCCCGATCGCTCTGTATTCTCCTCAATTAAATGGTGACTCTTCTCAATTAAAAAGCAATTCCATTCTCCCCAGACAAACTATTATCATTCCTCAACCTTCAGCTTCTTTAAATTGGATTGTTTCTGGAGCTAAAGGAATTGCTAAAATTTATGTTATTTGTTCTGTCGCTCCTTTCGATCGCACTCTCAATGCTTTCTTGGCACAGCAGCATCCTAAAGGAGATAAAGAACGAGTTCTCGATTTACCCAATCCTCTCGAAGTTGCTAAAGCTTTACTATCCGACCTCCACTCGGCTAGTGCGGTTAGCTCTAGTATTACTAGCAGCATCTCTACCGATGTTTGGGCCTTAGATGTTAATGCTTGGGCGAGTTTCAGCTTCGTTTATCAAGTAATCTAATTAATTCTTTCGGCGATCTGTTATTTTAATTAACTAGATCGCCTTTTTTTTGTTTCTTAAATATTAAATGCGGATGGCGAGACTCGAACTCGCAAGGTCAGACCACACGCACCTCAAGCGTGCGCGTATACCAATTCCGCCACATCCGCTTATTACCCAAAAAATTATAACACATCCAAATCGAAAACCAATTTTATTAAAAATAATAATTGCCCGATCGGTGCTGGGATCATCTCTCCTCTAGAATCGAGTAAAAATACCAAAATCAAATAAATTACTGCTAAAAATATTGAAATAGCTCCAGTAATAACTGCTACTATTTTGCCTCTTTTCATTAATTTTTTTTTACTCGAGGGAACTAAAATTTTTTAAAATTTTTAACTTTTATAACAGTTCTAAGATCGCCAATCCCGGAGCTTCGAGATTGAGGATCTTAGAAAATTGTCATTCAACTAATCCGCAAAAGCGGTATCGAATTTTGGGTTAGATTGGCTATTACCAGCCGTTTTGAGCTTGTTCTTCTACGTAAGCGGCAATGTCGTTTACTTGTTCGTCAGATAAACGGCCGAAAGCAGGCATAGAACCTTTACCGTGAGAGATTTGATAAGCAATAGATCCAACGTGGTCTTGGCTGTAACCATCGAGGTATTGCTCCATGTCTTCAACGCTCAAACTTTTTTGAGATAGCACGTAGTTAGCCCCACCACCATGGCAGGCATTACAATTAGCTGCAAATAGTTTAGCTCCGTTAGCCGTATCTGCTGCAAAAGCGGGGCTAACGAAAGAAAATGCTGCTGTTACTGCGATCGATACTACTAATAAAAGTACTTTTTTCAAAGACATCCTTCTCTCCTGTGTGGTAACTAGACCAGTCACAATCAATATTACAATTCAAGAACCGCTTCAAATTATAAGCTTATCTAGTGCGATCGCGCAACAAATTGATTTTAAATACAATTTACTGCGATAAAAATTATCTTAAACAGGGAAAAATAACAATAAAGTTACAAATTTTTAGCGAAGGAGGGGAAGATTCTGTGGTAGCTGAAGAGATGGCAGTAGTAGAAACTTGGAATTTAAGTAAAGTTTATCGAACTGGGTTTTGGTTTGATAAAACTATAGCTTCTTTAAAAAACTGCTCTTTGAGAATCGATCGTGGTGAGACTTTTGGCTTGCTAGGGCCGAACGGTGCGGGTAAAACAACCCTGTTGAAAACACTTTTAGGTATAATTCGTCCGACTTCGGGAAAAGGGACGCTTTTAGGCAAACCTCTAGGCGATCGCGAAGTTAAAAAACGGATCGGCTACTTGCCAGAAAATGCTTATTTGTATGACTATCTGACTGGTTGGGAATTTTTAGAATTCAGTGCCGATCTCTTTCAAATTCCTGCCTCAGCCAAAAAAAAGCGCATTCAAGAATTACTTGATTTAGTGGGTTTAGCTCAGTCTGCAGCTCGCAACAAACAATTACGCAAATATTCTAAAGGTATGCAGCAAAGGATTGCTATGGCTCAAGCTTTAATTAACGATCCAGAGGTAGTATTTCTTGACGAGCCGATGTCTGGTTTAGATCCTCTCGGACGCTATCAAGTTAGGGAAATAGTATTATCTCTTAAAAAACAGGGTAAAACAATTTTTTTTAATTCCCATGTTTTGGCAGATGTAGAACAAATTTGCGATCGCATCGCCTTGCTAGCTAGAGGAGATTTAATCTGTACTGGCTCTTTAAATGACCTTTTAGGGACGGATGAAGGGTATCAGGTAGTAGTCCATGGCGGGGAGCGCGAAGCTCTCTTAAAATGGATTCCTAATTTAGCTTGGGATAATAATTGTTGGCGCGGTCAATTAAAAGGTCAATTAGAAGAATTTTTAGTGGCGATCGCTCAAATGGAAGCTAATATTATCAGGATCGATCGCGCTAGACTTTCTTTAGAAGAATTTTTCGTCCGACAACTCCGAGAAAAAGGTATTGTTTCAAGTCAATAATTTTAGGATTTCCCAGCGACGCGATCGCTAATATCGAAATAGCAAAACTCGATCGCCACTGTCGAGTATTTATCGAGCGATCGCCATTTGTTTTAATTCCAGGTGTTGGAATGAGACTGAGAATAAAAGGTAAAGCAAAGATTCTTAAAAATCTTGACTTACTTACCTGGTTGTATGCCGCTACCTACTGGTGCGGTAGAATTGAATACAAGATCGGGACAATCAGATTTTGCTTGTTGTAAATTCCAGGAATTTCTAAACAGTAATACAGGTCTTCCCCAGCTATCTTTGACCACGAAAGTATTAAACAACCTTCCGGCTTTTTCTAATGCTTCCCAGCCTCCTGCTACCCAACGAGCTACGCTGTAAGGTAAAGGTTCTAATTTAGTCTCGACACCGTATTCATTTTCCAGGCGAAACTGAACTACTTCAAACTGCAACTGTCCTACTGCTGCTAAAATAGGATCGCGTTTGAAATCATCGGCAGAATACATAATTTGTACTGCACCTTCTTCTTGTAATTCTTTAATTCCTTTTTGAAATTGTTTGAATTTAGAAGGATTGGGATTTTTGAGATAGGCAAACATTTCCGGCGAAAAACAAGGTATTCCTTCGTATTCGATTCTTTTACCCTGATAAATAGTATCGCCGATCGCAAATACTCCGGGATTGTTCAAACCGATTACATCCCCAGCGTAAGCCTCTTCGATCGAGCTGCGATCGCGGGCAAATAATTTTTGGGGTCTTGACAAACGTACCGTTTTACCAGTCCTTGCGTGGGTTACGGTCATGTCTTTTTCAAATTTTCCGGTACAAACCCGAATGAAGGCAACCCGATCGCGGTGTTTGGGATCCATATTTGCCTGTAACTTAAAGACAAAACCGCTAAAATCTGGATAGGTAGGCTCTATTTTCCCTTCTGAGGATATTCTTCCTTCTGGTTTGAGAGAGTAATCTAAAAAGGCATCGAGAAACAATTCTACACCAAAATTAGTCATCGCACTGCCGAAAAATACCGGAGTCATTTGACCTTTATGAATTGCTTCTAAATCGAGATCCGATCCTATTTCTTCGAGTATTTCGATATCTTCTTGCAATTGTAAATACAAATCTGGATCTAAAATTTCTTCTAATTTAGGATCGTCGAGATCGATTACAGTATCCTTAGCAGTTTGCGAACCGTGGGAGCGACGTTCGAATAAGTGTACCTGTTTTTTGCGGCGATCGTACACTCCTTGAAAAGTATCACCCATGCCGATCGGCCAGTTAACGGCATAAGTTTGTAAATTTAATTCGCTTTCGATCTCGTCTAACAATTCTAGAGGTTCTCGACCCGGGCGATCGAGTTTGTTGACAAAAGTAAAAATTGGCAGCGATCGCATCCGACAAACTTCAAATAATTTGCGAGTTTGCGGTTCTAAACCTTTAGCTGCATCTATTAACATTACCGCATTATCTGCTGCGGCTAAAGTTCTATAAGTATCTTCGCTAAAATCTTGGTGTCCTGGGGTATCTAAAAGATTGATCTGAAAATCTTGATATGCAAATTGCAGTACGGTAGAAGTAATCGAAATACCTCTTTGTTGTTCCATTTGCATCCAGTCAGAAGTTGCTTGACGCTGCGCTCTACGAGCTTTTACTGCTCCTGCTTGATGTATTGCTCCTCCGTAGAGTAAGAGTTTTTCTGTTAAAGTTGTTTTACCTGCGTCTGGGTGAGAAATAATTGCAAAATTACGTCTTGTTTCGACAGCTAGATCTAGTTCGGTTTGAGTTTCGGCTGGCATTCTGAGATTTTATCTTGAAGATTCTTAATTTTTTAAGAGCAAATTAGGAACTGATTTTAACAGATCGCGAACCTTTAGTGGGTGGGTCGGGAAGGTTACCCTTCCTTCGCCCCCGTTGTAACCGTAC
>CAYWIH010000021.1:0-42578 GCA_964458305.1 uncultured bacterium | reverse complement strand
GTGAGAGAAAGAAGCCAGCTTTCTATTGCCTCGCAATGAAAGTCTGGTAGTTCACATTATCTAGATTAATCTGATTGACAAGATGGGATTTACTCAGTTGAGTATCTATATGTGTTTTGACGCGCTCGGTAGTTTCTGTTCGCAGTCTTTTCGCTAGCTTATTAACCGCACTTTGTCCGTTAAGATACGATAGCCATCCGACAATTCCCACAGCGAAGAAAATTTGTAACAAACAAGGTACTATCAAAAACAATCTTAATGGTACGCGCAATCTTCCCTTCTTTTGTTTGGGCATACTCGACGATCGGTATTAACACTCTCTCCGATCTTTTTGAGTTTTTTTACTATATTATAATTATGCCCAATTGGAAAGCTGTCAATAATTTGAATAAAAAAGATTAAAGACAGGAAAAGTAAACAGAAAAACATTTAAATATAGCATTTAAATATATCACTTTAATCCCTTTCCCATCTGTCTTCTTTAACCTTCTATTTCCGGTGCGGATTGATTGCAAGGTTTAATTTTCGGCCCGGGAATAATAGTATTACCCTCAACACCGATCGCGATACCTCTAATTTGACGCAGTGCGTTAATAGAATTGACACAATCGCAACCAAACATTTCGATCGCAGCATTACTTTCTTCTTCAGTAAATTCTAAAATTAAATGACCTTCTGGAGTCCTCTTAACATTACTAAATTCATCTTCGCTACCAGAATTTGTAGCCATTAATTTCAGATAATTAGCTAAATGGTTATTTCCAGTACAATTTTGTTGGGAACAAGCTATATTTGCTTTGGCTGGTCGATCGACGTTTTGAGCGTTCGTTTTGCTGTTTAAATCTGCTGCTCGTGCAGGTTTTTCACCAACTAATAATAATAGTACTGCAGCTAACGCTGGGCTAGAAAGCAAAATTAAAGATAGTTTATTCACTATATATTTCCCCACTCTGAATCTGCAATTTACTTTATCAAAATTTTTCAAGAATTGAAAATTAAAATTTAAAGAATTAAACTCTGAAATAGGGGCAAATATTCGTTAATTTCTCAAAAATACTGAATATTTATTGATTTTACCCGGGATCGCACCCTTAAAAATATTAACGTTAATAAATTCGCGAGATTGTCATTTTGCCAAACAGCTTTTTGACGATTTTAAGACTGCTAAAGTTCCCCGATCTCTAGATAAAAAAATTTCGATCGCACTCAATTTAACCCGATCGAAACTAATCCTCATCTTAGAGAAAATAAAATTATCTAAATCTGCATTATTTTTGTTTTTGTAGCTTTTTTTATAAAAATTTTAGCAATTTTATCCTTGACTTATTATCAAAAATGTGCTTTAAAAGTAACAATAAAAGTACTGCCCACTCCTGGATTAGATCGCAGGGAAATATTACCACCCATACCTTCAACTAAAGTTTTAACGATAGATAAACCCAAACCAGTCCCTCCAGTAGTGCGAGATCGATCGTCGTCAACGCGATAAAAACGTTCAAAAACGCGAGCTTGTTTGGCTAAAGGAATGCCGATACCGCGATCGCACACGAGAATGCTAACTTTATTATTTTCTTGAATTAATTTTACATTAATCGGCTCTTGAGGATCGGAATATTTAACAGCATTATCGATCAAATTTAGCAAAATTTGTTTGAGACGATTGACATCTGCTTTAATTAAGATATCTCGATCGGCAGATTCAAAATTTATTTGTCGTTTGCTATATTCTCGAGCCATACCAATAATTTCTTCAATAAAATCTTGCAGGGAAATTTTGACCATTTCAAAGTGCATTCTCCCGCTATCTACTCTAGCCAAATCGAGCAAATCTTGCATTAATTGAATCGTGCGATCGGCTTCTGAAGAAGCAGTTTCTAAAGCTTCTCGCTGAATTTGCGTTAAATTATTACCGCGACGCAAAGTACTTTGTAAATACCCCGAAACAATCGTCAAAGGAGTACGCAATTCGTGAGAAACATTACTGAGTAATTGTCGCTGATGTTCCCAAGAATTAGCCAAACGAACTAACATTTGCTCGAAAGTAGCGGCTAATTTTTTTACTTCAGAAGGAGGATTTTTCAGCATAATTTGAGTTTTACCCAACTCATTAACCGAAATTTCTGCTGTTAGTTTGCAAATCGTTTCTAAAGGTTGGAGCGATCGCTTAACATAAATAGCTATAGCAACAGTTATTATTCCTAAAGACAGCAAACTAGTTATAGTCAAATTTCGCATTAACATTAAAAACATAGTTTGGTCTGAAGTAATATCTTGAGCGATATAGTATTTACCAATATTTTCGCCTTTTACTTCTAATGGAGCGGAACACAATAACCAATAACGTCCGCCAACTTTTTGTATTATTGGCAGAGGTGGAACTTGGGTTAAAGATAATAAAGTAGATCCTTTAATTCCCATTTCGATCGCCTCCGAGCGAGCAATCATTTTATTTTCCCGATCTTTGACCCAAATTAAAGTATTTTCCGTGCTAATATTATCTACGGCTTTTTGCACCCCATTAGGTAACTTTACCATCTGAGAATATATTTCGACATCGTGAGGAAAGCGATCGCTAATGTATTCGATATTTTCTTTATGGGTTGTTACCAGAATTTGCTGCATTTTCAAACTCGTCCAAATCGTCACGCTTCCCAAGCCCAAAGCAGAAACCGTGGCTACTCCTACAGTCAGACGCATTCGCAGCGAAGATCTTTCAATTTTTTCCCAAGTATTACTTACTTTTCTTCGTAAAATATTAAACAATTTTTTCTCAAATATAAGCATTTTATTTATAGATTAATTTATTTATTTATTTATTTAGTTACCCTAAAAATTTTCAGCCTTGTGATTTATCCGATCGAATTCAAATCTTTGTTCGTAGTTAGTTTCTCCGTAAATATTAAAACTAATAGCTGGTTCTTCACTTGAAATTGCTTCTACACTGTGAATTGCATCGGGAGTAAAAGTTATGATATCCCCTGGTGCTAAGATTTGTTCTCCAACTCGATCGATGCGATCGCGATTTTTTCGATCGTCCGATCGCCGCCACAAGATATTTTTTTCTTTACCACTAATTAATGCTACTATGCCCCAAGCTGCATGATTGTGAATTGGGGATACTTTTCCTGGCGACCAAGCTACAGTTTGTATAGTCAGAGGAAAATCTATTTCATCGTAAAGAGTTAATACCGACCATCCTAGTTGCGGATCGGGTTCTAAATATTCTCCTTGTAACCAATCGGAACTTGTTAGCAAACGACGCACTAAAGGTCTAATTGCAGCTAAACGCTGGCGATCGTCTTGAGTTCGCTCTATTATGTCTTCAATATCGGTTAAAAAGCGATACAGTCGATATTTTTTTTCCAGCCATTCCCAATCTTCAACTATTTCGCATTCAATACAGTTACCGCGATCGTCTACTAACCAATCTTTGTTTTCCATTTCAATCTTTTTTTCTCACTATTACCGGGTTCTTTCTTAATTTACTCTTAAAATCTTCTATTTAGATGATTTATCCCTGAAATTTTGCTGAGAAACCCGATCGATCTTAATAAGAACTTGTAAATTATTCCAGTCACTAAATTCACATCATTTTCTCAGTTAAATCTCAGTTTTTTATTGTCTAATTAAAAATAATTAATATATTTTTTGTGGACTAAAATGAAAATTAAATCCCTTTCTATGCTCGCGATCGCTCCTATTTTTACTCTTGCTTTGGTTACTGGGTGTGTTAATCCCTGCGCTGGTAAAACAAAATCTCCTTCAGGTGCAGAAACAACTAATCCCTGTGCTAGTAAATCCAATCCTTGTGCTAGTAAATCCAATCCCTGTGCTGCTAAATCTAATCCTTGTGCTGCTAAATCCAATCCCTGTGCTGCTAAATCTAATCCTTGTGCTGCTAAAGAAAAATAATTTTAAATTGGATTTTTTATCTTTCGATCGATAAATATATCTCAAAAATTTACATTAATTTATTGCAACTGTACATCTTGTGTGCATTGCTCGATCTTTAACCCCCGGCGATCTAGTTGGGGGTATTTTAAATAACAACTAATTAGTAGCAGTCCAAGTAAAGTTGAAGACATCTTAAATTGAGAAAATGCCTTAATCTTAAAAATTGTCACCTCTGCCATACCATCTCAACAATCTGTAAAAATTATACTTGATAGTAATTCTCAAACGTTTTACTCTTCTAGACAAAAAAAATATTATAAATATATCACTCGATCGTCTTTTTGTCTGTAGCCTACATGCGATCGAGATACCGCAATCAATCTCAACCTCTTTGTCTAAGAGCATTTGAGATTTATTATCAATTAGCTCAGTTTGTTGCAAATAGGGGATGATGGCAATTATCATTGTCAATAGATAAAGTTTACTGACAGCACAATTCAATTAAATTATTATGGCCCCTTTATCTCCCTATACAGCCGCTTCACTCAAAGCAGAATTAAATTCCCGAGGTTGGCGAATGACACCACAACGGGAGAAAATATTGCATGTTTTTCAAAATCTTCCTCAAGGAAATCACCTCAGTGCTGAGGAATTACATAACCTTCTAGAGAAAAAAGGCGAATCGATTAGTTTATCTACTATTTATCGCAGCGTTAAATTAATGGCTCGGATGGGGATTTTAAGGGAATTAGAATTAGCCGAAGGACACAAACACTACGAAGTCAATCAACCATATCCTCACCATCACCATCATTTAGTTTGCGTTCAGTGCAACAAAACGATCGAATTTAATAACGATTCTATCCTCAAACAAAGCCTAAAACAGAGCGAAAAGGAAGGATTTCAGTTAATTGACTGCCAACTTACCGTAACTGCAATATGTCCCGAAGCTTTACGAATGGGATGGCCTTCTGGACTTCCTAGCAATTGGTCTTGTAGCAGATCGATTTCCGAAAGCAAAAAGAATAATTCTGCCGTGCGCGAAATAAAACAAAAAGATGCTTAAAACTATGCCGACATTCCCAGTTTAAATCCGAGAGCTTTTTTCTTCATAGTCTGAAAGATATTGTAAAAACCATTGGCACGAGAAGGGGTCAAACTAACTTTCAAACCAGTTTCTTCGATAAAATCTGGGGTGACAGCTAAAATTTCGTCGGGACTTAAGCCGTTGAGTCCTTCAATTAATAATGCTACCAAACCTTTAACTAATTGAGCGTCAGAATCTCCTTTATACCAGACCTTATCATCTTCAAAATCGGCAGTGATATAAACTTGAGAAACGCAACCGTTCACCTTATTTTCTGGGGTTTTACTTTCTGGGGGAATTTCTTCTAATTTTTTTGCATACCATAAAAGTTGTTCGTAACGCTGCTTGGGGTTAGAACGGCGTTTAAAGCGTTGAACGATGCGATCGAGGTTTTGGGGTAGGGGTGCGACTGATTCGGACACGATTTTAGCAATAACTCGTTACTAATTGATTAGTAGTAACTAAACCGCCAGCTTAGTCACTGCTAGCTCATATTTTAATACTATATTTTCAAATCGATCGATCTTATCTTGCTTATTACTTATAAATTAATTTCATCGCTAAAATTGTCGCAGCTAAGATTAAGGTGGCTAGATTGGTTGCTATGACGGGAAGATCTTTGACCGATATACCGTAAATTATCCACAGCAATACCCCCAAACAAAAAGTCAAAAACATTCCTAAAGAGATATCTTTAGTAGATTTGGATGTCCAAGTTTTAATCACCTGGGGGACAAAAGACACCGTAGTTAAAGTGCCTGCTAGTAATCCCACTAGGGTAACAAGTTCCATAAGTTCGATCGATCTAGATTTTTCCTAGTATATCCTCTGAAAAACTAATTAACTCCTACGCAATCTTAGCTATAAAAATGTTAAAATAATTTAAATTTTAATTAAACTGTAGTTAGTTTTGATTAAGATAGCACAGTCTTTATTAAGATAAATATCAATTTGTTATTTAGCGATCGCTGTTTCGATCGACTTATTAATTTTTACTAAACCCCTTGGCTCAACAACAAAATAATGAAAAATAATTCTATTTTTACGCGCCGGTTTGTCAGCTCAAACCTAATGCAACTCATAACTATAGCCGTAGTCTTATGCTCTATCTTAGTGGCTTCTGTAGGTTTGAATGTTTGGAGAATGTACGGTGATTTTACTAAAGTTGTTAGTACTGAATTTCAACTGCAAAGCTTGACAGGAAAAATCGTTCACCTCGACGAAGTTTTAACCATGTCAGCGCGGATGGCTGCAGCTACCGGAGAATTAAAATGGGAAAGAAGATATCGCTCTTTTGAGCCAGAATTAGATAAAGCGATCGCTAAAGCGATCGATCTCGCACCAGAAACCTACGCCAATCGACCTGCTGAAACTAATGCAGCCAATTTAAAATTGGTAGAAATGGAAAACGAATCTTTCGAGCTGATTCGTCAAGGAAAGCAACAACAAGCCCTCCAACTCCTCTTTTCCCCAGAATACGAACGACAGAAAAAAATCTACGCCGCAGGAATTAACGAAACTATTAACGATCTCGAAACTAGAGTAGAATCTAATCTCGAATATTACCGTCAAAGTTTATATTGGTCTAGCTTATCGAGCTTGCTAACTTTTCCGATTTTATTAATAGTATGGGTAGTTATTTTAAGGCTAATAAATTGGTACGTTAAGCAAAGAAGAAGAGCAGAAACGATCTTAAAATCTGCCAAATTTGAATTAGAAGAAATCAATCGCACCTTAGAATCTAAAGTAAAAGAGCGTACCGCCCAACTTCGCGAAATTAATCGTACTCTAGAATATAAAGTAAAAGAGCGTACCGCCCAACTTCGCGAAGCAAAAGAAAAAGCAGAAGCGGCAAATCTTTCTAAAGACAGATTTCTTGCCAATATTTCTCACGAATTACGCACTCCTCTCAACAGCATTTTAGGTTACGCTAATTTAATAATTCGCAACGATCTAGACTCGAAAGCTGAGAACCTCAAAGGCTTGAATATCATTAAAAATAGCGGCCTTCACTTATTGACTTTAATTAACGATATTTTAGATTACTCTAAAGCCGAAGCTGACAAAATGGATCTCAATGTAGCTCCTTTAAATTTGGATCATTTTTTGAAAGAAACTATCGATCTTGTCGATAGCTGGGCTGAAGAAAAAGGATTGCAAATAGAGTTCCAAACAACTCAAGATTTACCAAAGGATATTCAAGCAGACGGAAAACGATTGCGACAGGTATTAATCAATCTTTTAAGCAACGGCATCAAATTTACCGAAACAGGAAAAGTCACTTTAAAAGTTAGTGCGATCGCTCAACAATCTCCTAACTATCACCAAAAAATTCGTTTCGAAGTTATCGATACTGGAATTGGTATCAGCCCAGACAAAATCGCAACAATATTCAATCCCTTCGAACAACTTGGCGATAGCGCGTCGAAATCTTCCGGTACTGGTTTGGGTTTATCTATTAGTTCTCAATTGGTAGAATTAATGGGGGGTAAAATAGAAGTTGAAACTGAAGTAAATCGAGGCTCTACCTTCTGGTTCGATCTCGTTTTCCCTGTCATAGAAATGAGTTTTTCTCAATTACAAACTAGAAAGAAAGAACTCACTCAAATATTATCGGGTTATGAAGGTAAACAACGCAAAATTCTTGTAGTAGATGATAAGCCTGAAAATCGTTCTCTACTGCAAGATATCCTCGAACCGATCGGGTTTAAAGTAATTGTGGCTGAAAACGGTCAAGAAATGCTGGATACCGTTCGAGTGGTTCGACCAGATCTAGTTTTACTCGATTTATTTATGCCGGTTAAAACTGGGTTTACTTCTGTAAAAGAATTGCGACAAATCCCAGAATTTAAAAATATTCCTGTTTTAATTGTTTCGGCTAGTTCGATTACCGAACAAACTAGAAAGTATCTTAATTGCGATGCTTATCTTAATAAGCCGATCGACGAGAAAAAATTATTTTCTTTACTGAAACAATATCTAAATATAAACTGGCTTTATCAAAAAGTTTCTTATAAAAATTAAGGGCTTTTTAGTAAAAAATTTTCAAGATAAACAGGGAAAGCTCGATCGGATCTGTCTATTACTTTTATTGTTTTTTTTTGTTGAGAGTTGCTGGCTGTTTTAAATCCTAAAATGTGCCTCAACTCATCTACTGTTTTGTTTTCATATTGCTGAAAATCAATCAGATTGATATTTTTCTTGATGATTTTTTTGCCCCAGAAAACACCTAAATCGAATGCTTTTAAATGCTCTCTATTAAATCGATAATCCCTAGGATAAATAAACCTGGAAAAAAACTTGAAAATTAATAAATGAAACCAGTTAGTTTTCGGGTCGTTTCCCATCGTAAAACCAATTACAAAAGCTTCGTCGGTCAAGTTAAACCCTCTATTTAATAAAATATGCAAACAATCGTGGTTATAAAGGGTAATTTTACCAGGTAAAGCGAAGCTGCTTTGAGGATTTTCCAGCAAGCGCACTATCCAGGGAATATCTTTTGGGGTACAGCCTTTTGGTAGATTTTTTCTGGCTTCTTTTAAAGTTATATTTTTATTATTAGTCAATTCAAATAAGATTAGTTCAGCAACCACCGATACACTCCAAAACAATCAACAAATATAAATAAGGAACTAGAATAAACGATCGTAACCTTATCCTTTTGAAAAATACTTGCTAACAACATTTGAGAAGAACTGAAGGCTAAAAAGACAAAACCATAGCCACTAATATATATTTTGGCTGAAAGTAGAATTCCGCCAATTAAAGCAAATATGCTGCTAGACCATTTGAGTTTTTGACTCAATTTATAGTACTTTTTTTTTTAGTCTCCTCCGTCTTCATCAAATCTGTTTTTATTCTCATTTTGTTAAACTGAGTTTTTTAAGTATTTTTCAACTGAATTTTTTGGTTCTTTATTATTTTAATTAACAGAGCTAATACGATCGCAAGTCAAATTTACAATTGAAAAATTTTTTTGTCAATCGTCATAACCACTATTGGCCAAAAAAGTTTTTAATTCCGAGCTTTAGTTATAATTACTTAGAAATTTGGTTGTATGCTTATAAAACTATTTAACTTTACATATATATACTAGCCTCTATCTCTGGTTTTAACTTTTTGTTTACATTGTAGATTATGATTACCAGATCGACGATCGAAACTTTAGAGATATTATATCTATTTCTAGATTTAAAATAATAAAAGTTAATCAAAATCATAAAAAACACTAATAATTTACATAGTACCTTTAAATAAACCCCGAGGACGAACCAATAAAATAACCACCATAATCGCCAAAGCAATTCCTTGTTTGTAAGCCGGATCGAGGAACAAAACACTTAATTCCTGAGCCACGCCAATAATTAAAGCCCCAGCGATCGCACCGTAAGGATTGCCAATTCCTCCTAATATTACCGAAGCGAACATTGGCAAAATCAGAAACCAACCCATATTAGGACGAATCACAGTAATTAAACCGTAAGTAGTTCCAGCAAGAGCAACTAATACCCCAGTAATAACCCAAGTCCAGAGGATAACTCGATCGACATTTATTCCCGAGACCCGAGCTAGATCGATATTATCGGCAACTGCACGCATTGCTTTACCGATTTTGCTATTTTGCAAAATAAAGTGTAAAACGATCGCCGCGACAACAGCCAGAGCGATCGCCACGAGACGATAAAATGCTATTTTGACTCCTAAAACATCTGTAGCGGGAGCTGGAGGAATATCGTAAAATTGATTGCTACCGCCCCAAACAAACAAAATACTATTGCGAACGAACAAAGCTAAGCCGATCGATAAAATAATTAAAGTAGTTGGAGTGGCTCTTTGTTTTCGCATCGGTTGCCACAAAAGAAATTCAGCCACCAACATCGCCACTACAGTACCTAAAGCACCGCAAAACATTGCGATCGGGATATTTAATCCGTTAATATTACAAAACCAGGTCAGATAAGCTCCCAAGGTCATATAATCGCCATGAGCGAAATTAGATAGCTTTAAGATCCCGTAAGTTAAAGTAAGTCCTACTGCGGCTAAAGCAATAACGCTACCTATTGCTATCCCGTTAAAAAAAGCTTGAGCTATATCGGTAAAAGACATTGACAAAATTCAATTTTTATGTTTAATGTCGCCAGCAACTACAGTTGCTTCTTTGGTAGTCAATTGTAAAAAGACATCCTCTAAACTCGGACGAGTGCGACGCATTTCGTATAAAGCCAATCCGGCCTGTATAATTTGAGCGGCAATAGCAGGGCCGGGATCTCGATTTAGTTGGCAGAGAATTTTAATTTGGGAGCGATTTTCTTGGAGAGGGAAAATTTCTACTTTGGCGGTCCCCGGTATTGAAGATAATAAAGATTCAATCGGGCCGATCTCCCCTGAGACTTCAATTTGATAGCCGTTATTAGCCGATAATTCTGTCATTAAACTTTCGGGGGTATCGGTTGCGACTACTTTACCGCGATTAATAATTGTAACTCGATCGCAAATCATGCTTACTTCGGGCAAAATATGAGTAGAAAGAATGACACTATGTTTTCCAGCCAGAGATTTAATTAAATTACGAACTTCAATAATTTGTCTGGGATCTAAACCGACAGTCGGCTCGTCTAAAATAATTACTGGGGGATCGTGAACTATTGCTTGAGCGATACCAACCCTTTGACGGTAACCTTTAGAAAGTTTGCGGATAATAGTTTTGGTTTTATCCTTTAATTGAGCGCGATCGAGCGCGGAAATTACAGCAGTCTCTCGATCGCCAGCAGCCACCCCTTTAATTTTGGCGACAAAATACAAATATTGTTCGACCGTCATTTCCAGATACAATGGAGGAGTTTCCGGCAAATATCCGATCCGTTTGCGGACTTCGAGGGAATCTTCTGCCACATCAAACCCAGCTATTGTTGCTCTTCCCGAAGTTGCCGATAAATAACCGGCCAAAATTCTCATCGTAGTGGTTTTTCCCGCACCATTGGGCCCCAAAAATCCGAGTATTTCTCCAGCTTTGACCGAAAAATTGATATTTTCGATCGCCGCGATCGAGCCATATACCTTACCTAAATTTTCTACTTCAATCATAAATCCCTCTTACCTAACCCCCTTTAAAAGGTTTGACCCATTTGCGATCGAGTGCCAGATCGAGGGTAACACGAGCCAAAGCAAAACATAATATACTTTCGATACTTAAAACCATTAATATGTAAAGATTCGATCGCAAATTTTCAGACAATTCCAATAAGGCCAAACTCCGCACCAAACTAAAAGCAAATACCGCCCCGTCAGATAGATGAGAATTAGTATCAGTGCGAATTATATAACGGTAAGTAACCCCAAACAAAAAACCGCTAAATATTGCCGCTCCCAGCCTTAATAATAAATTTAATTCGACTATGTTTGTATTTTCTAAGATATATAAATTGCTCGCCACCGTTATTCCATAAGCAATACCAAAGGATATCGCCCCAATTATTCCAGCCTTAAGAGATTCTATTCTTTCAGCAAATGATTCCCTGACTCGATCGCCCTCGATTCTTTTATCCATCAGAATTACCGCAATAATTTCTCGATTTTGTGGTTATTTTATAATAATTAGTAACTATAAGCGTTAATGCGTCCAAAAGTTGTTGTTGTTTCATACTCGTTTTTTTACAAGCAGAGTCAAAATATGGATATCTTAACACTAGGTTGGGTTACACTATTAAGCCTATTCAGTTGGTCTATTGCTATGGTAGTTTGGGGTCGCAACGGTTTCTAGATAACAGTGGAAACAGATATAATTCTCAACACGCTATTTTTAATCGCCCTGGGTTTACTCGGATTTGTTAGTTTAGGTATTTTATACCTAACTGCAGCAGAATGGCGCGATCGCCGTCGTCAAGATCGAGATAAGCGCAGTTCCAAAAAGTGAAAATAGGAGCGATTTTTTTGCCTCGGTAGTAAATTATTTTTCCTTGCTGCCGAGTTAACGGTTTTGAAAAGATATAATCTAAAGTAGATTGTCTTTAATATTTATTAAGTATGCTTTCCGATTCTGCTAACGATTATTTACTTTTAATCGAATCTCTGATTTTATTGACGATCGGATTAATTTATGCTTTTCAAGTATTGAGAAAAGTAAATAAAATTGAGCGAAAATCTAAAAAAAAATAGCTCGTTTTCCCGAAAATTCAAAAATTTTTGCGGGGAGGGAGTTTTTAACCTCAGAAGTGTTAATTAGTGAGGGATTGAAGAAACTCGTAATTTATATCTTATTCTTGGCAACGATCGCAATGACCGCAATTAAAATCGATCGATTCTGTTGTAAAACCAAAAGCATTTAATAAAAATTGCCAGCGACATTTTTTAGTCTTTAAAAATTGGTTAGTTTGAGCGATCGCATTCTGTTGCAGCCGATTTAATTTGGCAAAAGAACCAGTATTTTTAGTATTGTTGCGACGATAATGAAAAGGATCGATCCATTCTAATTGTCCGATACCGTGTAGCAAAGCAAGAGCTATTTTACCATCTTTAAATTGGCGATCGATTTCTTCTAAACTACCTCGATCGGGAATTTTTTTGGCGATCGATCGAGCTTTTTGATACTGTTTTTGTAACTTACTGATAAAAAATTGATTTCTTTGTTTGTCTTCAGGATTTAATAAGCCAGTAGATTCGCTAATTAAAGTCAGAGTATCTGCTATTTTACCATCCCTACCGCCGCGACCGATTTCTTGTAAATATTCCGATAATAATAAAGGTGCATGAAAATGAAGCACCCAACGAACGTTAGGCTTATTTATACCCATGCCAAAAGCTGAAGTACAAATAACAAACTTAATTTTACCATCCAACCAATCATTTTCGATTTTACGCCTTTGAATATCGATTAATCCAGCATGATAAGCAGCAGTTTGATATTTTAGATCCGATAACCATTCGGCCAACTCCTCGCTTTCTCTGCGCGATCGCACGTAAATTAAGCCCGTTTGTCTCTTTTTACCTTTAAGATAATTTAAAGTCTGCTGTCGCCTTCCTCGTGGTGTCCAAACTGTTTTAACCTTAAGATGGAGGTTTTCACGGTAAGGACTGAGTAAAAAAGTTTTTGGCTGTTTTAATTGAAGAGTATCGGTAATTATTTTTTGCGCGCTAGGATCGGCAGTAGCAGTAAAAGCAGCGATCGGTATTTTAGCATCGGGTTTATTTTTGACAAGGCTCGATCGCACCGCACCCAAACGACGATAAGCTGGCCTGAAAGTATCTCCCCACTGTACCAAACAATGGGCCTCGTCGAGAATTAAGCCGTTAATTTTAATCTCTTTTTGCGATATTCTTTCCCAAACTGGGGGACTTAACAAAGTTTCGGGAGAAAGATAAAGTAATCTAAGTTTTTCGGTTTCGATCGCCTTTAAAGTTTCTTTTCGCTGATATTTTGGTAGTTGAGAATGGATTGAGGCTGCTGGTAAATGACGCTGTTTTAATTCTTGAACTTGATTTTCCATTAAGGCTACCAATGGAGATACTACCACAGTTAAGCCTTTTTGTAGCAAAGCTGGTAATTGAAAACAGATCGATTTTCCGCCCCCGGTTGGCATTACAATTAAAGTATCGAAACCATCTAGTAAACTGCGAATAATTTTGTCTTGTGGCGGCCTAAAATCTGGATATCCCCAAATTTTTTGAAAAGTTTCCCTGACTCTTTGCCATTCTGTTTGAGAATTTATCATTATTTTGCCAGTTAATAAACAATAAGAATTTAAATTATTTAAGTGAAAATATCGATCGCTTTATATTTTTATATCGAGATAATACCCAATTCTATTCTGTTTTAACCTAAAAACGCCACCCCGATCGCTATTCTCTTTTACCCGAGTCAAATTTTTAAATAACTTCTCATTATTAACCTGTTACGCTCGATCGATATTTACTTAAGCTAAAAAGCTTAAGCTAGCTCGACAATTTATAAGCTATTTTGACCTGATTTTTACCGGACAATTTTCTTGAGGTACAATGTGCTAAAAAAAAACAGATTAAAGTATTAAATATATTATTTAATTGAGGTTTAAACTAAATATTTTCAAAAGTATTTTAACAAGATCGGATTTTTTGCCGATTCATAAATATTAAGAAATTTTAAAAACCAAACAACCAGCCTAGAAAAATTAGCCAAATATCGAATAAATAGTCTTTTTAGCACAGATATAAACTCAGGCAAATCGTTTCAAATTTAATTTAAATTTAACCTAATTACTCGTCGATAAAACAATAAAAATGTCAACTATAAAATTATTATCTAAACTCAAACAACTAAGCAAAAAAAATTTACTGGTAGTTTATTAATTAGCAACCAAGATCGCTTAAGTTGGAAGCTTTATTTTCGCTTAGGGAATTTAATTTGGATTACCAGGAATGGTAGTTATTGCGAAGAAAAATGGCTGAGACTGATTAAGTCGAAAATAGCCAAGTTAAATCATACTCAAACCGAATCTATTTCTCGATCGAATCAAGACATTTACTATTATTATTTGGTTAGATCGATTCAAGAAGTTAAAGGAAAGCAGAAAGAAGATTTAAATCAATCGATCGTAAATATTTTTGTAGAGATCTTCTTCGATATAATTCAGTATGAAAATGGCAATAAATACCTTATTTTAAAGATACGCCGATTATAATTCTCACTGGTAAAGATGGTATAGTCGATCGATTTAAAGCTAAACTAGTCGGAGCAACAGATTTTCTTTCTAAGTCAGCATCCCCAGTACAAATTCACAGCTTAATTTATCAATACTTAAAACACGCTAAATGTTGCAATCTCTCGCCATCTTCGACTAAGAAAATTGAAAGTAAAGTTTAATCCAAGCAATCAAGACATTGTAATTTTTTACTTAAATCCTAAATTCGATCTTAGCTATAATTAAAAGCAATCCGGTCAAAATTTCATCTTCAACTAGATTAGTTTTGATTATTAGTTAAATTGGTTATAACTATGAATCGTATTTTAGGCTTTTGAGGATGAAAATTTAGCAAATAAAAAATAATTAATTGCTTTGTAGGTATTGACAACAATCATACATTAACAATAAGATTGTTGTTAATGTAGTTTAAATAAAAAATCCAGAACTAGTATATATAAACTAATTCTGGCTTCAAAGAGTGGTAATATAATATTTTCTCCTTAAATTTACAAGGAGGTTTGTAGGTTTTGTTATTTTTTTTGACAAAACTTTACATTTATGAGTCTAGCAAGCTTTCTATAATTTTGACAAACAGCTATTTCAATCTCGATCGAGTTAAAAAGATTAAAATCCTTAAAATTGATTGTTTTTGAGAGTATTTACCAAATTAAAGTAAATTATGACCTCAAAATAAAAATAGATCGGGCCGAGAAAATTATATCTGGGGAAAAGATTCTCGATCGAAATCTTTTATTCTCCATCATCGCCAGAAGGACTCGGGACGGTAATAGGTACGGAAGTAGGTTTTTGTTGAAAGTCCTTCCACAAAGCCAAAAGAGTACTAGCTAAGAAAATACTAGAGTAAGCTCCCAAAGCAAAGCCAATAATTAAAGCCAAAGCAAAAAACTTTAAACTAGCCCCGCCAAAAATAAAAATAGCAACCAAAGGTAGTAAAGTAGTTGCAGTAGTATTGATCGATCGGCCTAAAGTTTTATTTACCGCTTCATCGACGATCTCGCTCATCGGTCGATCGGGATTTTGTTTAAAAGTTTCCCGAATGCGATCGTAAATTACGACAGTATCATTAACAGAAAAGCCAATAATTGTCAAGAGAGAGACTAAAAACAAACTATCCACCTCAACACCCGCAACCAACCCCAGCAAAGCAAAAACGCCGGTAGTAATTAAAGTATCGTGTAATAGAGCGAGGATAGCAAAGAGAGCGTAATCGAACTGAAAGCGAAAGCTCAGATAAAGAACGATACCCGCAAAAGAAACAAGTAAAGCTAACAAACCAGAAACAAATAACTGACGACCGATCGCCGGGCCGACGCTATCAATTTGGATTTTATTTTGGTCGAAAGTGCCGATTTTTTCCCTTAAAGCTTGTTGTAATTGGGATCTTTGTTCGACATCAATATTCTTAGTCCGTACCGAGAGGGTATAATTATCGACAACCTGAACGTTACTGTTGCTAAGATCCTGAGCCTCGAGTACCTCGATCGCATCGCTGACGGCAATAGGTCGATCGCAATTATTTTCTAGGGAACAATCTAATTCTAGCTGCAATCTAGTGCCCCCAGTAAAATCGAGACCCGGACGCACCGGAGCGTTAATAGTTGCGATCGAAATTGCGATCGCTGCGATACTAGCGATAACAGCGATCGCCGACAGCGACCACCACAAACGCTGATATTTAATTACGCCAAGTTTCACTGTTTTCCACTCCTAAGATTTAGCTGTTTGCGGCAATTTCGGACAGAACCATTCTGGTTTTTGGCGCACTTTCGGCAAACCCAAAACGGTCAAAAGTAAAAGAGTTCTGGTGCAAGTTAAGGCAGTAAAAAGACTCACGGACACCCCAATAGCCAGAGTTAGGGCAAAACCTTTAACCAAACCCGAACCGAGCCAAAACAGTGCCCCGCAGGCAATTAAAGTAGTGACGTTACTGTCTAAAATACTTGAAAAAGCTCGAAAAAATCCAGATTCTACGGAGCGATACAAAGTTTTACCGGCCCGCAACTCTTCCCTAGTTCGCTCGAAAATCAGCACGTTAGCATCGACAGCCATACCGATACTGAGAATGAAACCAGCAATACCTGGTAAAGTCAAAACCACGCCAACCAAAGCGTAACAACCCAGAGTGAGGACAGTGTAAATAGCTAGAGCCAAATTAGCGATCGATCCGGGCAAGCGATAGTAGCTTACCATAAAAATTAACACCAAGACCAAACCAGAAATACCAGCGTAAATACTGCGTCTGATGCTTTTCGCACCCAAAGTAGCCCCAACAGTACGATTTTCTACCACTTCGACCGGAAAAGGTAAAGAGCCGCCGCGAATTTGGATTGCCAGGTCGTTAGCTTCTTCAGCACTAAAATTGCCTGTAATTACCGCTTCGCCCCCAGTAATACCGCTAATCGCAAACTGTGCCCCGACAGTCGGAGAACTAATTAAAACATCATCTAAAAATATTCCCAAACTGCGACCAGTACCCGCCAGATTTTTAGTCAGATCGGCAAACTTTTGTCCCCCTTCATCATCAAAACGGATCGCCACTTCCCAGCCCCCGCTTTGTGTAGGTTGAGGGTTAGCCCCCGTTAAATTAGTTCCGGTGAGGTCGCTTTCTTTAAACAACTCGGCGATCGCCTCCCGAGACTGGGCAATTTCTGAGTTAATTTTAGTAATTTCTGCAGCTCTTTGTTCGGCTTCTTCTGGTTTAGTTAACTCGTCGATTTGATTTTCAGTATTATCAGCCTGACGCAATATTAACAAACGCAGTTGTTTTTCTCTGAGAATTTGCTGCTCGATCGCTAATTTTTGTTCGGTTTGAGGTTCTTGTTCGCGAAATTCCAATTGAGCAGTTCCCCCCAAAACCCGTTCTGCTTGTTCGGGGTTAGTAACTCCGGCTAATTGTACCTCAATTTGCTCGCTTCCTACGGTTCTCACCACGGGTTCGGAAACTCCGAGGGCGTTAATCCGATTTTCAATGACTCTTTTAACGGCTTCGAGATCTTCGCTACTAATTTCTGGTACTTCTTCAGTTGGTTTGACTTGAATGGTTAATTGCGATCCGCCCCGCAGATCCAAACCTAATTGCAAGGGACTGTAAATTAAAGTAACGATCGCCCCGACCAAAAATAAAAATATGAAAAAAAGCCACAAACGCTGTTTTTGCACCCTTTCTACTCCTAGACTTGCAAAGCCATCATTTTTTCTGCTGCTGCTACTATTTGATGCGGTTGCACGATAGTTAGTGCTTCGAGAGTGCCATTATAAGGGGTGGGAATATCTTGAGAAGATAATCGCAATACTGGCGCATCTAATTCGTCAAACAATTGTTCGTTAATTAAAGCCGTCAGTTCCGCACCGATCCCCCCAGTTTTCATGCACTCTTCTACGATAATCACTCGATGAGTTTTTCGCACCGATTCGCCGATCGTTTCCATATCTAAAGGTTTGAGGGAAATTAAATCGATCAATTCGGGATCGATGCCTTTTTTGCGGATATCTTTAAGTGCTTGCTGGCAGTGGTGGCGCATTCTCGAATAGGTTAAAATCGTCACATCTTTGCCGCTACGAACGATTTCGGCCTTATCTAAAGGTAATAAATATTCTGAATTAGGCAAATCTTCTTTAAGATTGTAAAGCAAAACGTGTTCGAAAAATAGTACGGGATTCTCGTTTCTAATCGCCGATTTTAGCAATCCTTTGCCGTTGTATGGTGTAGAGCATGCCACAATCTTCAAACCCGGGACGGCTTGAAAATAGGCTTCGAGTCTTTGGGAATGTTCCGCACCTAATTGCCTTCCTACTCCCCCAGGGCCTCTAATTACCATCGGAATTTTAAAGTTGCCTCCAGAAGTGTAGCGCAGCATTCCCGCATTATTGGCAATTTGGTTGAAAGCCAACAACAAAAAGCCCATATTCATCCCTTCGACGATCGGACGTAACCCCGTCATCGCCGCACCGACAGCCATTCCCGTAAAGCTATTTTCTGCGATCGGCGTATCTAATAACCTCAAATCCCCATATTTTTTATACAGATCTTTGGTAACTTTATACGATCCTCCATAATGGCCGACATCTTCTCCAAGTACGAAGACCGTATCGTCTCTTGCCATTTCTTCATCAATAGCTTCTCTTAAAGCATTAAAAAAGATAGTTTCTGCCATATCTCAATCGATCGCACCATTAAATAATTAATGTTCATCATACATCTTGGCGGCAGCTTTTTGAGGTCAGTCGGTCTCCTTAGCAGGTTAGAAATTCTTGAGTAGCAAAATGATTATTAATCCCTTGGTGTCGAGATCTTTTGCATCTTGCCCGATTATTTTTAACTTAGAACCCTTAGCCCGCAAATCCAATCTCATAACCTTTAGAATAATCAAAATAACCAAAATTTTTGAGCGATCGATACAAAGATGACTAGTAAAAACCTCAAAGCCAAAGAGGGATTAGATAAAATAAATTCAGCAACATTTATTAACTCAGTCAAACTTAGCTAAGCTTAAGTCTGAGCAAAGAGAGCGAAAAAACCGTTACAAGTAAACGAGGAGAAAATAGCACGCATGGGAAGAGTAGTTGGTATCGATCTGGGGACAACCAACTCCGTCGTAGCCGTCACCGAAGGGGGAAAACCAATCGTAATCGCCAATTTAGAAGGATTTAGGACGACTCCTTCTGTAGTAGGTTTTAATAAAGAAAAAGAATTGGTAATCGGCCAAATGGCGCGACGGCAAGCAGTGCTGCATCCTGAAGATACATTTTACGCCGTAAAAAGGTTTATCGGCAGAAAATACAGCGAACTAGAACCAGAATCAAAAAGAGTAGCCTATACAGTAAGACGCGATCGCAACGATAATATCAAAATTCCCTGTCCCCGCATCAAAAAAAATTTTGCTCCCGAAGAAATCTCAGCAACAATTTTGCAAAAATTAGCAGAAGATGCCGAAGAATATTTAGGAGAAGCAGTAACTGGAGCGGTAATTACAGTCCCGGCCTATTTTAACGACGCGCAAAGACAAGCAACCAGAGATGCGGGCAAAATTGCTGGGTTGGACGTAAAAAGAATTATCAACGAACCAACAGCAGCAGCATTAGCCTACGGTTTAGAAAAAAGAAATTACGAAACAGTATTAGTCTTCGATCTCGGTGGAGGTACGTTCGACGTATCGATTCTAGATATCAGAGATGGCGTATTTGAAGTCAAAGCAACCAGTGGCGACTCTCAACTAGGAGGAAACGACTTCGACAAAAGAATAGTCGACTGGCTAGCAGAGCAATTTTTGCAGCGAGAAGGAGTAGATCTCAGAAAAGAACGTCAATCCCTGCAAAGACTGATGGAAGCCGCAGAAAAAGCAAAAATAGAACTCTCAGGAGTCACCATCACAGATATTAATTTACCCTTCATTACCGCCACAGCAGAAGGGCCCAAACATCTAGAAACCAGACTGAGTCGCACTAAATTTGAAGAATTATGCGGCGATTTAGTAGCTCGTTTGCGAAAGCCGATCGAAAGAGCAATGTCCGATGCCCGATTGAGTCCAGCACAAATAGATGAAGTAGTATTAGTAGGGGGCAGCAGCCGCATCCCGATGGTACAAAGACTCGTCAGGAGTTTTATCGATAAAGAACCCAATAAAGGAGTCAATCCCGACGAAGTAGTAGCAGTAGGAGCGGCAATTCAAGCCGGAACGATCGCCGGAGAAATGAAAGATATCCTCTTGCTAGATGTTACCCCGATCTCGATCGGCCTCGAAACCATCGGCGGAGTAACCAAAAAACTCCTACCTCGCAACACCACCATCCCCACCAGGCGATCGGACGTATTTTCTACCGGAGAAAACAACCAAACCATGGTAGAAATTCACGTCGTACAAGGAGAAAGAGAAATGGCCAAAGATAACAAATCTTTAGGTCGCTTTAAACTAACCGGAATACCTCCAGCCCCCAGAGGAGTGCCCCAAGTTCAAGTATCCTTCGACATCGACGCAAACGGAATTTTGCAAGTAACAGCCAGAGATCGCACTACCGGAAGAGAACAAGGCATAACGATTCAAGGCGCGTCCAACCTCAGCGATGCTGAAATAGAAAGAATGATGCGAGAAGCCGCTCGATACGCCCGCGAAGACCGAGCAAAACGAGAAAGAGTAGAAAAACGCAATCGAGCCAAAGCACTGGTAGATAAAGCCCAAAGAACCCTCAGAGAAGTTACTCTCGATTTTGGTTCGCAATTTGTCAGCTACCATCGCCGCCGCATAGAATCTTTATGCAATGAAGTTACCGACAGTTTGGAACAAAACGACGAAAGATCGATCGACATAGCAGAATCGGATCTGCGAGATGCCCTTTACGAACTCAATCGCGAAGTAAAATGGCAATATGAAGAAGACGACGAAATAGACTTTTTCGGGGCAATCAAGCGAACTTTTACCGGAGAAGAAGACGAAAGAGATTACGGCTATCGCGACCGCGACGAATACGATTATGGCAATGGAGGATATTACGACAACGATCCTCGCAGAGGATACGACGATCGAGACTATTATTACGATCGAAGAGATAATAGAGATTATTCGCGATCTTCTCGATATGACGATTATCCACCAGAACCAAATCGCCGCCCGATGCGAGGTAGTAGAAACAACATTCCCCGCGAAAATAACTGGGACGAAGAAGATGACGAATGGTACTAAAAAATAACTGCTTGTGAGCGATTGATTAGTTTGTTAAGTTGTATTTTATTAGTTGTTCTTTCCTGACGGTGCGATATCAACCCAATAGTCAATACGATTCCTTATATGTATGCAAAACTATAGAAACTACTATGAGATTTTAATGCTGCCGCGCAATGCGACCAGCGAAGAAATAAAAAAAGCATATCGCAAATTAGCAAGACAATATCATCCCGATTTAAACCAAGGAGATAAATCGGCAGAACAAAAATTTAAAGATATCAGCGAAGCTTACGAAATTCTCTCCGATCGCACCAAGCGATCTCAATACGATCGTTATAGCAGTTTTTGGAGTCCTAGCAGTAGCGTGCCAAAAAACCCGAGAACTACTTACAGTGGTAACGGCAATAGTTCTAATTACCATCGCAGCGTCGATTACTCTCAATACAAAGATTTCGATAGTTTTGTCGAAAGGTTGCGAAATCCAAAAACAGGTTTTAACACCGCAGATCGCAGCAATCGAATTCGTTACGATACGGCTGATTCTTTTCGTCCGGGAGTAACAAAAACAGCTAAAGTAGTAACGCCGAGGACGAACCGCAGAGATATAGAAGCAAGGTTGACTTTACCCCTAGAAAAAGCATATCGCGGCGGCAGAGAACGGATCAGGTTAGAAGACGGGCGATCTTTAGAAGTAGAAATGCCATCGGCCACTATTAACGGTCAACGAGTTCGCCTCAGAGGTCAAGGAATTGGCGGCGGAGACTTATATCTTAAAATTACCGTCGCCCCCCATGCCTTATTTAAATTACAGGGTGTAGATATATATACCCAAATACCCGTAACCCCTTCCGAAGCAGTTTTAGGCGGAGCGATCGAAGTACCGACGATCGACGGAATCGTGAAAATGAACGTGCCTGCTGGTGTAAAATCAGGTCAAAGATTGCGTCTGGCTAGTAAAGGCTATCCCCGTAGCGATGGAACTCGTGGCGATCAGTTAGTAGAAATTTCAATTGTAGTTCCAGAGACAATCTCCGCTCGAGAAAGACAACTTTACCAACAACTCCGAGAGATAGAAATTTTTAACCCTCGCCGTAATTTAACTTAAAATTTTTCAGAGGATTGAAAACTAACTTTTTTTGTTGCAAAATCTGGGCGAAGATTTTCCTCAGCTCGTCGATCTCCTAAGCTTTACTTCAACTGCTACAGTAAAAAGTTTAATAGTAGTTCCAGAGACGATCTCCGAGCAAGACTACTCTGAGAAAAAACACTTTTAACCCTCGTCGGAATTGAACTTGAAAGTCTTTATAGGAATTGAAAATTGACAATAAATAATTGGGATTTAAGTAACTTTCTGAGCGCGATCGATACGGTTTTCTCAACTATAGTAGCTGCGATCGAACAAGTATTATTCTTCAGTATCGCCGGAATGCCCCTGATTATTCTCTGGATCGTTGCTGGGGGCATTTTTTGTACCGTGAGGATGGGTTTTATTAACGTTCGCGGCTTCAAACACGCCATCGATATCGCTAGGGGCAAATACGACGATCGCAATAGTTCCGAAACTGGGGGAGAAGTAACCGCTTTTCAAGCCCTGGCAACTGCTTTATCGGGAACGATCGGATTGGGAAATATCGCTGGAGTGGCGATCGCCATTCAAATGGGCGGCCCGGGAGCGGTTTTTTGGATGACTTTAGCTGCTATTTTGGGAATGTCGAGTAAATTTGTTGAATGTACTCTCGGCATGAAATACCGCAATATTAAGCCCGATGGTAGCGTGGCTGGGGGCCCGATGTATTATCTCGGCCGCGGTTTATCCCAACGAGGTTGGCCCGAGTTTGGCAAAATTTTAGCCGCAGTTTTTGCCGTTTTCTGCGTCGGGGCTTCTTTTGGCGGCGGCAATATGTTTCAAGTCAATCAATCTTTTGCGGCTCTTTCTGCTGTCTTTCCGCAAATTTCTAATTACAATTGGTTGTACGGTATTATAGTCGCTTTTTTGGTAGGTTTGGTAATTGTCGGTGGAATTAGCCGCATCGGGGTGGTGACTAGTCGTTTAGTACCTGCGATGGTGGTTATTTATTTGGCTGGCTGTGTTTGGGTTTTAAGTACCATGGTGACTGAGATACCCGCCGCTTTTGCGACGATCGTCCGCGAGGCTTTCGATCCGGTTGCGATCGAGGGTGGAATAGTCGGGGTTTTGGTTCAAGGGATCAGACGCAGTGCTTTTTCTAATGGTGCGGGTTTGGGATCGGCGGCGATCGCCCATTCTGCAGCTAAAACGGAAAAACCAATTCAAGAAGGTATTGTCGCTATTTTAGAGCCTTTTATCGATACTGTTATCATTTGCAATTTAACGGCTTTAGTAATAGTAATTACGGGAATGTATGGCGATCGAGTTGCTTTGGGTACGAGCGGCTCGGAACTTACTGCAATGGCTTTTGCTAGCGTTTTAGATTGGTTTCCGTTTGTTTTATCCGTAGTAATTGTTTTGTTTGGCTTTTCGACTTTAATTACTTGGAGTTATTACGGACAACAATGTTGGGCCTATTTATTTGGAGAGGAAACTACTTTAATTTATAAGGGTATTTTTCTGTTTTTTGCTTTTGTCGGTGCGGTGGTAAATTTAGGTTCGGTAGTGGATTTTAGCGACATGATGCTGTTGGCTATGTCTTTACCTAATTTGATTGGTTGCGTTTTAATGTCGGACGAGGTAGCTCGAGATTTAAAACAGTATTGGTCGGATTTAAATGGTAAATTCACTTTAATCGATGACGCAGAAAAAACAGATAAAGAAGAAGTTATGTTTTAATTTAATCGTTAAATTGCGATCGCCTTGAGGATTATTTTGTCTGCCAATTATTTTTCTTTTGTTAAACAAAACTTCTCTTTAAATTTAGAATACAGAAGTAGAAACCAAGATTAGGATTATCTACTCGCTGCTCTGCTCTCAGCTATAAAATTTGATTCGATCTCTTAAAACAATAGATTTCCTTAAATATTTAAATCTAAATAAATTCTAAAAATATTTTCTTTTTTAGAGATAGTTAAAACATTTATTTAATAATCTTCCCGGACAAAAAAATTATAGTTTTTATTTTCGACATATCAATTTATATTGAGAAATAGTTCAGAAATTATTGCACAATCTTACCAACTACAAACTTTTGCAATTAGATTTGTTTTCAGCTTGACATTTTAAAAGGAATCAATTTCAATAATTACTAGACGTTATTGATAATTATTTGTAATAATGTCGATTTTTATCTATGGAAAAAAAGAATATGAATTGCGATCGAACCATGGAATGGGAAGAAAAAAAACCGATCCAACTCAGTAGCGAACTAGCAAAACCGAGTCCGTTCTTTTTTGGATACGACATCGAAGAAAATTTTATTTGCGAACTAGAAAAGTATAGTTTCGATAAAATCTTTTTCTTCACAGAACCTATTTTATTCGAGCTGTATGGCAAGAAAATTTACGATCGCCTTTTAGAAAAATATCCTTGTTATTTAGAATTTGTGCCGTCAGGAGAAGAATGTAAATATTTTCCAGTTCTCGAACAAACTTGTGAAAAACTAATTGCTAAAGGCGTTTCAAAAAAATCTATTTTATTATCTTTTGGCGGTGGAACGGTTGGTAATTTAGTAGGTTTGGCGGCTGGTTTAATTTATCGTGGAATTCGGTTTGTAGAAATTCCCACGACTATGATGGCTCAAACAGATAGTACTTTAAGTAACAAGCAAGCGATTAACGGTAGAACTGGTAAAAATCATTTTGGTCTTTATCACACACCAATTTTTATTTGGGTAGATACTAAATACCTCAAAACAGAACCTCTTTTTTATCGTCGCAGTGGAATAATTGAAGGCATTAAAAATGGCTTTATTTCAGATCCTAGCTTCTTAGACTATTTAGAGAATTTTCTCAATCCCAATGCGGAATTTTCAGAAGAAGCACTAACAGAACTTGCTTACATGATGATTATTTCCAAATTAGAAATACTCAAACGAGATCCGAGTGAAAAAGGTTACGGAATAGTTCTCGAATACGGACATACTTTCGGCCATGCGATCGAATGGTTAGAAAAAGGTCGATTATCCCATGGGGAAGCTGTTTCTTTTGGGATGAAAATTGCGGCCGAATTATCTCGAGAAATGGGATTAATTTCGCAGCAAGATGTGGAAAGACATTATTATATAATTGAGGAAAAACTGGGTTTTAACAATCCGTTTCCAGAACATATTACGGCAGAAAAGCTAATGAATGCGATGATTGCAGATAACAAAAAAACAGGAGAAGATCTGCGCTTCGTAATCTTAGAAAAAATCGGTCAGTGTTACAACCCAGAAGGAGATTTCTTAGTTACGATCGATTCTGAGTTAGTGCTAAAAGTTCTCAATAATTTTCTCGATCGGCAGAAAAATAAAAAGAGCAGTCAGACGAGAAAATTGCCAGTCTTAACTACTCTCTAATTAAATCATCAAATAGTTTATTTCGGGTTTTATATTTACTCCGAGATAAACTCTCTTTTAAATTTACCTCATCTTTATGTAGTAGCGGCCTAAGATTTCCCTTCAATTTTCTGAGCCGATCGAAGCAGCTTCTAGTTGCTATTAGTTTCTTTCTTTTCAAAGAGGTATCGTCATGACAGTCATTCAATCTGAATTAAAAAAAGCGAGAAAACCAAGAAAAAAGTCCCCAGCACAAAAATTATGGTCTTTACATTGGTGGATGGCATTTTGCTATTTATTATTATTTATTGGCGGCAAATATATGGCAGGTTTGCCAGAATCTCTATCTTATCGAGAAACTATTTTCGACACTCATAAAACCCTCGGAGTGGTAGTTATGAGTTTATTGTTAGCGAGAATTTCTTTGTTGCTTTGGGTGATGTTAAAAAAATACCGACGCAGATCGAAACATAAAAAAGGTTGGTTAAAAACAGTTATTCTCCACACGATTATTTACTTTTTCATGCTGATAGTGCCACTAAGCGGCTATTTTGATTCTAATGTTGGTTCTCACGATATCAGAATTTTTGCAACTGGCATTGTTTTACCGCCATTATTTCCACCTAACGAACAATGGGAAGTATCTGGATTTGCCGATAGCGTCCATTTTTGGATATCTTACACATTTTTAGCCTTTATTCTCCTCCACGCGATCGACCAAAAGAAATACTTGCGGGCCCAAGTGCGTCGATTTTCTCGAGCTATTTTAGGAAAGTTAAAATGATTAGCAATTCCAAGCCGAAAATTTCGAGCGATCGCAACCTAAAGATTATCATCGGCATCACTTTGATGGCAATATTAGGATCTAGCAGTATCGGGCCAGTTTTACCGACAATGGCTGAAGATCTTAATATACCCCACGAACAGATCGGACTGGTAATTACTGCTTTTGTAGTCCCGATCGCGATCGGTACGCCAATATCTGGAGTATTAGCGGATCGTTTTGGCAGAAAACCAATTTTAATCCCTGCTTTGTGCTTATTTGCGATCGCCGGAGTTGCTTGCGCTTTTGCGACTAATTTTCGCACTCTTTTAGAATTGCGTTTTTTGCAAGGAATAGGTGCGGCCCCATTAGAGTCTTTGGCATTAACTTTAATTAGCGATCTTTATGCTGGAAAAAGACTGACAGCAGCAATGGCCTTTAATGCTAGCGCGATCGGCATCAGTTTAGCATTGTATCCTTTAATTAGCGGTACTTTGACAACTTTCGGCTGGAATTATCCTTTTTTATTGCCGATCGCAGCCATTCCGATCGCATTTTTAGCTCTTTTTGGGTTAAAAATTCCTAGATTACCAAAACAGAAAGATTTCAATCTCAAAACTTATTGGATTGAGATCGGACGCAGTATTAACAATCGTCTGGCGATCGGCTCGCTTTGTGGGATAATTGCTTTATTCGTGCTTTTGTTCGGCCCTTATTTTACTTACATTCCGATCTTTGCTAGCGATAATTTGGGTGCTTCTGCGGTTGCGATCGGCATCATTCAAGCAAGTATGGCCCTTTCTCTGGCATTCGTTTCCTCGCAAATAGCACTATTTCCCCAGTTTATTTCTGAAATTACTTTAATCAAAATTTCGTTTCTTGTCTACAGTTTGGCGTTAATAATTACCCCAGTGGTTAACAATATTTGGCTGTTATTCTTGCCTAGCGTGCTGTTTGGGGCGGCACATGGAATGTCATTTCCTGCTACTCAAGCTATACTCGGTCAACTCGCTCCTGTTGGCTCTAAGGCTGGTTTTATGGCTGTTAACGCCACGGTATTGTCTTTAGCTCAAGCATTGGGGCCGCTTTTAGCTGGGGGTGCGTTTTTGGTTTGGGGGATAAATGGGGTTTTTGTTGTTGGTGCGGGTTTTGCTCTCGGGGCATTCTTTTTATTGAGTAAAATTTTTGCGACTAAATCCTAATTCAAGTAATTTTAATTGGCACTTAAATTATGAAAAGAAAAATAGGCGTTTGTACTTGGATATTTGGCAAAATCGAGTTAGTAAATTTAGCAGATACGATCGCAGCAATGGGATTTGATGGAGTAGAGTTATATATTAATTTCGATCGCATTTCGGCTTTTGAAGTTAAAAATATTTTTGCCGATCGCGGTTTGGAAATTTTTTCTCTAACTCCAATTAATGTAAATTTAGCTAGTGAGGATCTTGTTACTAGAACAAAGGCGATCGACTATTATAAAAAAGCGATCGATTACGCTGCAGAATTAGGAGAACCGATCGTTGTTTGTCACGAATATATTCAAAATCAATTTAATAATCTCGATCTTGGTTCGCTCGAACTACTAATAAAATCTTGTCAAGAACTAGCTTTATACGCTAAACAAGCTAATCTAAAGTTAGGTTTTGAACCTCTCAATCGTTATTTATGTCGCTTCGTTCTTACCAGCAGCGATGCACTTGATTTATTAGCAGAAATAAATTTATCGAATATGACGATTGTTTTAGATGCTTTTCACATGAATTTAGAAGAAAGCGATCCGGTAAAAGCAATAATAAAATGCGGCGATCGACTGAGTTTATATCAAATAGCCGATTCTAATCGTCAAGGAATAGGATTGGGACATACCGATTTTGACGCTCATTTAAAAGCCCTCGATGCTATTAATTATACTGGCGCGATCGTCCTCGAACCTGCCGGACTCAGACAAACACCAGGATCTTCTGAAAAAATCGATTTAGACACGATTAAATTTCATCTTAAAACCAGTAAAAACTGGCTGGAAAATAGAACGAAAATATTAGTTTAGCAAGTAATTAGTAGTTAGTAGCGATGTTGAAATTACTTGGTTAATTTTAAAATTGTAGAACAAATATTATTTTAAACCTTCCAACTTCCGATCCCAATTTTCAAGGGTTAGCTAGATAAGTAGCCAATTTATTTTCTATTATGATTAATTTGCAAATTACTTGTTGTTTTTGAATTTTATTCCTAAACTAAATCTCTTGTTACTTTTGGATAAATAGTAATACTCCTGAATTTTGAATTTTGAATTTTAACTTAGAGAGAAACGAGATAAAATGAACCCAATCTATCCCGACCTAAAAAACAAACACGTCTTAATAACAGGTGGTAGTAACGGTATTGGAGAAGCATTAACCAGAGCATTTGCCGAACAAACTGCCGAAATAACTATCCTCGATCGCGACGATAGCAAAGCTTTAAAAATAGCAAAAGAATGCCAAAAATATCCCTGCAAAATAAACATTTATGGTCTAGATTTAACCGATACAAAAACCCTGATCGCAACATTGACTAAAATTAAAAAAACACACCCACCAGTCAATATAATAATTAACAATGCTGGCTACGATCCCAGATACGAACTATTAGAAACCAGCGAAAAAGAATGGAACGACTTATTTCAATTGAATGTAGTCCATTATTTTATTACTTGTCGCGAACTTTTATCAAGTGCGATCGAAGCTGGAGGAGGAAGTATAATTATGACCAGTTCTCATTTAGTTTGGATCGCAAAACCCAATCTTATTGCATACAACGCCACTAAAGCAGCAATAATAGGTATGGTACGAAGTTTAGCCGAAGCTGTGGGAAAATATAATATTAGAGTCAATGCTGTCGCTCCTGGTTGGATAATGACAGAAAGACAGTTAAAACAGTGGGTAACACCAGAAGCAAAACAAAAAACAATCCAAGAATTACAATCCATTCCGATCGAACTAACACCACAAGAATTAGTGGGAACTTATTTATTTCTTGCCTCTGATAGTTCTAAAGCTATTACCCGTCAAACTATTGTAGTTGATGCTGGATACGCTCATAGCTAACTTAATAATTACTTACTTTATCCGAGGGAAAATCTTTGTATTCAAGCATTTCTTTTCCTTTAAAACAACCATCATCCGCTTTTTTTAAAGCCGGTACGATACCATTTCTATTGAAGATAGTTACAGTTGAGAAACTCGATCGCACCACGATCGAGCAGCTTATTTAGAATTATTTTCCCCCGATAAGAAACGACATTAAACATAAATTTAACTCGAGGATCTTTGAGAATAACACTAGTATAAAAATCCATTGATAAGAAGAAATACGATCGAGTTTCATATTTTGTTAGAATATTTTTGAAAAAAAAGATTATTATTAATTTTAGCAATCGGTTAACAGCAAAAAAATCATAAAAAATTTTTATAAGTGAATTTTAGAAATCCAGCACCAACAGTAGATATAATCGTAGAATTGACCGACCGACCCGAGCGACCAATTATTTTAATAGAAAGATTAAACCCTCCTTATGGTTGGGCTATTCCTGGGGGATTTGTCGATTATGGTGAGTCAGTAGAAACAGCAGCAAAAAGAGAAGCAAAAGAAGAAATTAATTTAGAAGTCCAACTAATCGAACAATTTTATGTTTATTCCGATCCCAAAAGAGATCCCAGAAAACACACCATAAGCGTAGTTTTTATTGCTGCAGCAAAAGGAGAACCAAAAGCAGCCGACGATGCTAAAAATGTAAATATTTTTAATTCTTGGAATTTACCCGAACAACTCTGTTTCGACCATAAAAAAATTATTCAAGATTATTGGCATTATCGATATTATGGCATTCGTCCTTTACCAAACAACTAATCAATTTAGGAGCAAAATGTTTGCATTTTAAGAACTTACTCGATCGCCGACAAAAATAATAATTGATGTATTGGCAAAATGGTTTAAAATAAGAAATTAAAAATGACAAAAAAAATAATTCGTACCACAGAAGCACCAGCACCAGTAGGCCCTTACAATCAAGCGATCGCCGTCCGAGGAACTACCATTTACGTTGCCGGACAAATCCCATTACACCCACAAACCGCAGAAGTAGTAGGAGTAGGAGATATTGCCTTACAAACCCAGCAAGTAATGGACAATATTGGTGCGATTTTAAAAGCAGCAGGAGCAAACTACGAAGATATAGTTAAAACTACCGTATATCTCAGCAATTTAGATAATTTTATCCCCATGAATCGAGTTTACGCTCAATTTTTTACCCCAGCAACAGCCCCAACTAGAGCTTGTGTAGAAGTTTCTCGCTTACCGAAAGATGTTTTAGTCGAAATTGAGTGTCTCGCTGTTGTCGAGGATATCCCCGTTGTCTCCTAGTTTGGGAAAAGGTTGGTTTTCTTTGCGATAAACTGCGGCCAGATCTGGATAACACCACTCAAACAAAGTGCGATCGAAAGTTTCTCGATCCAAACGAGGTCGATCGTACAAACCAGCTTGTAACCTCTGTCGTTGTGCTTCAAATAAAATTACTGCTGCGGCAACAGAAACGTTGAGGGATTGTACCATTCCCAACATGGGAATAATAATATGTCCGTCGACTAAAGCGGCAGCTCGATCGCTCACCCCCCATTTTTCCGCACCCAATAAAATTGCAGTCGGTTGAGTATAATCTATTTTGCGATAATCGATCGCCATCGGGCTAAAATGAGCCGCATATACTTTGAATTGTCTTTGTTGCAGTTGGTTAATAGCCGTTTCAATGCGATCGAGATCTTGTAATTTAATCCATTTTTGAGATCCTCTAGCTACTTGTTTGAAAGTTGGCGTATCTTCTTGTGGCATAGAATTGAGACAGTTAACCTCAAAAACTCCGACAGCATCGCAAGTGCGGATAATAGCTGAAATATTATGAGGTTTGTGAACCTCTTCGGTTAAAACGGTTAAATCTGGTTGTCTGCGCTCGAGTACTTCTAATATTCTTTGATATCTTTCTGGAGTCACGTTTGAGAATTATTATTGGTCAACTTCGGACTAGCAGAAGAGCGATCGGACATCAAAATAAAACTTAACTGCTGTAATTGAAGATAAGTATTAATGTCCATTTCTCCCGATAAAAGCATTTGTTTGTATTCTCGATCGAGCTGTTCGATTTTTTCTTGGCTAGACTCGGGATTATTTTGAATTGTTGCTTGCAATTGTTCGATCGAACTGAGAATTTTCTCGACCGATTCGTTACTCTGCTTTTGTTGTAAAGTGCGACATTGCTGAGCAAAAACTTCGGTCATCCGTTCGATTTGTTCGTAAACCTCGATCGAGACCACCCCATCTATCAACATCAAACGATATTTTTGCCGCAAAGCTTCGACATTTCCCAGAGCTTTTTGGGGATTTTCATCCAAACTCGCTCGCATATCTAAAATAGCTTGTCGATTTGCTTTAATCAGATTGTCAGAACGTTTTTTACGCGACCATCTTAAGAAAAAGCCGATCGAACTAGTTCCAATCAGCATAATTAAGCCAGATTGTAAAGGTTGATTTTGTTGGATGTAACGCAACCAAGCATCTCTAGGATCGCCATTTTCGAAAACTTGTAAAGCTCCGGGATGACTGTAGATCAACCCGCGATACATAACTTCGCGATCGTTTTCTTTGGCTAATTTGGCATAAAATGGATAGTATTGACGGAATGTCGATAAAATAGACCAAGTTAATACAGCTACTTTATCTTGACTGACATCGGGACGAGTAATTAAAGCACCAGGAGTCGAAATCGTCGCTAAATTCTCTTCAGGCAATTCTGGTAATGCTTTGTAAGTTCCTGCTGGCATTTGAGCGGGACGATAGGACTCGGGAAATCTAATTTCGAGATAGTTAACTAAACTAGGAGCGATCGCAATAAAACGCAAATCTGAGGCTCGATCTAATTCATTTCTTACTTTTTCGCTGGCCCCTAAAGGCCCGACATATACGACAGCATCAACTTGATTGTCGATCGTTTGTTGCAATCCATCGCTAAAATTAGCGGCAACTTCGTTAATTTCTAAGTCTGTTGCTTCAAAAAGTCGCTTAGCAGTAAAATATATGCCGCTACCTTCTGCTCCTATAGCAATTCTTTTGCCTTTGAGATCTGCAAAAGTTTTAATTTCAGAATCTTCTCTAGTAACTATGTGAATGTATTCTTCAGTTAAAATTAGCAAGGTTTGAACTTTGCCTTGCTTCATTGCTTCGCTAGCTACGTCTAACTGCACGATCGCGAAATCAACTTCTTTATCTAACAATCTTTGCAAATTTTGCAGAGATCCTTGAGAATTGTATCGATCCAATACTTCGAGTCGATCGACTTCTGCTGCAGATCTGCTAATTTGTTCGGAAATTCTTTGATATCCACTACCTCCAGATCCCGAGGTGAGAGTAATCTCTTGAGAATTGGTTACGCAACTATTTAAAGTGACTACCGAGATAATTGCTACCATAAATATCCCGATTCGGCGGCAATATTTTAATGAAGAATTATTAAAAGGTAAAATCGATTTGTGACTTTGCCTGTTTCTATGGTTTCGATCGACTTGAGAAGCCATAAAAGATTTTTTGTAAATACAATTTAACTAAAGTATTAATAATTATATAAGTATTTTTCCCCAATTAAAAATTCATTCTGAAGATCGTGCTTTGACCAACCAAAATCAACGATCCTATTGCCAGCCACAACAAAAAGCAATTACGCATCAAACCCAAAGCTGATTCTACTGTTGCGATCGTAATTTCGAGATCGCGATCGCCTAAGAGAGGTTTTTCTTTAACTACTCCATCGTAATAGTTAGTTCCGCCTAATTGTACGCCTAAAGCCGCAGCATAAGCGCATTCGCTCCAGCCAGAATTGGGACTGGGGTCTTTTATTCCATCTCGACGACACAAATGCCAAACTTGTTTTGGTTTGCCCGATAATAATGCTATTGTCAGTACTGTCAAACGACAGGGCAACCAAGTCAAACCATCTTCTAAGCGAGCACTAAACCAACCGAGATCGATATATGGTTCTTTTTTATAACCTACCATCGAATCTAGGGTGCTGGCCGCCTTGTAAGCAATTGCTAAGGGTGCGCTCCCCACTCCCGGAATTATCGCGCCTAAAATGGCATAAAACAGGGGTGCGGTTACTCCGTCTGTAGTATTTTCCGCTACTGTTTCTAGTACGGCTCGTAAAATTTCCACGCGACTCAGATTTTGCGTGTCTCTACCTACGTATGAATCTAATTTAGCTCTGGCTGCTTCGAGATCTCCCGAGCTGAGCGGTTGCAATACTTCTTTTGCGGCTAAATGCAAACTGCGTCCGGCAAAACAACTTGCCAGTATAATTATTTCTACGCTTGCCCCCAAGAAAAAATTAATTTGATTTGCTCGTGCGATTATTAGATAAGCTATTATCCCACTAGTTGCGATCGAACCAATTGCCAAACAAACTCCTGCCGTTCGCTTTATTATTTTGCCCCAAGAACTAACAATTACCATTCGAGTATAGTTGGCAATTATCCATCCCATTATTTGTACTGGATGGGGTAAAATTCTCGGATCGCCCAGGCTGCGATCGACTGTTGCTGCTAATATTACGATCGCTACTTCTTTGCCAATATTTACCATTTTTCTTGGGATAACTTTTGCTCGAACGGATATATTAATTTAACTTATTACTTCTCATCCCGCTTCAGTTTTTATTTGTAACTTAAAATTTACAAATACTGGCGGGATTTTTTTTGAGTTTTAGCTTAAACTTATAAAAACTAACTGCGAAGCTTATCGACGTTCTCTTCCCAATTAACCCCGTCAAAAAATTCAATCTCAAACTCCGATAATACATCTCCATCTAGACAGCGAATGTTAACATCTATTGCTTCGGGATGAGAGCGAGGACGATAAAAAGGATGCATTCCACAAACTCGACAAAATGTATGCTTAGCTACCCCAGTATTGAAGGTATAAGTTGTTAAAAACTCTGCTCCTTTTAGTAATGTAAATTTTTCTTGCGGTACGATTAGATGTAAAAAACCTTTCTTGCGGCAAATCGAACAGTTACATTCGGTTGCGAGGAAGCGATCGACCTCAACTTTAAAGCGTATTTTACCGCAGTGACAGCCCCCTTCATAGGTAACAGCTTGCTTTGAAGAAATCATAATATTAAAAATACCTATCTAAACAACAAAATTATTTTCTTCGCCCCTTGCGGCTTGCCAGCTACGAGCATCGTAGTAAAGATCGGCTAGGGTAATACTATAGAGAGATTCTTTCATTTTTTGATGAAGTCTGCGCCACAAACTAAATGTTACCCAATCTTCAGCTACGCTAGCATCGAGATTATTTGGCTGGCTAGGTTCGATGGTTTCTCCTACTGCTTCTAAAATTTGTCCGACAGAGATTTTTGCGGGTACGTCTGCTAATTGATAACCGCCTCGATAGCCTCTTACCGAATAAACTAAGCCAGCACGACGCATTTCGATCAGTAATTTTTCTAAATAAGGAGCGGGTAAATCTTGTCTGGTGGCGATCGATTTCACTGATGTTGGAGCTTTGCCAGAATTGAGGCTAATATCTAATAACGCTTTAACACTATAGCGACCGCGAGTTGTCAGTTTCATTTGCTTGTTCGAGCTTGCTGTTTTTGTGAGTTTAAGATTTTCCTCAACTAGATCGATCGAAGTGCTTTTTTGCTGCGATCGTAAATATCCTAATTTTAAAACACCGAGCAGTTGTTAGTTCGTCTGTCGCGGCTTTTTTATATCTACCTTACCTTAAAAATTGCGGTAAAATCGAGCAACGAATCAAAATTTAGATCCTCGTTCTATTTCCGTTATATATTACCACCAATTGAGAGAAGCATTGGCGATCGAGCGACTGCATTTTTTGCTTATAGGGGTTAATTATTGAAGCAAGGACGAAGATTTTTAAAATTACGATCTCTTGTTTCTAAATAAATCTTGAAACAAAAATAAATTGAATTTATTTTTTTTGTTTTTGTGTAATATGATCTAAGGGATAGATAAAAATCAAAAGTTTTATTGCTTAATACCAAAAGTGTTAAGCTCTATTGAACGACCAAACCAGATAAACGATTAGTTGTAGTGTAAATTGATGGCTAAAAAGAACCAACCAGAACCATTAACCGGAGAAGAGTTAATCAAGAAAGTAAAAGAACTAGGTAACCTCTCTAAAGAGGAAAAAGCTAGAGCCTGTGGTTACTATACCGTGACTAAAAATGGTATAGAACGAGTTAATATGATGAAGTTTCTCAACGCACTAATTGATGCAGAAGGTATTGAATTAGATAGTACTTCAAACGGTCATGGCAGGGGGGGACGTTCTGCAAGCTATAAAATTAGCGTTCAGTCCAATGGGAATTTATTAATAGGCTCGGCATACACCTCAAAAATGGGATTAAAAGCCGGAGACGAGTTTGAAATTACTTTAGGCAGAAAACACATTCATCTCAAGCAAATCAACGTTGATGATGGCGATGAGGAGATAGATGAAGCATCTTAGAAAATCTACGATCGAGCGGCAGCAATATTTAGGTTGAAAAAAATATCGCGATCGAATGTTATCGCTCGGACGTTGTCGATCTGGATCTAGATCGATAACGTCTATTGTTTTTTTTGATTTTTACAGTTAGAATAACAACTTTATTTGATAAATTGATGAGATCGTAAGCTGTCGGCCCAAAAAAAGCGATCGGAGCTTTAACGATTCAACTAGCCAATGATAATATATCTAGAATAAGCAAAAATATTAAATTAAAACTTCTCGGTTAGCTCGGAGATCTTTTGGTAATAATTATGACAATAATCCCTTACCAAGTAAGTATTTTCAAATTTAAGGAAAATACTTTGACTCGATTAAAAATCAAAGCCAACCAAAATTCAAGTTTTATTTCCAGGCAAATTTTTCCAAAAAAAGAAAATTCAACTAAAATTTAAAGGAAATTTTCGGTATGTAGAGGGAAAAAATTAAACCTGGCGAGTCGGCTTAACTAAAATTAGAAAAAAGATAACAGCAATCAAAGCCGAGAAAAATTTAAGCTGACAGGGAACTTGTAGAGTATTGGCAAATCGCCCCTAACTAAGATTAAGAGCATATGGAAGGATCGTTTGAACTAACCTTACAAATAGTTATCGCTGTGGGAACGGGAATAGCAGCCCAAGTGATAGCGGAATATCTGAAAGTACCGAGCATTGTTTTCCTACTGTTATTTGGAATTTTGCTCGGTTCGGACGGCTTAAATCTGCTTCATCCCAACGAACTAGGTTTAGGTTTAGAAGTAATTGTCGCCCTCTGCGTAGCGATTATTTTATTTGAAGGGGGGCTAAATTTAGAATTGAGGGAATTAGGTCGAGTTTCCGGTAGTCTGCGAAATTTAGTCACTGTAGGCACCCTAATCACCTTAATTGGTGGCGGAATGGCAGCTCACTGGCTGGCTGAGTTTCCCTGGTCGATCGCTTTTCTTTACGCATCTTTAGTAGTAGTAACGGGGCCGACAGTGATTAGTCCCCTGCTCAAACAAGTACAAGTCGATCGCAAAGTTGCCACCCTATTAGAAGGGGAAGGGGTCTTAATCGATCCGGTAGGAGCAATTTTAGCAGTTGTCGTCTTAGATACGATTTTAAATAGTAACGCTGGCGCGACCGAAGTAGTAAGCGGATTGCTGTTGCGCTTGGGTATTGGTGCAATTATTGGCGCGATCGGCGGTTGGTTGTTAAGTATTATTCTCAGAAAAAGCGACTTTATTTCCGAAGAGCTGCAAAACTTAGCCGTATTAGCCGGAGTATGGAGTTTGTTCGGTCTGGCGCAATTTTTTCGCAGCGAATCGGGACTGATGGCTACGGTGGTAGCGGGAATAGTACTGGGGGCCGCCTCAATTCCCGAAGAGAGAATGTTAAGGAAATTTAAAGGACAATTAACAGTTCTCTGCGTCTCGGTACTATTTGTGCTGCTAGCAGCAGACTTGTCGATCGCCAGTATTATCGCACTGGGTTGGGGTAGTGTATTTACAGTACTGGTATTGATGTTCGTGATTCGGCCTGTCAGTATTCTTTTGTGTACCTGGAATAGCGGCTTACATTGGCGACAGAAATTATTTTTAGCTTGGGTAGCTCCAAAAGGAATAGTTTCAGCTTCTGTAGCTTCTTTATTCGCGATTCTGCTAACACAAAAAGGTATCAACGGTGGAGACTCGATTAAAGCCTTAGTCTTCCTAACGATTATGATGACCGTATTTTTACAGGGATTAACCGCCCGTTGGGTAGCTCGTTGGTTGAAAATCACCGCTTCTTCTGCAACTGGAGCAATAATTGTCGGTTGCAATCCTTTGGGTCGTTTGTTGGGTCGCATAATTCAAGAACAGGGGGAATCGGTAGTATTGATCGATACCGATCCAGAAGCTTGTCAAAAAGCTCAAGAACAAAACCTATCGGTGATTCAAACTAGTGCCTTCGATACAAATGCTCTAGAAGAAGCAGGAATCGAATCTGTAGGTACTTTTATCGCTTTAACTACCAACGGAGAAGTTAACTCGGTAGTTGCTCAACGAGCGGCCGAAGAATTTCGACCCCCCAGAGTCTTTGCCCTATTCACCCACAAACCTCAAGATAATCCTCCCAACAATAAAAGTAAGATAAGTCAAGCTTTTATGAGCCAAGTACCTATTAAAACTTGGAATCAACATCTCAACGACGGACAAGTGAAATTAGGCAAAACAGTCCTCAAAGAAGAAGGACTATCTTTCCAACAAGCTCATTTGAGAGCGTTGATCCGCTCGGGAGAACTGCTGCCTTTATTAGTACAAAGAGACCAAAATTTACAAGTAGTCAAAGCTAATGAAGAATGGCTACCAGGAGACGAAATTATCTATCTTTTAAACGATCCCAGACCCAAACTGCTCAAGCGACTATCGGGGGGAACTCAATCTTCTCGTTTGGCATTAGAGAAGTTACCCGAGGTAGAAGAAGTACCGATCGCCGCTCCAGTTGCCGATGAAAAATTAGAACAGATTACAGAGACAATCAATTAATTGTAACTAAGATAGCTCGACTGGTTAAGAGATAAAATTTTTACAACGATTTGCCGTCGTCATAAAAATCTCTAACTATCATAATAAGTGAAGTCCTTAATATACAGGAGCAAAGCAAAAATAATGGATGTTAAATTATTAACTATCGCCCTAACTGCAATTTTTATCCTCTCATCTCTGTTCTTTGCCACCAAAAACGGATTTTATGATTCGGATAATTACCACGGTAATGGTTCGGCCCACTAAAAAATCTTCGGACGGCTCGGCGTACTTAAAGAACGCACTTACTTTTTGAGCGAGGTTTTAAGCTGAGTTGTAAAAAATATCTTTGACAAAAATAAATCGGTAAATATTTAATTCACCTCGCAAGAAGGCTTTATTCTAGGAAAAGTCTTCTTGCAATTTAACTAAAAGCAATTTACATTTAAAAAAACTTTTTCAATTACTTAAACTTAAATAAAAGTCAAAAGCAACTGCCGAATCTAAGTTTTTGAGCGGACAGATACAAAGCATTATTATGAGTCGAGCTATACAGGGATCTTCTGACAATTTAGATCGGCTAAGCTGTTCTACTTATGGAGTAGGCCACGATCGCGAAGGAGTATGTCTGTTAATCAAAATAGGCCCTTACCGTATCATGCTCGACTGTGGTTTAACATCCCTTAAGGAAATTATCGACGAAAATCCTCAAAAGCCTCCAGCAGAATTTGTCTTTTGCTCTCACGCTCATTCCGATCATGCTAGAGGTTTGCTCGAATTAAATCGAGCTTTTCCTCAAATACCAATATATGGTAGCTTCGTTACTGCCAAATTATTACCCCTCAATTGGCAAGAAGAACCCCCCAGCGAGCAGGAAAAAATAGCTGGTTTGTGTCGACCTTTACCTTGGCGATCGCCGCTCGAACTGGCTCCCGATTTAAGTGTAGAATTATTTCCTGCCGGACACATACCCGGAGCGGCTTGCATTTTTGTCAGTTATAAGGGGGCAAAAAGAACTTACAAACTGCTTTATACTGGGGATTTTTCCGTATCTAATTTTCAACTTGTTGAGGGTTTATCCCTCGAGTCCTTAAGAGGGTTAGCACCGGACGTACTAATTATTGAAGGTAGTTATGGAACATCGAGACATCCCCATCGCCGCCAACAAGAAAAACATTTAATGGCGGCATTAAGTGAGGCTCTCGCTGCTGGTACTAGTATACTATTGCCCGTACCCACTTTGGGTCTGGGTCAAGAAATTCTTAAACTTTTACGCTCTCACCATCAGTTTACGGGTCGAGATATAGATATCTGGGTCGATGGTAGCATTGCTGAGGCTTGTGACGTTTATTTAGAATTGCTCGAAGAATTTCCGGTTTCAGTCCAAAATTTTGCCAAACACCAACCTTTATTTTGGGACGAGCGTATCTGTCCGCGAATGAGACGACTCAGCGATCGGGATCTCTTAGAATCGAGCGATAAACCCTGTATCGTACTTACCGATCGCCTTTTTTATCTTAAAGAATATTGTCAGTTTCGATCGGGTGCTTGGTCGATCTTGATTCCACAACATCCGAGAAATTTATTTTCTCTCGATTCCGATCCTTTTTTCTCTTCAAAAAATGCTGAAAAAATAACCGTCCAAAGCTATCTTTTAGCAGAGCATAGCGACGGTCGCAATACCACCCAAACCATTCATAACATTCGCCCCCAACACGTTATTTTCGTTCACGGAACTCCTGCTTATTTAGCAGATTTGACTAATTTAGAAGAACTGCAAAACCGCTATCAGTTACATTCCCCTACCGGCGGTAATATCGTTGAATTACCTTTAGGTGACAAATTTCTTCAACCAGCAGTACCACCAACAACTACTTGTGAAGGAGAATTAAACGAGTTAGGATCTTCGATCGCAATTAGTTTACCGAACACGATCGCTAACGATCCGCGCTGGAGTAATTTTGCCGATACTGGTTTGGTAGAAGCTCGCTGGCAGGGAGAAGAATTGATCTTGCGAGGTATATCTCAAAGAGAATTGCTTGCAGCTAACAACGAATCGAAAAGATTGGGGGATTTAGATTGTTGTGGTAACTGTCTTCATTACAAGAATCAACACTGTTACAATCGAGCTTCTCCCCTCTATCAATTTAAAGTTACTTCCGAAGGTTATTGTCCGGTTTTCGAACCTTTAATTCCGGCTTAATTTCTTATTTATTATTGTTATTTACGTCTCGATCTGATTCTGGATATTTTGGTTGAATTTGTTCTGCTTCGGGGCAATCTTCAGCAACTAGAATTTCTGTATTGATTCTGGGAACAGAAGCCAGTTTTTGCGTGATCGCACTGATGCTTTCGATGCGAACCATTTCCTCCCAAGAACTAATTTCTTCGTCTTCTTCAGTTTCGTAACGGATAGTTACTAGGTCGCCTTCTAGAGCAACAATACGAGCGTCTTCAATCCAGCGTTGCTGATCGCGCAAGAAGATACAAACTTCACGACCTTCTGTACAGAGTTGATAAATCTTGCGGTCTAGCATGGGTTTCTCCTTGGGCAATTAAGTCTTTTCTTACGATTTAAATTTGATTCACTAAGGCGATCGCAATAATAGCTTCGGTCATACCTCAATTTTTTTAGACTTTTTAGTCTTAGAGCGGGTAATTTTTAGCTTTCGATTCGATCGATGAAAGTTTATCTTAAATTAGCAGAAATTTAGTCGGCTGTTTTAGGTAATTTCCTGTTCTTCGCTCGGCTGTCGAACCGGAGCAAATTGAAAATATTGTCACTAATAAAGTTTAGCAATACACTCGGTGCTATTAATGCCTGTAGTATAATCCTGACATCCCTATCAAATCGTGAAAACACAAACTATTTTTTGATTTGTCTCAAATAGATTTTTACATTACCATTTTAAACTACTCCTTGCCTTGAGATCGCAACTTTTATAGAAAGATCCTCACCAAGATTTATTTTTGAAAATTTGCCTCAATCTTAAGGGAGGATTTTTTTTCTGCTTTTAGAAGGAGATCTATTTTTCTTCGCGCCTAAAAGTGTCAACTTGTATTAAGATAGCTAAAAGGCACAATTTACGCCGATACTCCCAAAGATGGTTTTTTGGAAAAGATTGTTTAGTAATTCTGATGCGATCGACACTTCAGCAGAGACCCCCTCGTTCGAAGGAGATCTTCTAGGAGAAATTAGCGATCCGCGCAAAAATTCTCTCAGTTCGCAGCGCGCTTCTGTCTCTCGAATATATTTTAGTAAGCGACGGGAAATAGATCTCTACGAGTTAGAGGAACTTTGCGATTCGGTTGGCTGGGCTCGTCGTCCCTTGCGCAAAGTCAAAAAAGCACTTCAAAATAGTTTTTTAGTGGTCTCAATGTGGCAAGTTCAGGGCAAAAAGCAACGTTTGATTGGATTTGCTCGAGCTACTTCCGATTGTGCTTTTAATGCCACTATTTGGGATGTGGTGGTTCATCCTGCTTTTCAGAAGCAAGGACTGGGAAAGGCTTTAATGAAATATACGATCGAATCGCTGCGCAAACAAGATATAAGTAATATTACTCTTTTTGCCGATCCTCAAGTGATCGACTTTTATCGTCGTTTGGGATTCATTTTAGAGCCGGAAGGAATTAAAGGAATGTTTTGGTATCCCGATTGAATTTTCTGATAAATGTTGTGCTACAATTTTAGAGCGACTTACGGGATGTAGCGCAGCTTGGTAGCGCGCCTGCTTTGGGAGCAGGATGCCGCAGGTTCAAATCCTGTCATCCCGATTAAATTTTAAATTGACTGCCTTCGAGCCGAAAATTTGGTTGGCAAGCAGTGAAATTTTTTAATTCAAGTTTTCTCAAGTTAATTAAATTATTTTTAAGATTTTCGCGAAAGATATCTAGATGGCTTGAAAAAAAAAAAAAAAAAAATTTTTTTAAAAAAAAAAAAATTATATAAGAAAACAATATATGAAAAATAACATAATAAAAGCCTAAAATAT
>CAYWIH010000020.1:0-43589 GCA_964458305.1 uncultured bacterium | reverse complement strand
GCCGATCTGCCCAGCCAAAAAGGTTATTTATGGTTTTCGATGAAAGTTTGGCGGGGTAGAGTGCGCGGAGCCAACCAACCATACCAACCAACTCATCAATGGCAAGGGAAAAACTGGCATACTGAAGCCTTAGAAAACTGGGTTCTAGAATTATATCAACAAGATCGCCCAACTAATGAGTTATTTTAATTTTTATATATTTTCCTTCGATCGCTTTCATAATTTTTAAAAAAGTCATTAAATCTAATATTTACAAAAAAATAGCTAATTTTTAGTCAATTTTACGGCTGAAATCCTCGAAAACCGAGAAGCTACAAATAAAAGAAAATTAGTAAAAATTTTATAAAAGAAAACATTCAGAAACTTTTGCTGATAAATGTTAAATTTAGCTACAAAAAAAATAAATTCAATTGACAGTTAAAAATAACATATTATGCTTGAAATTACGGCAATATTTCCTTTGCTAAATAAAAACTAATTATATTTAGATTCAGTCAAGGAATTTTATGCCGAGCTAATTATCTTGAAAAAGAGCCGACAAAAATTAATAATTAGGAGAACACCAAAAATGGCAGTAGTAACTGGGTTGACTCGCGGTGGAAAAACTTGGCAACCTCGATTTATTGAAGCGATCGATAAAGAAACTTGTTTGGGTTGCGGTAGATGTTATAAAGTCTGCGGTCACGATGTCTTAGGTTTGCAAGCACTTAACGAAGATGGAGAAATTGTCGACGAAGACGAAGATGATGATGAAGTAGAACGCAAAGTAATGAGTGTCTTCAATCCAGATAATTGCATCGGCTGTCAAGCTTGTTCGAGAATTTGCCCTAAAAACTGTCAGTCTTTTGCTAATTAACTATTTCTAGCACAATGATAGCTCTGGTATATACCTGCAAAACTTAGAGCTATTTTTTATTAAAAAAAATACATAAACCCTCTTTGCTTCGGATAGGAAATTAAGAGGGTTAAAAATTGGTGCGATCGAAGCTATTTAGTTGTATTTGTCAATAATTCCGATCGCTAAGTTTTTAAAAATTAATTATTACATTAAGCCTAATTGACTTAAGATGCCTTGGCCGGTGAAAAGTTCGGTTAAAAGACCGATTACAAAACCTAGCATAGCTAGACGACCGTTCCAAGTTTCTGCGAAGTTAGTGAATCCTAATTTGCTGTCTTTGTTTTCCATGATTCTCTGTTACCCAATTAAGTTATGTTTGAGTCGAAGTCAAGCTCTTGTTATTAAATGTAACGTAAATTTTCAAAGATAGCAATATTTGTTTACAATTTCCGAAAAAATCTTTTTTGCGATCGAAACATTGGCGGCCGATTCGGAAAAATTGCTAAATAATATAAGAAGTAGTATGTAAGTTTACGCCTTGATACAATCGGAAACACTAGAATTACTAGAATGGCATCGTCTGTGCCGACATTTATCTACTTTCGCAGCAACTAAATTAGGTGCTGTAGCTGCAGCACAGCTAAAAATTCCCGCCTCAAAACAAGAAAGTATCGATCTTCTGGCGCAAACTAAAGAAGTCTACGCCATAGAAAATAGCCTCGATCGCGGCTTATCTTTTCAAGGCATAGAAGACATTGGTGCGGCTTTAGAAAGAGCGGAATTAGGGGGAATGCTGTCGGAAGGGGAACTATTAGCAATAGCCACCACCCTAGCCGGAATGAGACGCTTGCGAAGGACGATCGAAAACTTTGAAGAAAAGCCAGTCCTTCAAGCATTAGTAGCTGAAGTCAGAACTTATCCAGAAATAGAGCAAGAAATTCATCACTGTATCGATGACGACGGGAAAGTAGCCGATCGCGCTTCGCCAAAATTAGGAGATATTCGCCGCAAAACTAAATCATTGCGGGAGAAAATATATACATACCTGCAGCGTATCGTACAAAAAAATCCTGGCTCGATACAAGAACAAGTAATTACCCAAAGAAGCGATCGCTTTGTAATTCCCGTTAAAGCACCGCAAAAAGACACCATACCGGGTATAATTCACGATACCTCTAGCACTGGAGCAACTTTATATATAGAACCCAATTCCGTAGTTCAACTCGGAAATCAATTAAGACAGTATCAGCGTCAAGAACAAAGAGAAATAGATGCTATTTTACAAGCACTAACTGAAAAAATAGCAGCAATACAAATCGATCTTGAAAAGCTTTTAATCGCCGCTACTACAATAGATTTGGCTACAGCCAAAGCCCGTTACAGTTTTTGGATCGGAGCTAACTGTCCTCGCTTTATCGATACCGACAGCCAAGAAAATATTACCTTAAGAAAATTACGTCATCCTCTCTTAATTTGGCAGCAAAAACACGAACAAGGCTTAGATGTAGTTCCGATCGACGTACAGATCCAACCGCAAATTAAAATAGTAGCAATTACCGGCCCCAACACCGGAGGAAAAACCGTTACCCTCAAAACCCTCGGACTGGCTGCGTTGATGGCGAAAGTTGGTTTGTTCGTTCCCGCAAAAGAGCCAGTAGAATTACCTTGGTTCGAGCAAATTTTAGCAGATATCGGCGACGAACAATCGATCGAACAGAGTTTATCGACTTTTTCCGGTCATATTTGCCGAATTACCAGAATTATTGCCGCCTTACAAGGTAAACATCAATCTTTAGTATTATTAGATGAAGTAGGAGCGGGAACAGATCCGGCCGAAGGAAGTGCTTTGGCGATCGCGATTTTAAAATATTTAGCTGAAAAGACTCAATTAACCGTCGCAACTACCCATTATGGAGAATTAAAAGCTCTAAAATATCAAGATGAAAGGTTTGAAAATGCTTCGGTAGAATTTAATGATGTTACTCTTTCTCCTACTTACAAACTATTGTGGGGCATTCCGGGCAGATCTAACGCCTTGACGATCGCCCAAAGGTTGGGATTAAAATCCGAGATAATCGATCGGGCTAAGGAAGGAGTCGGAGAATTATCGGCAGATATTAACCAAGTCATATCTCATTTAGAAAAACAGCGTCGCGAACAAGAAGAAAAGGCTAACGAAGCTGGTAAATTATTGCAAAAAGCCGAAAGTTTTTATCAAGAAGTATCAGAAAAAGCAAATCAATTAAAAGAAAGAGAAAAAGAATTAAAACTAAATCAAGAAATAGAAATAAATAAAGCGATCGGGGTTGCTAAAGAAGAAATAGCTCGAGTCATTCGTCAGTTGCAACAAGGCGGACAAACCGCACAAAACGCTCAAAAAGCAACAGAATCTTTAGAAAAAATCGCCGATACTCGCATACCGAAACGGCAAAAAAATACCGCTCGCAAGCCAGAATATAAACCTCAAATAGGAGAGAAAGTTAAAATACCCAGCCTCGGTCAAACTGGAGAAATTATTAGTATTTCCGAAGATGGAGAACAAATAAACGTTCGTTTTGGTTTGATGAAAATGACCCTAGCAATAACGGATATCGAATCCTTAGACGGTCAAAAAGTTCAGCCAGCACAAAAACCGCCAAAAAGCAAGTCCACTGCCACTAAAACAGTACCAAAAACAAACAATCTCACCGTGCGAACTTCCCGAAATACCCTAGACTTGCGTGGTGCGAGAGTAGCAAATGCTGAAATCGAACTCGATCGGGCGATCGCCACTGAGGCCGCATCTGGAACGGGTGCATTATGGATTATACACGGTAAAGGTACGGGTAAGTTAAGGCAAGGAGTGCAAGACTTTTTGAAAAGTCATCCCCAAGTCGATCGTTTTGAATTAGCATCTCAAAAAGAAGGGGGATCTGGGGTGACTATTGCCTACCTGAAATAGTTGATTTAACGAGAAGAACCGCGATAAATTCTGTTTGTTTGTTCTGGGGATAAATGGGGAGATACTGGCAGATCGGGAGCATTATTAACGGGAGTGCTTAAATTATCCTTTCCGGGAACGCGACAGTTAGGATGAAAATTGTATTCTGGCTCTACTGCTCGCAAACGGGAATGAGGAGCGACAAAATCGTGAATTACCGGATCGTAAGCCAAAACTTCTCCAGTCTCGATTCGATAAATCCAGCCGTGTAAACTTAGGTTACCCTGATGCTGGCCCGATCGAACTACTGGATAGGTTTGTAAATTATCTAACTGATTGAGAACATTATTAGCAACGGTAATTTCTAACAACTCATCACCTTCAAAATGGCTGTAATTATCTTTAACTAAACGACGGGTTGCTTCTGCGTGTTTGAGCCAATCATAAACATCGGGTAATTTATCCGAAAGACTGTCCATTTTTAATAAACCTTTCATCGCTCCGCATTTAGAATGACCGCAAACAATGATTTGCTTGACCTTCAACTCAGCCACAGCATACTCTAATGCTGCCCCTTCGCCGCCGTTAGCAGCCCTGTAGGGGGGGATAATATTGCCTGCATTACGAATTACAAATAACTCGCCAATTTCGGCTTGTGTGATTAAATTGGGATCGACGCGAGAATCCGAACAAGTTATAAATAAAGTTCTCGGGTGCTGGCCGAGAGAGAGTTCCTCAAATAATTGTCTGTGAGTGTTGACGTAGTTACTCTGAAATTTACGCAACCCCTCAATTAATTTTTTCATATACTTTTTGTAACTTCAGCTTATATCGAAAGAATACATCCACCTTGGGTTTGCAAAAAAGATCTTAACAAAGATCTTTTGTTAGGATCGGATATTTCACAATCTAGGCTCAACTTAGAGCTAAGATAAATATTAAATATTCTTAATTCAGCAAAATTTATTTTTTGTTCGGGTTATTCTTATTGTTCCTTAATTATTTAGTAAAAACTGCTTCAGAGGTAAAAATTCGATCGTGCTTGAAATTGTAATCGTCGTGCTGATTGTTCTAACTGGTTCGGCTGTTTGTGCGGCTACAGAAACCGCTCTTCTTTCAGTTCCTCGCATTCGCGTCAGACAGTTGGCACAATCGAAAAGACCCGCAGCGCAAGCACTTTTTTCAATTTGTCAAAAAATCAATCGTCCGGTCGCTACTATCGTAATTCTCAATAATATTTTTAATATTGTCGGCAGTATCGTTATTGGTGGTTTGGCTGCTCAAAAATTGGGCGATGCTTGGCTGGGAATCTTTTCTGCGGTTCTCACTTTTTTAATTATTGTTTTTGGCGAAATCGTTCCTAAAACTCTTGGAGAAAGATTTTCTGAAAATATCGCTTTAATTGTTGCTATACCAGTTAAGTTTATAACCGTTATTTTTATTCCTTTAGTTTGGTTGGTAGAGAGAGTTACTTTACCTTTTACAAAAAGAAAAAAAATTCCCACTACTAACGAAGCAGAAATAAGATTTTTAACTAAAATTGGTTTCCAAGAAGGTGCGATCGAAAATGATGAAGCGGAAATGATTCAAAGGGTTTTTCAATTAAACGACCTGAGTGCCTCAGATTTGATGACTCCTCGGGTAACTATTACTTATTTAAAAGGAGAATTGACTTTAGCAGATGCAAAAGAAGAAATAATCGCTTCCCAACACAGTCGCATTTTAGTGATCGAAGAAACTATCGATCGCACGATCGGCTTAGTTTTGAAAAGTGAATTATTGACCGCTACTCTCGAAGGTAAAAGCGACAGCAAAATTAAAGATCTCGTCCGTCCAGTTCGCTTCGTTCCCGAAACAGTTAAAGCCGATAAATTACTAAAAACTTTTCAACAAACCCGCGAACATTTGGCAGTAGTTCTAGATGAATATGGCGGCGTAGCAGGAGTGGTAACTTTAGAAGATGTCTTAGAAGTTTTAACCGGAGAAATTGTCGACGAAACCGATAAAACTATCGATCTTCAAGCTATTGCGCGTCAAAAAAGAAAGCGTTTATTAGAGTCGCGAGGGATCGATTCTAATTCCTTTACACCTACAAAAAAAAACGATTAAATCATAGTAATAATGGTAAATCTAGCTTCAGATCGAAATCTTAAACCCTGGTCGAATGCGATCGCCTCTCCGGCTAATGAATTTCCCCTCACTCCTTTAGAGATAATTGCTGGTAACGTTCCTTCAGGTTTGCGCGGATCTCTCTATCGTAACGGGCCCGGACGCTTGCAAAGAGGCGATCTCCGAGTGGGACACTGGTTTGATGGGGATGGGGCGATCTTAGCCGTCCATTTTTCCGATAGCGGCCCGATGGCTGTTTATCGCTACGTTCTAACTTCCGGCTATCAAGCAGAAACCGCCGCTAATAGTTTTATTTTCCCTAATTATGGGATGACTGCCCCCGGCCCTTTTTGGAATAATTGGGGCAAGGATGTTAAAAATAGTGCCAATACATCAGTATTAGCTTTGTCCGATCGATTGTTGGCTTTGTGGGAAGGTGGTAGACCCCACGCCCTCGATTTAGATACTCTAGATACTATCGGTTTGGATAATTTGACTAAATTAGAGGATAATGATTCTTTTAGTGCCCATCCTAAAGTAGATCCCGAAACGGGGGAGATTTTTAATTTTGGGGTAGCTGCGGGAATAAATGCTACTCTCAATTTATATCGCAGTAATTGCACCGGCAAAATTGTCAAAAAAAGTTCTTTTAATTTAGAAGGGTTGCCTTTAATACACGATTTTGTCATGGCCGGCCCTTATTTAATATTTTTTGTTCCCCCAGTTAGGGTTAACTTGTTTCCTGCGGCTGTAGGTATTGCCAGTTTTAGCGAGGCTATGGAATGGAAGCCAGATCTCGGCATGCAAATACTAATCTTCGATCGCAATAATTTATCTCTTGTCAGTCGCACAGTTACCGATCCTTTCTATCAATGGCATTTTACCAACGCTTATCTTAATGAAAGCGGATCTGAGATCGCGATCGAGTTGGTTCGTTACCCTGATTTTCAAACTAACCAAAATTTAAAAGAAGTCTCTACAGGTAAAATAAATACCCCCGCAAAAGGCACTCTCTGGCAAATAAATATCGATCCTCATACTGCTAAAGTAATTAAACAAGAAGAACTTTTAGATCGCAAATGCGACTTTCCTATCGTTTCTCAACAACAAGTCTCTCAGCCTTGGCGTTATACTTATTTATCTACTTATCAAGATGGTAGCGATATTACTGCCAATATTTTTAACGCGATCGCTCGATTCGATCGCAAAACTGGTAATTTGTCAATAGCTAATTTGGAGGATAATTGTTATCCTAGCGAACCTATTTACGTCCGCGATCGGATCGACTTCGAACGAGGTTGGCTTTTAACTGTTGTTTACAATGGTAATACCGATACCAGTCAGGTCTGGATCTACGATAGCGAAAATATAGAAGGCGATCCTGTTTGTAAGTTGGCTTTGCCTGAAGTAGTTCCCCACGGCTTTCACGGTACTTGGAAACAAGGTTAAACGAGCGCGGAGGGATTCGAACCCCCGATCTACGGAACCGGAATCCGTTGCTCTATCCACTGAGCCACGCGCCCTTATCGATCTTTAGGATAACATCGATCGATTTGATTTTGGCTGTTTGTTAAATTTTATTAGGTTGAGAGCTTTATTTAAATAATTAATTGCCCTAAAAAAATTGCCATACTGTATAATGGTTAGCGATCGAACTTTAAGTGATGCGATCGCTTTATAGTCTTTTATTTATCTCTAAATCCGATTTTAATCCCTTCAATAACTTAAAGATACCAATAGGGTATTTTTGGCCGGATCGAAAATCTCCAACACCAAAAAACTTCTTTTTGATTGCTTGATTCATTGGCAATCCTAATTTTTAAATATTCCTCCAATACTTTTAGCAATATTGTTAACTATTTGATTGATACTAGTACCGCGTTCTTGAATTTGGCTTTCTTCTCCACTCGGTTCTGATTCCTGACGATAGTGGTTGTTGAGTATTTGATATGCCTGAGTTATCTCTCTAAAACGAGCTTCTGCTTTTCTATTTTTAGGGTTTAAATCGGGATGATATCGACGAGCTAGTTTTCGATATGCCGATTTGATTTCATCTAAAGTTGCTCCTTTCTTTATCTTGAGAGCCTTATAACTTTTCTCAAGATCGACTGGGGAAAAAGTCATAATTGCGATTTCTTACTCTGTTACCACATAAGTTTTTATTTGTTCATTATACCAGTAAATTACCGAGTTGAAGCAGATCGAATATAATTTTTTAAAATTAGCAAGGGAGCTAACATAAATAAACTTAAAACAATAGTTTAAAATAGGTTGTGTTAAAGTAGATTAGCAAGAAAAAAATAATAGTAAATATTTATTGAATCGATCTCAAAAATACCATCGAACCATTACCATAATACTTGAAAATTATAGCCAGAAAAAATAGAGCAGCTCCCGAAGCATTTTTTTAAGAAACTCAAACATAATTGTTATAGTCTTGTTTCGAGACAGATCGAGCAAAGTAAGAACTTGAATTATGCTCCCTAGTAAAAAGCTAAATGGAAAACTAGCTAATGACGGATTAAATTCTTTTCAAAGTCAAGATTTTTCGAGAGAATGCGACCCGGATACGCAGCAATTAGAAAATATTAAAACCCATTTAGACCTACTTTTAATAGCTTTGGAATCTTTAACAGAAATAGGCTCTGTTGCGATAATAGAAGCGGCAAAAAAGCTCGATAAAAAATCGCTGGTGAGCGATCGAGTTTCGCTTTGGCGTTTGCGTCAGTCAAATCCCCAACGTAAGAGTTCTGGGGGGAGAAAAAAACTAGACGTAGAAGAAGCAAGAACCTTAGTCTTAATAGTATGTCATTTAGCCAGAGAATATCATCAATCGATTCGAAGTGCTTGTTCGATTTTAGAACAAAACCGAGATCGACCTTTACATCGCGATCCCATTTTAGGAGAGTATTTCGATGCTTTTACTAATATATATCAAGAGCGAATGCGACAGGGAGAATCGACATCGCCAGAAAGCTTATATAATTTAGCCCAAAAACTGTTAATCGATCTACTCTTTTATAGTAACCCCAACGGTCATCGTCGTTTGTGGATGGCTCTTTTAGACTATTCTGGATAATCATCGAACTGAATGAGAAAATAAACACAAAATGCCATCATCTACGATCGGACGATATAATTCGCCAACCTGTACCCTAGAAATTAGAAAAAAAACAGCTCCGCTTTTGGCTTGGTCTAGTCGAAATAAAATAGAAAATATTTATTTTGAATTGCATTTAAACGCTCCGAACTCCAGCCAAACAGAAACAATAACTATTTACGGAGATCGCGATAAATTGCAGCAATTGTGTATTGCTGTAGAGGATTACGTACAGCAATTTTTAGCATTAACCCCAACCAGTTTATCTTTAAAGGCAGAAAAAGCGACAAACAATTATAATAATTACGCACCGAGTTTGCAGCCAAAAAATCTCTTAGCTCATCAGTTATTTTTAGGAGCTTTAGGAACGGAACAATCGGGGCAACAAATAGAATTAAGTCCGTTACAGTTATTCGATTTAGCAACAGCTTTAGAAAAGTATAGCGCGGATCTAGCAGCGATCGATTCTTATTGGCGACAAAAAGCTAAACTAACTCCCGATCGTAAAATTAGCTTAGTAGCAGCAGCGATCTCATTGATGGCATTGGGTGCGATCGCCCTAAGATGGTTAAATCCTCCCACCCCAACAACTCAAACTATTTCCTCATCAACTCGAGAAGAAGCAGAATCTTTCGATCGATCTTTTGAAGTATTACCGCCACCTCAACAGCAAAATCCCCCAGGATCGAAACCAGCTTTAAATAACCCGCAAACAAATGATATCGAACCATCCCAAGAATCACAAATACCTGAAACTGAAACCACAACACCGCGATCGATCGTTACAAAGCCGCAACAAGAAGCCGATCGATCGACAATTTCGCGCCAAGTTAAGCCAGAATTACCTAACTTACCCTCTTTAGAAGCAAAAGATTCAGGATCGAGAAGAAATTCTATTGCAGCAACTCAGTCTGTCAAAGAAAATAATGAGACCGTAATCTTAGCAGAAGTAAACGATTATTTAAAGCAACGATGGCAGCCACCAAAAGATTTAGATCGCAGCTTAGAATATCGTCTGATAATAAATCGCAACGGATCGCTCGATCGCGTCATTCCTTTAGGATACCCGTCGCAAATCTATCGAGATCGGACTGGGATACCATTAGCAGGAGAAACTTTTGTTTCTCAATTTTCGAGTCTCGACAAGCTCACAGTTAGAGTATTTTTAATAAAAGATGGCAGCGTAAAAACCTTTTTAGAATAATAATTTAAATGGAAGGAAAGCTCAAAATACTTGTAGTCGATGATGATTTAGTAGATCGAATGGCTGTGACTCGTTGCTTGCAACAAGCAGATTTAGATTTAGAGATCGCAGAAGCCAACAATGCTACCAGCGCGATCGCAATTTTAGAAGAAACGAATTTCGATTGTATTTGTCTCGATTATCTCCTCCCCGATCGCAACGGTTTGGAATTGGTGAAGCAATTAGAAGCTTTAAAAATAAAAGTACCCGCGATCGTCCTTACTGGTCAAGGAGACGAGCAAATTGCTGTAGAATTAATGAAAGCTGGAGTTTACGATTATCTTCCCAAGTCAAAAATATCGCCAAAAATTTTGGTAAGGATGCTGACAAATACGATTCGTCTCCATCGGGCGGAAATGCTGGCAGAATCAGCCAATCAAAAATTGCGCGAAACTAACCAACTCCTCACCACTCAAAATCAAAAACTAGAAAGACAACGTCAAAAAATTCAAATTCAAAATCAACAATTACAAGAAATTTCTCAACTCAAATCGGAATTTTTAGCAGTTATGTCCCACGAATTGCGAACTCCGATGAATGCAATTATGGGTTTTTCTCAGATGTTATTGATGCAACGCCACGGCGATTTAACTGAAAAACAAGAACAAATGACGAATCGAATTCTTCAAAACAGTCAAAACTTATTAAATTTAGTTAATGAAGTATTGGACTTTTCTAAATTAGAAATGGGCAATTTAGAATTATATTTAGAAGAATTAGATTTAGGAGAATTAATAACAGTTACTATAGAAGAACTTCGCTCCCTGGCAGTTGCAAAAAATCTAACTTTAGCAGTAGATATAAAATTAAATTCGCCTTTAATTATTAACGACGGTAACTGCCTCAAAAGAATTTTAACTAATTTACTTTCTAATGCAATTAAATTCACAGATGAAGGTGGAGTAGAAATAGAAGCAAGAGAAATCGATCGCGAAACCATAGAAATTGCCGTTAAAGATACGGGGATAGGGATCGATCGAACTCATTTATCCAAGATTTTTGAAGCATTCCGACAGGTCGATCCTAGTATTACCCGCAGACATTCCGGTACTGGTTTGGGACTGGCAATTACCCAATCTTTAATAGAAATAATGAACGGAAAAATTAGAGTAGAAAGTTGCCCCGGTAAAGGCTCTACTTTTTATGTCAATTTGCCCCGTAAAGTGATAAAAAATTAATTTGCTTCGCTGAGAACTTCTTCAAAAGCAAAATCGGGAGCGGCTAAAACAAACATTACAGTTGTCGGTAAACCGGAGGCTAAGACCTGTAAATTTTCGTAATATTCTCGGAACTTCTCTCGATCGGGCTTGGCAATACCCAGAAATACTAAATCGGCATCGACCGAAGAACTATGAAGAATTTCTTTAAAAGAACGACCTTGAGAGACTAAAATTGTTGGTATGGCACTCAGACGCAATTTTTCGATTAAATTTTTCACATTTTCTTTAGCTGCGATCGCCGCAGAATCGTCGGGAACGACTAATTTAAGAAATAATTGAGCGTTGCGCCATTCAATATCTTTACGAAGCAGATAAGCCAATAGCAACATCAAACTACCATTAGCTTGCATCCCTTTCCACCAGATATCGATTTTTTTGCGACGACCAAAACCCCGTTGAGACTCTCTGAGGATAATCACGTTGCGTCTGGCTTCGTGGAAAGTAGCAATAGCAGAGCAATAATTATCTCTTTTGCCAACATGGTCGCTATCGCCCATTAAAATTGTATTGGGAACGACAGATCCCAAACCGTAGGTTGCCACCAATTGAGTTGCACCTTCAAAAGGTTCTTCAGCAGTTACCAAACGAACTAAGGCTTGTACTCCGCGACGTTCGAGATAATTACTAATTCTTTTTTCTAGAGTCATTTTTCTGGCCAGATCGCAAGATCCCACTGGTAAAACGCTCGAAACCGTGATCAAACCGCGTTTGTGAGTTAAAGCATCTGCCAATCTAATTAAAGACCAACGACGAGAAGGAGCACCAGAAAAAACTAAGATTGAGGGTCGCCAATTTTTAGTATCTTGAGTGTGATCGGTTTGTAAAATAGCTTCTCGCAACAGAGCCATCCACAACCCTCGTCTGACATCTCCCCAAGTAGTTGTTAGCTCCCTTCTTTGCAACCACAAGTAAATGAGGAGAACGACTACTGCAGCTACTACTGTGGCGACGGGATTAATTAAAAACATCACCGCCAAACAACCCGCAGCACCTAGTAAAGAGAGAAACCAGGGTACTTTGAAGGTGGGACGAAAAGAAGGACTTTGCAAGAAACCCTCGATCGCGGCTGAGACGTTTAAAACTAAATAAGTGGTCAAAAAGAACATTGTCAGCACCGGAGCGATCAAATCGAGATCGCCGATGCAAACCCCAGCTATTGCTACCACTAGAGTGACGGCCGTACCGATGCGAGGCTCGTCATCTTTGCCACTACCGTTGCCTAAAAAGCTCATCCAGTCGGGCAAAACTCCATCTCTTGCTAAAGCTTGCAAAACTCGCGGAGCACCTAAAATACTACCTAAAGCACTAGATAAAGTCGCGCCCCAAACTCCCAATAAAATCGACGGCCCCCAAATAGAGATCTGTTGCATGACGAGCGGGGAATTTTCGACTAAAGTTGCGGGATCGGCTCGCATTGCCAATAATACTGGCAATATCATGTAGATTACGTATCCCGTTCCTACTGAGGCTAAAGTTCCGCTGGGAATAGATTTAATCGGATCGCGCAAATCTCCTGACAAACTCACCCCGGCCATGATACCCGTTACTGCAGGGAAAAACAGGGCAAATATTTCCCAAAAAGATTTCGATCCTGCTGCTGGGGCCGCAAACATATCGATATTTTCACCGCTTACGGGATTACCAGCAATATCTACAGGATGCCCTAATGTAAAAGTCACTAGGGATATGGCGATCGCCGCCATAATGAAATATTGGGATTTAATTGCTAAATCTGCCGAAGTTAGTGCCAAAATTGCGACTGCAACGGTGACAGCTAAAGCTATATAGACTTGGTAATTTTCTAAACCAGTAAAACTGGTGACCACACTTTCAGCAAAACCGATCGTATATAAAGATACTGAGAGGGCTTGAGCAAAATAGAGAGGTATTCCGACTGCTCCCCCCGTTTCTATCCCCAAAGAGCGGCTGATCATGTAATAAGCCCCTCCCACTCTTACCACTCTATCGGTGGCGATCGCGCAGATCGAAAGGGAGGTTAAAAATGTTATTGAGGTCGAGAGGGTGACAATGACTAAAGTTCCGATTAGTCCCACGCTTCCCACTACTTCCCCAAAGCGCAAGTACATGATTACGCCCAGGATCGTTAAAATCGAAGGTGTATATACACCTCCGAACGTTCCTAAACCTGAAGCAGTCGGATTTTTAGCTTTTTTAGCTACTGAGTTGGAATTGCCGCCAAATAACTTCACTTTTCGTCCTGTTTAAATTGCCGCACTTATCAGGGCGGTGCGATCGATCTTGTTTGCTCTTAATTGACAATTTTACAACCTAGCTTTTGAGATCGAGCCGACATCTTTAATTCTGAGAATATTAGCTTGAAAAAACCCCAGGGATTTTTCCTATCTTATCATTCTAAGCTGTTTAAGAATTCTCGAGGTCGATCGCCTCGGATAGTTTAGCACGAGTTCGAGCGAGCCATTGTCAACATTGAGACCGCGACTTCGATCGGGATAGATCGGCTTCAATTTTGACTCGCTCTGCTTTTTAATACCTAGCTACCGAATCGCGATCGCTTTTGGCAACTTTTTCTTGGACGTTCGAGTTTAAAAATTTCTTGCCACTCAAACAATGCCAATGATAAGTATATAGGTTCGGTTGCCTCATCCGTATGCTTGCTAGTGCTGGTGCTGCTGGAAACGGCCAAAGTCGATCGAAGATTATTTCTGATTTTCGCAAACAAAATTGCAACAAGTAAACTCCCGGGGTTCGATCGATCGATTCTAATAATTTATCGGCTAAATTATACACCGATTGATTGATGCGATCGGGCAAATTGACTGGCTGTTGGTAGGAATTCGGCATCGCTCCTTCTCCGATTATTTCTTCGTAAAACAGCCCTTCTTCGGTGACGATCGCTGGCAGCCATAAATCTCCTAGTGGGGTGTCGTTCGTGCTTGTTTTATAGTTTAGCTTCTGTGCTACCCAATTTCGTCTCCCTTTGATATCTTGGCAAGCGCGCCATACATCTCTAGCCGGAAAATCAAAGTCGTAGGGTAATTGAATTGTCAAAGGACAGCAAATTGCTCCCGACTCCGTATATTTTAGTTTGTCTGGCTCTGACCACAAACTTGCTGCCGCAACTACTTCTATTTTTACTGGTTTTTGTTTCTCTACCGCGATTATTTCTCCGGGAACTTTGGAGTATGTTGGGCGGATTAATTCTTGATTTACCCCGGCAATTAGGGCATTGACCATTTTTTCTGTTACCGGTGAGGCTGCGATTTTTCCTGCCTCTTTTACTTTAGCGTTAACAATAATTAACAGTTTATGCATTTGCGTTTCTTGGAAGTTTTGCGCTTACGATTTCGGTCGAGAAATTTCCTTACTTTGACAATTCAAAGATCGATTGTTTTTCTTTTTTGTTTGCTTCAATACTATCTATATTAAGCGGACACAAACTTTAGCCAAGCTTAATTCAAAATCCAACTTCAAATCTTTCCCCCCTAGGTTTTTGGATTTAATTACAAGCATCTCTATCTTCGTAGTTACCCGAGCGGCATTATTTTTCAAAGCTCTAAGCGCGATGCCCACTCAGGTGATTTTTAGCGATTAGAATAAACCTAATAATCTTACATCATAGCACTTTTCTTTTCTAATATAAAACAGCGATCGAGGATAGGATAAATTTTTTGCCTTTGATTTAATGATTGGGTTCGGCTTCGTTCCGATCGATGGGAGTCGGCTTTTTATCATAACAGATCTACTTTTGAGGAACTGAGATCGAGCTACTAAGATTTATTTCCCGTCTATTGCAAAACAACTAGAAAGCTAATTTTTTTCTTACCATATAGATATTACTACCAAAACGCTACAAAGCAATATCAAGCTCGATCGAAATGTTAGACAGCGGCCAAATCATCCAAAATCGCTATCAATTACAAACTATACTCGGTGAAAACCCCGTTCGCCCTACTTGGCTGGCTCGAGATTTACAATCTGATTTTAACAGCTCATCTTTAGTAGTTATCAAACTTCTCTCTTTAGGAGGAGAGGTACAATGGGAACACCTCAAACTTTTCGAACGAGAAGCTCAAATCCTCCAAAATCTCGACCATCCCCAAATTCCTCAATATCGGGATTATTTTTCTCTTGACGATCGCTCTTTATGGTTTGGCTTAGTTCAAGATTACATTCAGGGTTCTTCTTTAAAAAATTTATTAACACAAAAAAAAAGATTTGTCGAATCACAAGTCCGGCAAATTGCAACACAAGTTTTACAAATCTTAATTTATTTACACGAACTCAATCCGGCTATTATTCATCGAGATATTAAGCCGAGTAACATTCTTTTAGGTGAAGATAAGAAAATTTATTTATTAGATTTTGGTTCGGTACAGGATCGACCGCAGGAGAGAGGGGGGACTTTTACGGTAGTGGGTACGTATGGCTACACTCCGATGGAGCAATTTGGGGGAAAGGCTGTAGCTTCTTCAGATCTTTACGCACTTGGAGCGACTTTAATTCATTTATTGACGGGTGTGACACCGTCTGAATTACCGCAAAAAAACTTGCGCCTTCAATTTAAAAATTATACTACCATCTCTCCAGATTTTGCCAAATGGCTCGATCGACTAATCGAACCTGCTTTAGAAAAAAGATTTAAATCGGCTCGAGAAGCTGTTAAAGAACTTATAGAAGGGCCGAAAATTAAACCGGAGCAAATTAAAAAAGAACCTGAAAAATCTCTAGTCAAAAATAATTCGGGATGCGGTATAAATTCGATTCAAGAAGTACCTTCAGAAATTAAAGGTTGGAATTGGGGAGCTTTTTTCTTGCCTTTGTTTTGGTCTTTTCCCAATCAAGTTTGGATCGGAATTTTAAGTTTAGTTCCTGGAATTGGATTTATGGTTGCTGTGCTTATGGGAGTTAAAGGCAATCAATGGGCTTGGAAAAGTAGAAAATGGGTAAGTATCGAGCAGTTTAAAAAACATCAAAAAGCGTGGGCGATCGCGGGAACGATAATTATGGGTTTGCCGAGTCTTGTATTTGTTTGGATGTTTATTGCTCTAATTAGTGGCATAAGTTCGACTCCTTTTGGATTGATGGCCGTTCCTCTTGCAGGTTTAATTTATTTTGCCTACCAAAACAATAAATAATAATCATTTCTATGTTGGGTGCAGGAAATTAATTCGATATTCTAGCTTGTTTTGCTTCTGAAATTAATAATATTATTCTTTGCCAATCTTCTCGATAAATCATATATTTTCGATCCTCTAAGACTAAACTGACGTTATATTTGCAAAATTGCGGAGCGATCGATAAACTACCATTTAAAGGATAATATTAATAATCCATAAATTGACATTTTTTTTACGATCTAGATGAGAGATAATTTAGGGTTGAAGCTGTGACGGAAGAAAATCGCTCTTGGGATGCTAAGAGATTTTTGAAAACGATCGACTATTTTGAGGTTATTCCTTTTTATAGTTGTTTAAAAAGAATATTTACAAATAATAAAGAAAGCGATCGCAAAGAAGGACAAACAAAAAAAATGGGTGTAATATTAGTTGCTGGAGCGACTGGAGGCGTAGGTAAACGGGTTGTCAGTCGTTTGGTTTCCCAAAATTATCGAGTACGCGCTTTAGTTAGAGATTCTCAACGGGCCAAAGAAATGCTCGGGGACGAGGTAGAATTATTTGAAGCGGACATAACCATTCGAGAAACTTTAACGCCAAAATTAATGGCAGATGTATCTGCGGTTGTTTGCTGTACTGGGACTAAAGTGCGACCCGTAGAAGGAGATACCCCAACTCGCGAAAAATACTATCAAGGGATCAAATTTTATCTACCCGAAGTAGTTGATACTCCCGAGTTAGTAGAATACCAAGGAATTAAAAATCTCGTCGAAGTTGTTAAGAAGTATATTACACCAGCAGCAAAAAGAACTATATTCGATTTTGCCGATCCTGCATTTAATCTAGAAGATAATTGGGGTGCTGTAGATGATGTGGTAATGGGGGGAGTCAGTCAAAGCAATATCGAATTAAAAGATAAAAAAGCTGTATTTACTGGTATAGTATCTACACAGAACAACGGTGGTTTTGCTTCGGTAAGGACTAAAAATTTCGATCCTCCCCTCAATTTATCTAATTATGAAGGGATCGAGTTGCGAGTTCAAGGGGATGGCAAGCGTTACAAATTTATCGCCCGTTGCGAAGGTAAATGGGATGGTGTGGGTTATTGTTATTCCTTCGATACGATTTATAACTGTTGGAAAACGATCCGCATTCCTTTTAAAGATTTAATTCCAGTATTTCGAGCCAAAACGAAACCAGACGCGGGATCGATCGATACTAGTAAAATATACTCGATGCAATTGATGCTGAGTAAATTTGAATACGATGGCGGTTTAAATCCCAAGTTCGATCGCGGTTTATTTGCTCTAGAAGTAGATTATATCAGAGCTTACGGTTCTAAGAAACCCACTCCCCAATTTATTATGGTAAGTTCTGCTGGTGTGACTCGTCCGGGCCGTCCGGGTATTAATCTAGAAGAAGAACCTCCCGCAGTGCGAATGAACGACCAATTAGGTGGTATCCTAACTTGGAAGCTAAAAGGGGAAGATGTGGTTAGAGATAGCGGACTTACTCATACGATCGTCCGGCCTTGTGCTTTAACGGAAAAACCTGGGGATAAGGAATTATATTTCGAACAGGGGGATAATATTCGAGGTCAAGTAAGTCGCGACGCGATCGCCGATCTTTGCGTTCAAGCGATCGAACTTCCTGAAGCTTGTAATAAGACTTTTGAAGTTAAAGAAACCGAAAATGTGGCTACTCGGATCGACTGGGAAGGTCTTTTTGATAAAGTTTATCCGATCGAACGAGTCAAGGGTTAAATCTAGAGTGTCGGAAGCATTGGGTAAAGTAAATAATATTTATTCCCTCTGACTTCTGACGCGAAGCTAAGCTACTCTTTAATACTTACAAACTTTTTCTGATAAATATATATAAAAATGACGATCGCGCTACCGATTAAATGCAGTCTCAAATCGGGGAAAAATAATAAAAAAGATAGTAATAATAAAGGTATTTTCGCTTTATTGCCGATCGGTTTAAATAAATAGCCTGTAAATACTGCGGCGAGTAAATATAGTCCTAAAAGTCCGAAAATAAATACATCTAATTGTTGCCAAATATTGCCGTCAATTAAAGGAGTATAAGCGAATAATAAGGGAATAATATAAAGACCTTTAGCTATCTTCCAAGCTTCGATCGCGGTTGGTAATGGTTTGGTATTGGCGATTCCTGCTGCTGCATATGCTGCCAAACAAACGGGGGGCGTGATGTTAGAATCTTGAGAGAGCCAAAAGATAATTAAATGGGCCGATAATAGGGATATTCCCATATTTTCTAAAGCTGGGGCGGCTAAAATAGCTAACATGATATAAGCGGCTGTAACGGGCAAACCCATACCTAATAATAAAGAAGCGATCGCGATTAAAATTAGGGCTAAAAATAGGTTTCCTCCGGCATAAGTTACGAGCATTTGTGAAAATGTAACCCCCGCTCCAGTCATGGCAATACTGCCGATAATTATGCCAGCAGCGACTAATAATATTCCGGTAGCGACGGCGTTTTTACTTCCCAAAGCTAAAGCATCTAAAATATCTTTGAGGCTCATTTTACGATCTTTGCTAAACCAAGAACTAACGACAACAATAATAATGCTGTAACCTGCGGCATAAGTAGGAGTATAACCTGCAATTAACATCCCAATTAAAAAAGCGATCGGAACTAAAAAATGAATTCCTTCTCGTAAAATTTGCCCGATCGATTCGGAATTATTATTATCTATTGTCAGTTTTTTCTGCTGAGCTTTTTGATAAACATAAAAACCAATATTACCGAAATACATCATAGCTGGTAAGATCGCGACTTCGACTATTTTTGTATAGGGTAAAGCTGTTAGTTGAGCCATAATAAAAGCCCCAGCACCCATAATAGGGGGCATAATTTGACCGCCAACGGATGCGGCTGTTTCCACTCCTGCGGCGAATTTCGGCTCGAAACCGGCCTTTTTCATCATCGGGATAGTAATCGATCCGGTAGAGACTGTATTAGCCACCGCGCTACCGGAAATTGTACCCATCAAACTAGAAGCAAAAACGGCAACAAAACCCGATCCTCCTGGTAATTTTCCGGCGATCGATTTGGATACATTAATAATAAAATCGCTTCCTCCCGATTTTAATAAAAAAGAAGCGAACAAAATAAACATAAATATCGAAGTAGAAGAAATCGAAGCAGCCGAGCCAAAAAGTCCTTCATCGGTGAAGTACATTCGATATAAAACTCTTGGCAAACTAAGCCCGCGAAAATAAAAAAGTCCGTCGATATATTGACCCCAAAAAAGAATATAAGTTAGGGCTAAAATTGCTATTATCGGAATAATAATTCCGGCAGTTCTGCGAGTTAATTCTAAGATTAAAAGTATTGCGAGTCCGGCAAAAATAAGATCGGGCAATATTAATACTTCATTGCGGGCATATAATGCTCCTTCTGCTGCAATTAAATAGATACTGACAGCTAAAACTAAAATACTTAAAAATACATCTAAAATTAAATTAACTTTAGCAGAGCCTTTAACGCTGAGGGGGAACATTAAAAAGCCTAAAGCTCCCAACAAACCAAAATGCAAACTATTGCGCCAAATTTCACTCAGAAACCCAAAAGTATTAACCCAAATATGAAATAAAGCGACGGCGATCGCAAACCAATAAATAAATGGTTGCAACCTCGATCGAACGTTGAAATATTCTGTTTCGATCGCTTTTTTTTGTTCGGATTGCAACTCATTCATCGGCTAAATTTTATCCTACTCGCTCGACAGCATCTTGATAAATCCATTCTACTTGAAGGTATTTTTGTAAATTCATCATTAACTCATCTTCGTCGATCGGTTTGTGTAAAATTGCTTCGGCTTTAAGATATTTTCCGGTTTCTTTGGTAATCGAGCTAGCGGTTACGACGATAATCGGGATATGTTTTAATTCTGGTATTGTGCGAATTTCTTTAGCTGCAGTAAAACCTGTTTTTTCTGGCATAAATAAATCCATTAAAATCAGATCGGGCTGAAAAGAATGAGCCACATTTAACATTTCACGACCGTTATTAGCAGTATCCACTTCAAAGCCTTTTGGTTGGAGCATTTTCACTAACAACAAGCGATTTTCGATGCGATCGTCTACGATTAAAATTTTGCGTTGTTTGCCTTTATAACCGGAGATTTTACCTAATATTTGCGGCTGTATAAAAGTCCGATCGACTTGTATTACTGGAACTGTAAGATCGAACCAAAAAGTAGATCCGACACCTAAAGTACTTTTAACTTTTAATTTTCCTCCCATCAATTTAACTAACTGTTGGCTGATGGATAATCCCAAACCAGTACCAGCGGCTCGAGATTGAATGTCGCCAACTTGTTCGAATGGTTGAAAGATTTTTTGTAATTCTTCTTTGCTCATTCCCACACCGCTATCTATTACTTCAAAGCGGATTTTTTGCTTGGATATAGAGCCTTTATTATTTGGTGAGTCGATCGCTTGAACTTTAAGAGTTATCGAACCTCGATCGGTAAATTTGATGGCATTGCTTAAAAGATTAATTAATATTTGTCGCAATCTTGTTTGGTCTACTTGAATAACAGCAGGTAAATCTTTCCATTGCGTTTCGATTTCGAGATCTTTCTCTTTAGCCCACATCCTAACAAGATCGACTAAATGCTCTAAAAATTTGTCAAGCTCCAAATCGATCGGATGCAATTCCATTTTATTGGCTTGAGTTTTCGATATGTCTAATATGTCGTTAATTAAAGTTAATAAATGATTTCCACTTTGTTCGACAACTTTAAGATCTTCGATATGATTGGCTGGTAATTTGCGATCTGAAAGAATTATTTTGGTATATCCTAAGATACTATTGAGCGGTGTACGGAGTTCGTGGCTGATATTAGCAAGAAACCTATCTTTAGATTTATTCGCTGCTTCTGCTGCTTCTTTTGCTCTTTCTGCTGCTTCTTTTGAAATTTCGGCCATTTCTTTAGCCTTTTTAATTTCTTGAAGTTGAAAATTTCTCTGTTCTATTTGCTTTTCTTGATCGCTAAAGAGTTTTTTCAACTCGCTGGCCATTTTGTTAAAAGAGTTCGCTAAAACCCCTAATTCATCATTACGTTTAACTTTTACATTTCGATCGAGTTGACCGTCAGAAATTGCTAAAGCTGCGAAAGTTAAATGACCGATCGGATTTATCAAACGATTGGCTAATATATAAGTTATTGTGCTTACTCCGATTACTGCAACTGCAGCAATTAAAAATGCTGATTTTTCAAAATCTGTCGCGCTTTGTAAAAATTCCCATTTTTCTTGAACTACTACCAAACCCCAGTTATTTTTGAGCCGAATATTATAAGAAACCCATTCTATATCTTTGTCAATAAAAGAATATTCGCGATCGCCTTGATTTAAAAAATTTTGAACGGGTTTGTATTCACTTAAATCTGCTAATTCTGTTCCAGAAATTAATTCTGTATCGGGATGAGCTAATACTGTCCCATTTTCATCAACTAAAATAGCATAGCCAGTATTGCCAAATTTAAGCTCGCCGACTTGTTTTACTATATCTCCTAAATCCGTACAGGCGACACTGACACCCAAAATCTCTACTAGTTCGTCTCTAATTGGTGCAGAAAGACATAAAGCCAATCTTTTACTAGTACGACCGATTAAAGTCTGATAAGTAAGATCGTTTCCTGCTTTTGCTCCTAAAAACCAATTTCTATCGCCAAAATATACAGTTTTTCTTTCATCGCTGCGAGCTACATTCCAACCCTTCAGGTCAGTAGTCATCACTAAATAAAAATGATCGTAAGTATTAATAGTTTTTGTTAAGATTGCTTCTTGTCTATTTGTCTGCATACTTATGAGATCTGGCTGTCTGCTCAGATTGATTACTGCTTTAGCATTCAGTTCGTCCCACCTGTTTACACTTTCTGCTAATAGATCTGCTTTTAATGCCATATTTTCCCGAGCTTCTTGGCGTATTTTTTTTGCAGCTCGATCGCTGGCGTAGAAAATAGCTATTAATATTAAGGGTATGACTCCGGTTAAAACAACCAGAGGCATTTTGAATCTTAAACTATGAAGTAACGAAATTTTCACATCCAAAACCTTTTTTATTGCGATCTAACAATTTGTAAATTGAATTCAAGACTTTTGTTGTAAAGCTTACTACTTTTATTCAACTTGATTGACAAATTTGCATAAATGTTTAATCATAGTATGCTACCGCACTAACTGCGATCTATAATTCAAATAAATTAATAAGCCAACTTTATTTATCTTTTTCAATTTATCGATTAACGTTATTCGTCATTAACTTCTAAACTCAATAACTATATTGTTTTGAGAGCTTAGATCGTCCCTAACTATAAAGATCTAATGTACTTATCAACTTAAATCTTTATTAATTATTTAAGAACATAATTATTCTAAAACAAAATTTTAAAATTTATTCAAGTTAATTTGCTCGATTAGCAAATTTAAGATTCTACGCTTTTTTTTAGAAAAATAGATGTACACTATTAGATTGGTCAAACGGATAAAAGACAAAAGACATAAAGCAACAACTAAAGGCCACATTATTTTAAATCCGACCAAAATTCCGTAAACTATTCCTGACAAGTCTTTAATTAATTGAAAGATTATTTCAGATAAAGATTGTTTTCCCGGCGATTTAGCCTCAATAATTCTATAAACTTTGTCTATTAAGCCCCAAATTAAACTAAATGAGAATATAACCGTTAAAGTTCCAAAAAAACTACTCATATTTTTGAAACTATCCCACGATGTAAGCATTACACTCAAACCGAAGTTAATAAGACAAAGACAAACAAATAAATAGTATTTAGCGGTAATATCTTTGCGATCTAACCATAGTTCGTACAAAATTAAAGTAGATATTATACAAGCAAAAATTCTACTAACAATTACTATCCAATCAATTGGCTGTAAAGTTAAACCCCAAAGAATAATTACTATAAAAAAAATCGCTGCATTACCGCGATATTTAACCGATAATTGAGCTGTACGCTTGCCGGAAGTATGTTTAACTTTAGCTTTAGATTTTATTATTAACAGTAATTGATTAAAGCTTCCTATACTAATTAAAAATAGGCTAATAGCGTGGACAAATCCAAAAAAATCTACAAACATTAATTTAATAATTAGTTTAAATAAAACTATTAAGTTTTCACAGTTTAGAACATATTAAAGTTTGGAAAATATATGAGTTTAATGAGTTCTTAAACATAGTAGAATAAAACTCCTTACAAGTCAATAAGTCTTTTTGAACTAGACGATATTATCAATTTATAGAAGTCAAAGTAAAGGTTAGAATATCTCATATTAAATAAATGCTGTAATTTTAGGTATTATTGTTTTTGAGTTGTAAAGGTTGAGAAAAAAAGACCAAAAAAATCGGTAACTTAAGGGAAAAAAAGCCACCGATCTTAGATTTTTAATTCAAAAACTTAAAACAATTTGTTAAAATGTTACAGCCTATAGACAATTAGGCTTCTTCTTCTTTTTCTTTAGCGGGAGAAGGAGAAGAGTTATAGAGAGAATTAAGTTGTTCGCGAGCATCTTCAACAGAGACCGATCGCATTACTAATAAAGGTTCTTTAATAGGATTTCCACTAGAATCTAATAATTCGGGATGTATTTGGGAGTTATTAAAGTATTTCGCACTAGAAGGGGCTTTTCTTCTATTGTTTGGTGCTGCGTAGTGACGTTGAGATTCGGAACTGAGAGTAATTAAGCTACGAATTAAATTACCGATCGCGAGAAATGCCACAATTGTAAAAACGAGAATGTAGGCTAGGTGTAACATCTTATTGTCCTCCTGAAAAATTTTTCTTTCTGCTACTACAGTTATTTAAAGTTGAAAGCAAATATATACTTTTGCTGTATTTACTAAGCTTACCAAGATTAAAGGCAATTTTCTTATTTATTTATTATATTTAAGAGCCTCAGTTTTCTCGATCGCTTTTTTTTTGTTCGCGCCATCTTTTGGAGACTTCCCAGGATTCAACTACCAACTGATGCCAGGGGATCAACGTTTGTGGGTCTACTCCGGCTTTTCCATCAGTAGCTTTGAATAGCATTTGAGTGGCACTTACTTCTTGTTGAGTTTTCTTAATTCTATCTAATAATTGCCTTTTTTCTTGCGCGGATAAAAATGTAAGTTGTTCTGATTCTATAAGAGAGCGCGATCTGGCAAACCAGTACTGGAAGTCTTCTAACAACGGTTCGAGAACGTTCTTTAGTAATTCATTTTCTTTGGGCTGAAAAGGGGGCATTTGTTAAAATTTAGCTTACAATTCTTCTCTTATCTTAACTTTGTTTACAAAAATTAACAAAAAATGACCATTTTCTTAATATTCTGAGAAAGGTTTATGTGTAGCGGAGGGAATTACCATGGTACGTTCGGATGAATTTGGCGGACAAGCCTTAAAATAGGATTAGGCGGCCGATGATGCCAGGCGGTTAGAAAGAATTTACACAACAATATGATTAAACTTCCTCGTACTTCCGAATCAGAACAACTTAAAAAAATTCGCCATACTACATCACATATAATGGCGATGGCAGTACAAAGATTGTTCCCCAAGGCGCAAGTAACCATCGGCCCCTGGACGGAAACGGGTTTTTATTACGATTTTGATTGTCCAGAACCTTTTACAGAAAAGGATCTCAAGGCGATTAAAAAAGAGATGGTTAAAATCGTCAAGCAAAAATTGCCGATCGAACGGGAAGAAATCAGCAGAGAAGAAGCAAAAAGACGCATCGAAGAGATTCAAGAACCATACAAGCTAGAAATATTAGATAGCATCCAAGAACCGATTACTTTGTACCATATCGAAAATAAATGGTGGGATCTCTGTGCCGGCCCCCACGTCGAAAATACTGGAGATATTCATCCCAAGGCGATCGACTTAGAAAGCGTTGCTGGGGCTTATTGGCGCGGAGATGAAACTAAAGCCCAACTACAAAGAATTTACGGTACTGCTTGGGAAAGTCCCGAACAACTCGCAGAATATAAACGTCGCAAAGAAGAGGCTTTAAAACGAGATCACCGTAAAGTTGGCAAAGAGTTAGGTTTGTTTGTATTTAACGATCTAGTCGGGCCTGGTTTACCTTTATGGACTCCAAAAGGCACTATACTGCGATCGACTTTAGAAGACTTTTTGAAAAAAGAACAACTCAAACGGGGTTATTTACCTGTAGTTACTCCCCATATTGCCAGAGGAGATCTGTTTAAAGTTTCGGGACATTTACAAAAATACAAAGAAGATATGTTCCCGATCATGGCAGAAAGTGAAGAAGCTGCTGCGATCGATAACGGTTTCTTTCTCAAACCGATGAACTGTCCTTTCCACATTCAAATATATAAAAGCGAACTGCGATCGTATCGAGATTTACCGATTCGTTTTGCTGAGTTTGGTACTGTTTACCGTTACGAACAATCTGGGGAATTAAACGGTTTAACTAGGGTGCGCGGTTTTACCGTCGATGATTCTCATTTATTCGTTACTCCCGAACAATTAGATGAGGAATTTTTGAAAGTTGTAGACTTGATTTTAAGCGTATTTAAAAGTCTGCAATTGAAGAATTTTAAAGCTAGACTCAGTTTTAGAGATCCAGACTCGGATAAATATGTAGGATCTGATGAAGCTTGGGAAAAAGCACAAAATGCGATCCGTCGCGCTGTCGAAAAGCTGGGGATGGATTATTTTGAAGGTATCGGAGAAGCTGCATTTTACGGGCCGAAACTGGATTTTATTTTTACCGACGTACTCGATCGCGAATGGCAATTAGGAACTGTTCAAGTAGACTATAATTTACCCTCCGAGAAACGTTTCGATCTAGAATATGTATCTGAAGACGGATCTCGTCAGCGTCCGATTATGATCCATCGCGCACCATTCGGATCTTTAGAACGGACGATCGGTATTTTAATCGAAGAATATGGCGGAGATTTTCCTCTATGGTTAGCCCCCATTCAAAGCCGAGTTTTAGCAGTTGGGGATGATTTTTTACCTTACGCTAAAGAAGCAGTCAGCAAAATGCAATCTTTAGGTATTCGCGCTGAGTTGGATACTTCCGGGGAAAGATTGGGTAAAATGATTCGCAATGCCGAAAAACAGAAAATTCCCGTCATGGCAATAGTCGGAGCAAAAGAGGTAGAATCTAATACGCTCAGTATCCGCACTCGGGCCTCTGGAGAATTAGGCGCGATCGCACTAGATGAGGTAATTTCTAAAATGCAAAATGCGATCGAAAACTATACTAGCTTCTAAGAAGATTATTCGATCGAGATCGGTCTGGGTAGCGACGTACCATGGTACGTCTGTACAGGGGTCAGGAGGTCAGAGGTCAGAGGCCAGAGGTCAGAGGGCAGGGGTCTGGGTAGGAGGTCATGGGTCTGGGTAGGAGGTCAGGGGTCAGGAGGTCAGGGGTCAGGAGGTCAGAAATTGTGTACTCTTTACTTACTTCCTGACACAGATTGAGATTTCGATCGCTTAAATAATCTTTCAGCCAAGCACAACTATACTCTAATTCGTTTAATTGTAATATTTTATTTAGATTCCAGAGTATGACGGTTTTATCTTCGCTGGCCGATGCTAATATTTGACTGTCTTGGCTGAAGGATACGCCCCAAATTGGTGCGTCATGTCCGTTGAGGGTTTTGATTAATTTGCCTTCGATCGTCCAGAGTTTTACGGTGCGATCGTCGCTAGTTGAGGCGATAGTTTTGCCATCCCTACTTATTGCTACTCTGGTAACTGCATCGGAATGACCTTTTAAAGTTCGGATCTCAGGGCCATCAAAATGCCAAATTTTAAGAGTATTATCTTCACTAGCAGAGATAATATACTTACCGTCGGGGGACATTACAACCGATCGTACCGCATTGGTATGACCTTTTAAAGTTTTTATCGAGCCATTATCTAACGACCAAATTTTTACAGTCCGATCGGCACTTCCTGAAATAATATATTTATTATCGGGACTTATGGCGATCGACCAGATCGAATCTTGATGACCTTTTAAAGTTTTGATTATCGTACCGTCTGGTTGCCAAATTAAAATCGTGCGATCGGCACTTCCTGAAGCAATATAATTACGATCGGAAGCGATCTTGACGGCATAAACTTCAGCAGTATGACCATCGAACTTAGTTAATAAAGTACCATCGTAATCCCATAATTTTACAGTTTCGTCGTCGCTAGCGGTAGCAACGATCTTTTCACCTAAGTCTACATCGATAACTACATCCCGATGACCGATTAAAGTAGTAATTAGATCCCTTTTTACTTGCCAAAGTTTGAGCGATCGATCCCAACTTCCCGAAACGAGCGATTTTCCATCAACGGAGAAAGCCACGCTCCAAACCCGGTTATTATGTCCTTTAAAGGTATCGATGAGAGTTCCGTCTTTGCGCCAAAGTTTGACCGTATTATCGGCACTAGCAGAAGCGATATATTTATTATCGGGGCCGATCGCTACGCCGTAAACTGGGGCTGTATGGCCTCTTAAAGTTACTATTTCCCTACCGTCGGAATGCCATAATTTTACCGTACGATCGCGACTGGCCGAAGCGATGATTTTTCCATCGTCAGATATTGCTACCGCTCTAACTGCGCGAGAATGTCCTTTAATGGTTTTTAGTAAAGTACCGTCTGTTTGCCATAATTTTATCGTGCGATCTTCACTAGCAGAAACGATCTTTTTACCATCGGGAGTCATAGCAACGGTTCTAACTTCACCTTGATGTCCGGTTAAAGTCTGTAAAAGATTGCCACGATCGTCCCATAATTTTACCGTGCGATCGGCACTAGCGGAAGCAATAATTTTGCCATCTTGAGAAATAGCTACTCCATAAACTTTATCTTGATGTCCTGCTAAAGTGTGTAATAAAGTGCCGTCTGTTTGCCATAATTTTACTGTTTTATCCCAACTAGCAGAAGCGATAATTTTGCCATCTTGAGAGATAGCTACTCCATAGACTTTATCTTGATGTCCTGTTAAAGTTTTTAGTAGTTTTCCGTCTGTTTGCCATAATTTTACGGTGCGATCGCGACTTGCTGAAGCGATTATATTTTCGGAGATAGCTACTCCATGAACTCGATCTTGATGTTCGGTTAAACGATTGTATTCTTTGACGCTTAAAAAGGCTTTTTGTAAGATGCGATCGATCTCAAGTTCGTTATTTTTTAAATTTATTTTTGCTAATTTTTCTTTGGCTTTAATTGCTGCGACGAGCGCGTCTAAATTATTATTAGAAGCAAACAAAGCTAAACTAGCTCTAGAAAGTGTTTCTATTTCTTTAATTCTGGCTTTTTTATAATTAGCATAGGCAAAGATTCCTAAAATACTGGTTAAGATCAAACCCGCACTAGTTACGGCTAAAAATATTTTTTGCAATCTAGTATTTTTCTTTTCTGCTGCTAATAATTTTTGCTGCGCGGCTAATTTTGCTTCTGCTTCTTTCGTTCTGGCTGCATCTAAATATCTTTGCTTTTCAATTAAAACTAATTGTTCGCTGGCTGCTAAAAATTCTTCATCTTCTGAAGTTAAAATTTTGCCGACTTTCCAATCCAAACTATCTCGTAAAGCTTGACCTCTTAACAAACGAGAATCGTCTTTTTTATCCGCAGCCAACCAAGCCGCGATCGCCCGATCGTAGGGACGTAAATTACTTAATTGTTCTCCAATCCAAGCGCGATCGAAAACTGTTTTATAAATGGGATTGTAGACTTTTAATTTACCATCTTTTTTTAAGACTATCCCGGACAATCTTAATTCCATTGCTGCGGTGCTATTAGCATTAAAAAGTTCTTTTCCCTCTAAAACTTGCTGGTAAATATCTAGCAATTTACCCATTTTACTTTCATCAAATATCAAGCGATCGCGGATCGTTTTTAAATGTTCTGGTTCGTCTTGGCTTTCCCAATTTTCAAGGATATATTTTTTAACTAAATCGCCGATTTCAAGCTGTTTATTTTCAGAATTGACTAAAGCTAAATAACATAATTTTTGCGTTAAAAATGGCTGTCCGCCAGTCCAGAATAATATTTCGGCTAAAATCTTTTCAGGTTCGGCTACTTTCGAGATAAAACCTTTAGCCAACGGTTTAGCTTCTTCTAAAGTAAAACCCGACAGATCTATAGCTTTGCCAATATTAAAAGGAGTTCTTTTTTTATCTTTAATTAAAGTCGATGGAGTTGCCACACCCAAAAGACAAAAAGTAAGGCGATCGAATGCTGGTTTATCTACCCTTCTGTTGTAGCAAGCGCGAATAAAAGCAAAAAAATCATCCGTAGAAAAAGGCAAACTCAAAACGCTATCAATTTCATCAAAAAATAAGACAATTTTTCCAGAAACTCGAACTAACAAAACTGTTTCGATAAACTTTTTAAACCTTGCCAAACCAGATAAATTATTTAAATTCGACCACCAAAGATCCAGATCGATATCTAAATCGAAATCTTCCGTCAAACTATCTAAAATTCCAAAATACCAGCGATCGGAACTAGTTAACTGTACCTCATCCAAAGAAAGATCGATCGCCGCGCAATTAATATTTTCTGCTAACAAACGATTCATTACTCTAACTCGCAAACTAGATTTACCAGATTTACGAGCGTTAAATACATAACAAAATTGACCCGATTTTAAAGCATTATAAATATCTTCATCTGCTTGTCTTTTAATATAAGTAGGATTGTTTAAAGGTAAAGTTCCAGCAAAAATATATTGATAATCCATTATTATAAATGAACCGAAAAATACTGCCGATACAAATCGCATCTGGGACTGTAAAGATCCCCTTCTAACTTAACTAAACCCATACTTTGTAATTTAAATCCAAAATTAGATTTAAGCTGTACTGGTGCGGAAGAATTTACTACTTCAGCCAAAGCATCAACTAAATCTGGATATTGTTGTACGTTCCATAAATGCCTTCTTAAATGATTCCCAAAAGGCCCCGACTCCGTAGCAGATATGGCTAAAAGTTCTCCTAAAGCTATTCCTTCAATATCCAAATACTCGCAAGCAAGACGAATTAAATAAGGATGACCTCCTAGCAAATCCATCAGTTTTTTTAACTCGATTTTAGTAAAACTTAAATTAAATTGTGTTGCTAAAGATTGAATTTGTTCGGGGGTAAATTCTGGCAATAAAAAAACTTTACCGATACCAGCCAAAGGAGAACTATTAATATTCAATTGACTGTAAACATCGGTAGAATGGGCAATAATTAAACGTAACTTTCCCCAAATTTTACCCCGGCGATCGCCGCGACTTGCCATATCGTGCCAATCTCGCAACAAACGACAAAAGTCCATTGCAATATCGGGATGTTCGAAAACACAATCTACCTTATCTAAAGCCAAAATTAAAGGACTATCTAAAGATTCTAAAATGTATTTTTCAAAATATCTTTTAGTATTGCGATTCGAACCTAAATTATCGCTCCAATAATCAGCTAACTGATTGGGTAATTCTAATAAATTAGTTACTCCAGCGCAAAAACTTTGCAAAAATTGACGATAATTACTAAATACCTCGCTATCTTCCAAACCAAAATTTAACAGTATGGCTAAATAATTTTGTTGGCGCGATCGATCTACAATCTGATTGAGCAAGAAAGTTTTACCCATTTGTTGGGGTGCTTTGATGCGTAAAAATGCTCCAGGAGAGGCGATCGCTTCGATGCATTTACTTTCTAGAGGCGATCGCTCGATATAAGTATTATTTTCTCGATCGATCGGAATCGGTTTATATTGCTGTTGGGTCGATTTTCGCTCTAATGCGGTGCGAAAATTCCTTTTAGTTACTTTTTCCCCTAAACCCTCTGAAAGCATTTTCCAGAACTTAGGAGCGACATCTCCGCGAATATAATCGTGAGCGTATCCTGCTGCATCTGCGATCTCTTCGTAGCTTTGATTTTGCCAAGATCCCTCAAAAATAATTTTTTCTATATCTTTTAGATGTCTGTTAGTTGCAGCAAAAACTGCTCGATCGGCAATTTTAAAGCCTTCAGAGAAATCCATCGGACGCTCGAAATACCCTTAAATTTTAGCTTCAGAATCTTACTTTAGCATACCTAATCTGACTTTCCCTTGCTTCTTCCTAGAAAAATTACTTCTTTTTTCTCCATCGTCGCTTTTAAATAATAGTGTCAAAATAATTTTAGAAACAAAACAAAGGTAACAATTTTCAAGGCAACATATCAAATTAAATCTTTTTTTTGAATATTAAAAGTATTCAAATCGCGGAACTAAAACCTAAGTTTTCAATTCATCGTAAATAGTCAATTCAGATCTAATTTAATGGCTACATATTCACTAGATTCAGCTTTAACAAAAATAGCAACTGCATCGATTACTGGCTATCAAAAATACATTTCTCCCTACAAAGGATTTCGTTGCGCCCACAGAGCATATTATGGTGAAGATTCTTGTTCTGAGTATATAAAAAAAGCCATAGCGCGCAAAGGAATAGTAACAGGAACGAAAATGGCCCGACAAAGATTTAGAGAATGCAGCCAAGCCTATAAAATGTTAAGCGATCGCCTGCCAAACTTAAACAATCATCCTACTACTGTTAGCGGCCTCGGAGACAGTTGCGATGATGTTAAAATTTGCTGTTGCGCTTTCGATGCTTGTCCTTGTAACGGCATGAAAATTAACGATTAAAAATTAGAAGATAGTTTAATTGTCTCTTAGATGTTTGCTTTAAGTTCCCTTTTCTCCTCTTCATCTAAGAGATTTTTTTGCTATAATATGCAGCCGATCGTTACAAAACAATAAAAAACTTAGTCGGCAGTTTAAATTTAGTCAGATTTTGGGGAAAAATAAATATATGTATATAAGAACTCAAGTTAATTTCTGAGAGAATTTTATGTCTAACAATAAAACTAAAACTGGTCTAATTATAGGTGCTGTATTTATTGCCGCGATCGGTGGAGGTTATTTACTCTTCCGTAACTGGGCCAAAGGAACGTCATTAACTCCTTTAGAAGCTGCCAAGTTAGTTCCTCAAGATGCTATGTTTGCAGGTTATTTTACCACCAATTCCGAAACTTGGTCTAAGTTAGATCGCTTCGGGACAAAAGAATTTGAACAGCTAGTTTTAGAACCAGCTAAAAAACAATTCGCAGAAGCATCAAAAGAAAATGCTGGTACTGAGGGAGAACTTAGTTACGAAAAAGATATTCAACCCTGGTTAGGGAATATCATGTTAGCTGCTTTACCATCGGCAAATGAAGAACCAGATATGCTTATGGTAATCGGGATAAAAGATAAAGTTGAAGCCCTCAAATTTGTCGATAAAATTAAAAAAGAAGCAGAAGATAGCATCCAAACAATTCAGTATAAAGGTTTTACGATTATTGAAAGTACCGACGAATCTTCAGATTCTTTCAATATTGGAATCGTCGACGATTTAATAGTAGCTTCTCCCGAAACAGAAATAGTTAAAAAAGCGATCGATACTTATCAAGGTAATTCTTCTTTTGCCAATAAAGAAGGTGCTAAAGAAATATTGAGCAAAACTAGCGAAAGTAACGACACTCTTTTTCAGCTTTACGTACCCAGTTATAAAGAATTACTCAAACAATCTTTGCAAGCTTCCGGCGAAGATATGGCTAATTTTAAAGCGATCGAAAAACAATTAGGTTATGTGGATTCGATAGTAATTTCTGTGGGAATTAAAGAAACTCGCGGCATTGCAATCGAAACAATTGCTAAATTAAATCCCGATTCAAATATTCCCAAATATCAAGATCTCAACAATCAAGTTTTAGGCCAAATTCCCGGCAATAGTTTACTTTTAATTACTACCGGAAGACTCGCTCAAAGCTGGCCCTGGATTGTCGAACAATTTGGAGAAGATACTGACTTTAAAGAGGCTTTAGAAGAAGCTAGAGAATCGGTAAAATTAGCTGCAAATTTAGATTTAGATAAAGATATTATTGGCTGGATGGATGGAGAAATTGCTATTAGCGTTCTTCCTAGCAATACACCTCCAGCACCCATTAGCGGCGCGATCGTATTAACTACTAGCGATCGATCTACTGCCGAAAATACCATCGAAAAACTCGAAGAATTAGCCGAGTCTAACGGCGCACCTATTAGCAATAAAACAGTTTCTGGTAAAGAAATAACCGAATATCAAAATTATCCCGGAGGACAAGTAGTTTTCGCTTACGGTTGGTTGGATGACAAATCTTTAGCCATTTCGATCGCAGATACGGCAGATCGATTAATATCTTTAAAACCAGCAGATTCGATCGCTCAAAATTCAGATTTTCAAAACAGTACTAAGGATTTTCCTAAGAATAATTACGGTTATTTTTATCTCAATTTTAAAGAAGTAAATACCTTAATTACTAACCTGTCTGCTAGTTTTGGTCAGCCGATTCCTCCTGAAGGAAAAGCCGTTCTCGATTCTATTATTAGTATTGTTGGCGTTAGTACTATGCCCGATTCTTTGACAGTCAAACAAGAATTACTTTTTGAATTGGCAACTAACGAATAAATTATAAGTAGCAAGTAGCAAGTAACCAGAGACTAGAGGATAATTAAGCTCCTAACTTCCCTAAAACTGCTCGCTACTTTTTTTTATAAAATTTAAATACAAATACTATGATTTTTTCTAGTAAACCCAATCCTTTATTACTATCGATCGGCGTTACCTTGGCTTTGCTTGGTGTTTTGAGCGCAATTTTTTATTGGTATTTAATTGTTGTAATTATTTTCATAATTGTTGCAGTAAGATTTGGCTTTTATCGCGGCTATGTTTTACCCAAAATAACTAAAATCGATCGCGCTAAAGTATTACAAGTACCAGTAGATGAAAACAATAGTTTTTATCCCGTTCCTTTAGAAGTTAGCGAAGAAAATAAGCAACCACCACCGGCTTATTATCGGGTTAATTGGTTGTTTAATATTTTTTATTTCATTCGCGGTAAAAAACGATGGCAAGTTAGGGCAATTCTACCAGAAATGCAGGAATACGAGCTTAATTTAGCAGAATGCTTTTACAATTTACAAGAGGTAAAAATTATTGAGAGTGGCGATAAGGATCGAAATTATAAAATCAATACTTTTTTAGCTTCGCCAATTAAAAATATTTTCAAAAGAATCAAACCAAAACTGAAAATTTTAAAAGAAAAAAACGAAGAACTTGCTAAAGAATTAGAAGTCTTAGTTTTATCGCCCCAAATCTATCAAAAAAAAATCAAAACATATTCTCAATTAAACAAAAAAAATAGCGAATTAATCGAAACAGGCGAATCGGTAAGAGAAAGAGGCTTAGATTTAATTAAAGATGTTCTGATCGGGACAGATTTAGGACAAAGCGAACCAGCAAACATTCCCGAAGTAGCAGATAAAAAAAAGCAATTCGAGCGACAATGCAAAATATTTCTCGAAAAATACCAAAATCTCAAACAACAAATCGACAACAATTTAAATTGAAATTACAAAAATTTAAAACAATTGCCAAAGAGAATAAAGTTAAGATTATACTGATTAGTATTGATAAATACTTGTTTTCAAATAGTTCCCCATTAAAATGACCGCATCTTCAAAAACTCCATCCGAGCGAAATATTTGCACCGACCATCATCAAGTAGATAAAAACAAACTATCGCCGATGTATCGTCATTATGTGGAGGTAAAAGAGCAATATCCTAACGCTTTATTATTGTATAGAGTTGGGGACTTTTTTGAGTGCTTTTTTGAAGATGCAGTAACGATCGCCACAGCTTTAGAATTAGTACAAACCTCCAAAGATGCGGGGAAAGAAATAGGCCGGGTAGCGATGACGGGAGTGCCAGAAAAAGCAGTAGATCGCTACGCTACCATGTTAGTAGAAAAAGGCTTTGCTGTAGCTATTTGCGATCAAATTGAAGACGGGGCGATCGCAGCAGCCCAAAAACGGATGGTAAAACGGGAAGTAACAAAATTAATTACCCCCGGCACTCTCACCGACGATGGTATGCTCAAAGCTAGGCGCAATAATTTCTTAGCAGCAGTGGTTATTGCTAAAGATCATTGGGGTTTAGCTTATGCCGATATTTCTACCGGAGAGTTTTTAACTACCAGAGGCAGCAATTTATCGGCTTTAAACCTAGAATTATTGCGGTTGCAGCCTGCAGAAATACTTTTACCGACTAACGCCCCAGATATAAATAGTTTACTGCGACCGGGAGAAAAATCAGAGCATTTACCCGAATTTTTGCCAGAAGATTTTTGCTATTCCCTGCGATCGCAAGCTACTTTTTCGATCGTCGAAGCCAAACCGAGGTTGTTAGAAACTTTTCAAGTCAGATCTTTAGAAGGAATGGGATGCGAACATTTACCCTTATGCATTCGCGCTGCTGGGGGTTTATTAGAATATATCGAAGCAACTCAAAAAGCCAATCAAACCCCGCTACAACCTCTCAAAACATACAGTTTGGCAGATTATTTAATTTTAGACCATCAAACTCGCCGCAATTTAGAAATCACTCAAACCGTTAGAGATGGCACTTTTTACGGATCTTTACTTTGGGCGATCGATCGCAGTTGTACCGCAATGGGAGGAAGGGCTTTAAGAAGGTGGTTGCTGCAACCTCTCTTAGATCTTAAAGGAATTAATGCCCGTCAGGGGACAATTTCTGAATTGATTGAAAATAGCGGTTTGCGTCAAGACTTGCGCCAACTGCTCAAAAAAATTTACGATTTAGAAAGACTGACAGGTAGGGTGGCTGCAGGTACTGCTAACGCTAGAGATTTACTATCTTTGGCAGATTCTTTGGTAAAGTTAAGGGATTTAGCAGATTTGACCGGTTACGGTACTTCTCCCTATCTTAGAGCTTTACAGAACTTTCCTGGGGAAATAGAAAGTTTAGGTAAATATATTGTCTCTCATTTAGTCGAATCTCCCCCATTACACATCAAAGAAGGCGGATTGATTCGCGATGGTGTAAACTCTCAATTGGACGATCGCCGTCAAGAATTAGAAAACGACAAGCAGTGGATCGCTAATTTAGAAATCAGCGAAAAACAACGCACCGAAATCTCAAATCTCAAGGTAGGGTATAACAAAACTTTCGGCTACTATATCAGCATACCTAGAAGCAAAGCCGATCGCGTTCCTAAAAATTATCAGCGCAAACAAACTTTAACTAACGAAGAAAGATACATCACTTCGGAATTAAAAGAAAGAGAAACGAGAATATTAACGGCAAAAGAAGAACTCAATCGCTTAGAATACGAAGTTTTTACCGCTTTACGGGAAGAAGTCGCTCAAAAAGCTACAGAAATCCGTAATTTAGCCAAAGCAGTTGCCGCGATCGACGTTTTAGCAGGTTTGGCAGAAATAGCAGTATATCAAAATTATTGCCGTCCCGAAATTACCGAACAAAGACGCATTGAAATTATCGATGGCAAACATCCAGTAGTCGAACAGTCTTTAGGTAGTGGTTTCTTCGTTCCTAATTCTACCTACTTAGGAGATAATAACAAATATCCCGATTTAATCGTACTTACCGGCCCCAATGCTAGCGGCAAAAGCTGTTATCTCAGACAAGTAGGTTTGATTCAATTAATGGCACAAATCGGCAGTTTTGTCCCCGCTACTAGTGCCAGTCTGAGTATCTGCGATCGCATTTTTACTCGCGTTGGTGCGATGGACGATTTGGCAACGGGTCAATCTACTTTTATGGTAGAAATGAACGAAACTGCTAATATTTTAAATCACGCTACTTCTAAATCCCTGGTTTTATTAGACGAAATCGGTCGCGGTACGGCAACTTTTGACGGTCTTTCTATTGCTTGGTCGGTGGCTGAATACCTCGCAAACGAAATTCGATCGCGCACTATTTTTGCTACCCACTATCACGAATTAAACGAACTTGCTTCTATTTTGGCTAACGTGGCTAACTATCAAGTTACCGTTAAAGAAATGCCCAATGAAATTATCTTTTTACATCAGGTTCGCCCCGGAGGTGCGGATCGCTCTTATGGTATAGAAGCCGGACGTTTGGCAGGTTTGCCCCCTTCGGTAATTCAACGGGCCAAACAAGTTATGAAACAGATTGAAAAGCACAGTAAAATTGCTTTGGGATTGCGTAAAGGGATCGATCGCCAAGATCCTAAAAATCTCGATCGATCTGCTGGAAATTTTGCCGAACAGTTAGATATTTTTGAAGATTGATATAAAAAACCTACCAATATAATTACTGGTAGGCAATTGGGGTATTTTAGTCGGTCAAAAAATAGAAGAGATTAAAGTTTAAGAATAGTCGTTTTTTATGTTTGACTGTCTTGCTTTCTTTTATACATACATAATAATAAATATCTAATTAAAGTTGATAAAGATAAGATGAAGATAGCCAAAAATTACTTATATCTTAGATAAAGTGCCGATAACGAGGGAAGGTTTTCATATAAAGAACCTCACAACCGCAAGGGATTGAGAGATTCTTTGCTTGAATATAATTTAGTAAACTAATAGTATTGGTTTGGATATTAAATAGGTAGTTAAATATATTTAGATAAAAATCTCTCAACCTAGACTAAGCTGAGAGATTTTTGGTTACATATAATTAAGTTACTTAATAGAATGGGTTCAGATATGAGATAATTAATTAAATATATTTAGTTGTTGTCTTTGACTTATGTCTCTATGTTAGTAGGAATACATTGGGAATAGGTAAAGACAATGTAAAGATAATAAGTGCTTTTATATATTTTTGATAAAGTTAGAGGTTATCAGTCGAGCGAATTTAAAATTGAAGTAAAAAATTAAAACTTACTAATGCGCCTTCCTCTACCTCAATATAGTAACGATCGCGAACCTTGCGATCGCATTGCCGAAGCAATCGAAACGGCAACAACAGAATTTTTAGCCGAATGTTTAGAACCAGAAGATCTCAGTTTTCCGAAAATGCCCCCTTTTGGAAGTTGGGTAAAATCGATGGATGAGGAGTCGGGAAATAAAATTTTTGCCGTCGTTACTTACGTTACTACCACCCCGATCGATTCCGTACACCGCGCTAGGGCTTTAGGCTTGTCTTTAGAAGAATTACGGCAGCAACAACCGCAAATTTTTGCGATGCTCAAAACCGAGTTTAAAGCGGCGATCGTTGGCTTCGAACGTCCTCAAACTAGCAACGGCACTAAAGCTAAATTCGGCCCGATCTATCAGTATTTACCCCCTCGTCCTCCACAAGTACATCAAGCTGTCTATCGCTGTCAAGCCGAAGAAATTATTCATTTCAGCGAGAAATTAGATTTTTTGCGAATTTTAATGCAGGTTAGTGATGTTCCCGTAGAATCTTTAACTGCTGCGGCAATTAGAGATATTTATCGCTTGCGTCAAGGCGATCGCCGTTGGTTGGTAGAGGTGGGCAGATTTTTGAGTTTGTTATTAAAAGATGACTACGATCGCTTAAAATACATTTTGAGTCAAATTCATTGGTGATTGTTTTCTTCTTTATTTTCTTCCTCTTTGAGTTTATTTGCTAATTTTTCTTTTTCTTGCATTAAAGTTTCTTCTAATTCCTGAAGTTGTTCTCTTCTGGTTTCTATTTCGAGGGATCTTCGGGTTAGATCTTGGCTTTGAGAAGCTAATTCTTGTCGCCACTGTTCGATTCTTTCTCTTTCTTTGCGGACGAATTCTGGAGTTATTTTGGCATTAGTGAGATATTTTTTGACTAATTCTAATACCCAATCTCGAGCTTCTTCGATCTCAATTATCTCGTTTTTAGCTCCTAATTTTACTAATACCAACAATCCTTCCCCATAATTTAATTCTTTGTTGAGGGGAAAGGACTGCCGATCGCAGATTCTCCAATTTTCATCACAAAATTGTTGAGCAAGCAACTGTAATTGAGTCTCCCCCGAGATAAGATTTTTTTTAATTCGAGCTAGATATAACATATTCGATTAATTATATCGATTCATAGTCATTAAGTTATTTACGATCGCTTATTTATAGGGAGAATATATATTTATTAATTTTACTCGAGATTTTGTAATCTTTTTTTAAGAATTTCGAGTTGTTTTTCAGCTTCGGCTAAATCCTCTCTGGCTGCGGAAATTACATCAGCAGGGGCTTTATTGACAAAACCAGGATTGTTCAGACGTTTAGTGAGATCGTTAACTTTTTTTTCGACTTTAAGCAGATTTTTGTTAATTTTACTTTTTAAAGCTTCTAAATCGACTATACCAGTTAAAGGCAGTAAAACTTGTGTCGTCCCGACAACAGCAGCAAAAGATCGAGTTACTTTTTCCGATAGAGAAGATGAAATCGAGAGATTTTCTACTTTAGCAAGATCGAGGATATAATTACGAGCAGCTTCTAAGATATTTCTTTGGCGATCGCTGGCTGATTCTAAAACGATCGCAACTTTTGCACCTTGTTTAATTTCGGCTTCTACCCGCAGGTTGCGAATGGTGCGAATTGTGGCAATAATTAATTCAAAATCGCTTTCTAAATCGCAATCAATTAGCTCTGTAACTGCTTCTGGATAGGATTGTAAAGCTAAATATCGATCTTCTACCTGGGATAAAGTATGCCAAATTTCTTCGGTGATGTGGGGCATAAAAGGATGGAGTAATTTTAAAATTCCATCTAAAATAAAAGCTAAAGTCTGCTGCGCTGCAACTCTAGTATCGGAATCTTTTTGCCACAACCGAGATTTTACTAATTCGATGTACCAATCGCAAAAATCGCCCCAAATAAAATCGTACAAGCCCTTAGCTGCTTCTCCCAAACCATAATTATCTAAATAATCTCTAGTTTGGCGCACTAATTGATAATATTTAGACAATATCCAGCGATCGGCCAACTCTAAACCTTCTGGTTGAGGATTGCCTAATTCTTGCGGCGTTTTCCCGTCTAAATTCATCATTACAAATCGCGAAGCATTCCAAAGCTTGTTAGCAAAATTGCGCGATGCTTCGACAGCTTCGGCTTCATCTGTTTTGCGATTGTATAAAAACTTAATATCTTGTCCGGCCCCGGCTACTTCTTTAATTAAGGTATAACGCAGCGCGTCAGTGCCATATTTGGCGATCGTCAAGAGAGGATCGATGCCGTTTCCTTTAGTTTTGGACATTTTTTGTCCTTTTTCATCCAAAACCAAGCCGTGGATATAGACATCTTTAAAGGGCATTTTACCCGTAAAATGACCCGCCATCATCGTCATTCTTGCCACCCAGAAGAAAATGATATCGAAACCAGTAACTAAAGCCGTAGTCGGGTAATAAGTATTTAAATCTTTAGTTTCTTCGGGCCATCCCATCGTCGAAAAAGGCCACAAACCAGAAGAAAACCAAGTATCTAATACGTCAGGATCTCGCTCTAGCTTGACATTTTCTCCGTATTGCGATTTTGCTTTTTCTGTGGCTTCGGCTTCGCTGTGGGCGACGATAAAGGGAGTATCATCGGTAATTATGCCCTCGGTGAGACTAACTACATACCAAGCAGGAATTTGATGGCCCCACCACAACTGACGGGAGATACACCAATCTCGCAATTTTACCAGCCAATCGCGATATACTTTATTCCAGCGATCGGGGATAAATCTGGGGGAATTTTCTTCGTCCAAACAGGATAAAGCGAATTTAGCCAAAGGTTCTATTTTGACAAACCATTGCGTAGATAGAAGGGGTTCGATCGGCACTTTACCGCGATCGCTATAAGGTACGGCATGAGTATAATCTTCTATTTTTACTAAAACGCCGAGATCTTCTAACTTTTTAACAACATTTTTTCTGGCAACAAAACGATCTTGTCCGGCAAATTCTCCAGCATTTTCGTTGAGAGTGCCGTCTTTATTCATAATATTAATAAACGGCAGATCGTGACGCTTACCCATCTCAAAGTCATTCGGATCGTGGGCTGGAGTTACTTTAACGCAACCCGTACCGAATTCAGGATCTACCAATTCATCAGCAATAATAGGTATTTCTCGATTAGTTATTGGTAATTTTAAAGTCTTACCAATTAAATTTTTATAGCGATCGTCATTAGGATTGACAGCAACTCCAGTATCACCTAACATAGTTTCCGGTCGAGTCGTAGCTACTTCGACGTAACCGCTATTGTCGGCCAGAGGATAGCGAAAATGCCACAAATTACCCGCTACTTCCTTCTTTTCTAACTCTACATCGGATACTGCCGATTCAGATGCCGGACACCAATTTACTAAGTAATTGCCGCGATAAATTAAACCTTCTTCATAGAGTTTTACAAAAGCAGTAACTACAGCCTTCGACAAACCCTCATCCATCGTAAACCTTTCCCGCGACCAATCAACCGATACCCCCAGTTGTCGCAGTTGGTTAACAATTTTACCACCAGAATCTTCTTTCCACTGCCAAGCCCGTTGTAAATATTCCGCGCGATCGAGAGATGACCGAGTTTTACCCTCTGCTTTAAGCTGTTTTTCTAGCATGTTACTCACGGCAATACTAGCGTGATCCGTGCCAGGAAGCCAAAGGGTATTGCAGCCTTTCATGCGATGGTAGCGAGTTAAAGTATCGATCAGAGAACTTTCAAAAGCATGACCCATGTGCAAGCTTCCGGTAACATTAGGAGGAGGAATGACGATCGAATAAGGATCTCCTGTTGCATCTGGATCGGCTTGGAAAACGTGGTTTTCTTCCCAAGTTTGTTGCCATTTACTTTCGGTAGTAGTCGGATCGTATTGCGGGGGTAAATTAGGTGTATTTTGGTTCATCAAAAGAAACTCGATCGGTTTTGGTATTGCGCGCAATTACCTTAAAATTTTGCCACAAACTGGGGTAAGTTAGCTCGCGCTAAAAATATAAAGATAACTTTACACTTTTCTGAAATAATAAGTAAAGAATTAAAAAACAGATAAATAAGATTATGAAAGCATCCGATATCATGACCAAAGAAGTTGTCACTATTCGCGGGTCGGCAACGGTGGCTGAAGCAGTAAAATTGATGAAAGACAAGAAATTGCGCGCTTTAATAGTTTCTTTGCGTAATAGTGAAGATGCTTATGGCATTGTTACCGATCGCGATATTGTTTATAAAGTAGCTGCATATGGAGCAGATCCTAGCAAGGTTAAAGTTTTTGAAATTATGACTAAACCTTGTATCCCCGTCAATCCCGATTTGGGAATAGAATATGTAGGTCGTTTGTTTGCTAATACTGGTATTCGCGTAGCTCCAGTAATTAAAGGGGAATTGCTCGGTATAATTTCTATTAGCGATATTCTCTACAAAAGTAATTTTGTCGAAAAGCCTAAATCAGTTCAACTCCAACAAGAAATTATTTCCGCTCGGGATACTGCTAGGCAGGTTTGTAAAGAAAAAGGAGCAACTTCTCCCGAATGTGCCGCAGCTTGGGATATAGTTGAAGAATTACAAGCAGAAGCAGCCCATCAACGCAACAGAAAGCCAGAAAAAACTTATTTTGAAGAATTTTGCGAAGAAAACCCCGATGCTTTTGAAGCGCGGATGTACGACAACTAATTAAGGGTAAGGAGTAACGAGTTTACCAGTTTTGGCTATAGCCAATAATTAAAGTTGAGTATTGGTAGAATTAAGTATAGTACTTGTTACTCTTTACTTGTTACTTTATATTTCTTCTGGCTCGAAAAATCCGCGACCGTCGGCGATATTATATAATTGAGCGTCATTTTGGCGACGAATCATTCTTTTTCCCAGACGAGGAAAGTCAGCAATTTCAACATCGAGATTTTCGCCACCCATTAAGTATATTAAATCTTCTTGGTAAGGATTGCGGAGGTGATGGGCTACTGAAGGAGTGGGAAAACCCATAAAATCTCCAGGATTAACTTCAAATTCTCGATCGTCTATTTCTGCTATGCCTTTACCAGAAATAATGTATATCCATCGCAATTCCTTCAAGGGTAGGGTAGTGGACAGACTTCAAAAACAGATCGGTTATTGTTAGCAACCACAAATTTAATCATAAGGTTGTCCACCTCCCCGTACTGCGACTAGAAAACGAAAGCGATAGGGTTTTTAGTCGTAGAGGAATTGAAGGTCAAGATTGATTAATAAGCAAAACGATTGA
>CAYWIH010000019.1:0-46555 GCA_964458305.1 uncultured bacterium | reverse complement strand
CCAATTTTAAATAACTTAAACCAATTTGAGGTGAGTGTTTAAGTGCTATTTTTTTGGGGTAAGTAACCTCATTAAAGTAGTATTTAGATGCTCACCTTAAATATTTGACGATTTTAATAATTTATTTACCTCGAATCCGTCGATCGATGACCTATGATTTTGATTAAAAGCGCATTGAACGATCGAAGCTAATGGAATCTTTACCCCAAGGTTATTACGATAACGTCAATCAAAATTTGTTAAATAGAATACCTCCCGATGCTAAATCGATCGTAGAAGTTGGCTGCGGTACGGGTGCATTGGGAAAAGCTTACAAACAAATTAATCCTAAATGCGAATATATTGGCATCGAACTAAACTCAGAAGTAGGTAAAATTGCCTCTAAAAGGCTCGATCGCGTCGTTGTTGGTAATGTCGAAGAATTATCTCTAGAAGATTATAATATCGCCCCAGAAAGCGCAGATTGTTTAATTTATGGGGATGTTTTAGAGCATTTGAGAGATCCTTGGCAGATCTTAAAACTTCAGGCTACTTGGCTCAAACCAGAGGGCAAAGTTATCGCTTCAATTCCCAATATCGCCCATTGGAGTATCATCATAAACCTCTTAAAAGGTCAATGGCAATATCAAGATGAAGGTTTGCTCGATCGCACTCATTTGCGCTTTTTTACTTTAGAAGGAATTAAAGAATTGTTCGATCGCGCCGGACTTTATATTTATAATTGTTCTAGTACTGTTTCCCATCGTCCTGAAGTTTTTCAACAGTTTTTAAGTGTATTTTCTCCTATTATTAAAAGTTTAAATATCGATCCGAATCGATTTGCAGCGCGATCGGCAACTTTTCAATATTTAATTGAAGCTAGTAAAGTACCAATTTCTCAGCGTCCTTTATTAATTCATACTCTGATGATGGCACCGGGAAATTGCGCTCACGTCAGAGTTTTAGAACCGGATCGTTTTACCAATACTATTCCGGGTATTCGTACTATTGCTAAAGAAAAAACGACTCAATTAAATGTAGCTCAACCTCACGAAGAAAAAGTATTTATTTGGCAAAGAGCTATCTTATCCCCAGTCGAACATTTACCAGTTCAAAAAGATTTATTGCGTCGGGGTTATTTAATTGTCGCGGAAATGGATGACGATCCTTTATACTGGCCCGAATACGAACGAAGAAACTTTTTCGCCTTTACTGGCTGTCATTGCGTCCAAACTTCCACAGAAACTTTAGCCGCTTATTTAAAGCAATTTAATCCCTACGTTACAATTTTTCCCAATCAATTAAATATATTACCTCCGCCAAGAAATTACAATACAGACGATCGAGTTACGATCTTTTTTGGGGCTTTAAATCGGGAAAAAGATTGGCAGCCAATTATAGAAGAGTTAAATGTAGTTTTAAAAGAAAATTCGGAGCGAATCAGAGTAAAAGTATTGCACGATCGCAAGTTTTTTGATTCCCTAGAAATATCCGAAAAAACTTTTCAACCTTTATGCGACTATCAAGAATACAATCGCGTTTTAAGTAGCTGCGATATCGCTCTTTTACCTTTAATCGATACTCGATTTAATAGCATGAAATCGGATTTAAAATTTCTCGAATGTGCTTCTCACGGGGTCGCAGTTTTAGCAAGTCCGACAGTTTACGCAGGATCGATCGTTGCAGAAGAAACGGGTTTAATTTATCGTTCTGTAGCAGAATTTACAGACAAATTAACAAGGTTAATAAAAGACGATCGATTCAGAATTGAAATTGGCAAAAATGCTTACGAATGGGTTAAAAATAATCGAATGCTTTCTCAACACTATCGATCGCGATCGCAGTGGTATTATAAAATGCGGGACTCTCTACCAGAATTAAATGCTGCTTTGCAAAAACGCCATCCCGAACTATTCTAAAAAATAAAAATGCGAGCCAAAATTAGAGATACAGAACTATATTTTGATATTGAAGGTGCTGGTTTAGTTCCCGACGGGCCGAAAATGCGAGCCAAACCGATCGCTTTTATTATACATGGGGGCCCTGGTGCGGATCACAGTTCTTACAAACCGACATTTTCTACTTTGTCCGATCGCCTGCAATTAGTATATTACGACCTGCGCGGACAAGGAAGATCTCAAAGAGGGGCTAAAGAAACTTATACCTTAGAAAATAATATCGAAGATCTCGAAGCACTACGACAATATTTGGGACTTGACAAAATTGCCCTTATCGGCACTTCCTACGGGGGTATGGTAGCTTTAAGTTATGCTACTCGTTACCCAGAAAATATATCTCATCTGGTTATTATTGCTAGTACTGCTTCAAATCATTTTTTAGAGCGCGCTAAAGAGATTTTAGCCGATCGAGGTAGTCCCGAACAAATTGCGATCGCTGCCAAACTTTGGCAAGGAAATTTTCAAACTGAAGCGGAATTAAGAGAATATTTTGATGTTATGGGTTCGCTGTATTCTTTAAATTACGATCCTAAAAAAGCGGCTGAAAGTTGGCAAAGAACTATCTTTTCGATCGATGCTATTAACGTGGCTTTTAGCAGTTGTTTGCGAGCTTATAATGTTTTAGATAAATTATCTAAAATCACCGCACCAACTTTAATAATTGGCGGTCAAAAAGATTGGATCTGTCCGCCAGAATTTTCCGAAGCTATCGCTAAAAATACTACTAATTCTAAATTATTGATTTTTGAAAATTGCGGTCATTTAATTAGAGCCGATCGCCCCGAAGATTTGCTAAATAGTATCGATAGTTTTTTTGATAAAAACTAATTAATTCAAATCTAATTCTAAACTAGTAAAATTTGCTGGCATTTGCAACCGAGAAAAATTATTTTCTAACAAGGCGATCGCAGTTTCGAGGTTAACGGGTTTAGAAAATAAATAACCTTGTCCGTATTGACAGTTTAATTCTCTCAGTATAGCTAATTGCTCTTTAGTTTCTACTCCTTCAGCAATTACATCCAAATTCAGATTTTCAGCCAGATCTATTATTGTTTTAATTAATTCTAATTTATTGGGATCTACCCCTAACTGACTGACAAAAGAACAGTCAATTTTTAAAGTATCGATCGGTAAGGAATGCAAACAACTTAAAGAAGAATAACCCGTGCCAAAATCATCCATAGCAATTTTAATGCCAAAATTTTGAAAGATCTCAAATAAATTAACAGTTTGGGATCTATTTTCCATAACCGAACTTTCCGTAATTTCCAGCCTTAACAATTGAGGAGCAAAAGACTTGGTTTTAAGGATACTTTGGAGTTTTTCAAAACAATCAGAGCTATGAGATCTTTTTAATTGTAAAGGAGATACGTTAACGCTTACAAAAATATCTCGAGCTGAAAGATATCGATTTTGCCAGATACTAATTTGATTTGCTACTTGCTCGATTACCCAGCAACCAATTGTTACAATTAAGCCAGTTTCTTCGGCAATAGGAATGAATTTTCCAGGAGAGATCGTGCCTTTTTCAGGATGATTCCAGCGCAATAGTGCCTCAAAACCAATAATTTTTTGATTCTTTAACTCGACGATCGGCTGATAAAATACCTCTAATTGTCCGCGATCGATCGCTTGTCGCAAATCTTGCTCTAAATGAAGCCTTTCTAAGCTTTCTTCGTGCATCGTGCGATTGAAGAGGGTATAACCAGCTTTACCCAATGCTTTAGTGCGATACATAGCCGTATCTGCATCTCTCAAAAAATCTTCGATATTGTCGTAACCCTGTTGACTCGAAGCAATACCGATACTGGTGCTGGCAAATACTTCATTTCCGGCGATATTAATCGGTAATTTGAGTTTTTCTTGAATTAAATTGGCTATTTCGATCGCTTCTTCGATTTGTTTAATTGATTTGAGCAAAATAGCAAATTCATCTCCTCCCAGTCTGGCTACTACATCTTGTTTTCGCAAACAAGTTAAAATCTTTTTAGAAATTTCCATCAATAATTCGTCGCCAGCTTGATGACCCAAACTATCGTTAATTATTTTAAAGCCATCTAAATCAAGAAATAAGACACAAAATATATAATCAGAATTTGTTTTTGTAAGTTCGATCGATTGTTGTAATTCTTGTTGGAAATAAGCTCGATTTGGCAATCCCGTAAGCTTATCGTGAGTCGCTTGATAAACTAATTTTTCTTCTGCTAATTTAGCTTCGGTAATATCTGTTTGCGATCCCGCGATGCGATATATTTTTCCTCCCTCGTCTTTAACTTTAATTCCATGACAAAGCATCCAGCGATAATTGCCATTTTTGTGCTTGATAGGATAGCTAATTTTAAAATTAGGTTCTTTGCTTTTAATTGCGCGATCGAGTATTTCTAAATAGTCGGGATGGACTCGATCGAACCACTCTTTTGGAGTTGGTTCAATTTCTAAATTTTCATAACCTAATAAATATTTCCAACGAGGAGAATAATAAATTTCGTTAGAATGGAAATTCCAATCCCACAATCCGTCGTTAGTGGCTCGAGATACTAAAGCATATCTTTCTTCGCTTGCTTTTAGTGCTTTTTGTGTGGCGTATTGTTCGCTAATATCTTTAGCTACGCAAACTATTCCACAAGGAGAATTAGATTTATTATAAATAAAGGAACTAGAAAAGATAACTGGGATTTGTTTGGCGGTTTTTGTGATATATTCTGTTTCGTAATTTTCTAAAAAACCTCTTTCGATTAAATCTTGAAAAGATAAAGAATCATACATTAAAACTCGATCCAATTTTTGACCGATTAATTCTTTTTTAGAGTATCCTAAAAGATGGCAAGTAGCGTGATTTACTGTTTGAATAGTTCCGTCTAAATCTACTACTATCAAACTGTCGAGCATCGAAGCTAAAATTTTATCTAAATAAAACTTAGATACGGTAGTTTCTTTCAATCCTTCCACCATCAGATCGAAACAGATTGCTAATTCTCCTATTTCATCTTTAGTTGTAATATTTACTCGATTGTTTAAATCACCTTCTCCTACTTCTAATGCTGCTTTTCTTAATCGATTGATGGGTTGAGAAATGGATTTAGATAAATATTTTCCTAAAATTAAAGATATTATTAAAGCAATAAAAGTAGAGGAGTAAATAATATTTCTATTGCCTCTTAGTTCTTTGAGAATATAATTTATTTTTTCATTTAACTCTTCTAAATAAGATTCGCTATGCTCCTCAATTGAATCAGAAATTAGATCGTTTAAGTACGGAATTAATTCCGTCGATTGTAACTGATATGCTTCTGCTATTTTTCGATCGTCTAATAATTTAAAATATCTTTCGTTTTTAGTTTTTATTATCTCTAACTTTTCTTTGATTTGAACGCTTTGTTCGATTTCTCGAATTGCATCCTCGATTGTTTTAATATCTGTGTTATCCTGACTAGATATTTTTTTAAAATCTTTTAAAATATTTTCGTGTTTGTTGATATTAAAATTCAAAGCACTAAAGCTTTCTTCCAATATTCGATCGATTTCTTTTTTTTGAGATTCGATCGAGCGATCGTGCTGCCTTAAAATCCATATTTCAATAATTTTAAAGCGTAATTCTTGTAAATTATTACCGAGTAAAATATGATTTTTGCTATCACCAACCTCGTCTTTAACAACCCTTTTAGTATTCATTTCCACTTTATAACTTAAAGATGCAGTAATAAAACCGATCGAACCTAAAAGAAAAGCAATAGCTAAAAAACCCCCAGTTAATTTATGACTTATTTTCATTTTTAAGATGGCAAAAATAGTTAAAATATATGCTCTATTTTAATCGAGACAAATAGTTAAATCGATCGGTAAAATAACTTATATAACCTACGTCAATTCCATTAAAATTATTTCTAAAAAAAACAAAATCGCAGAGCAGATAATATAGATCGGTCGATCGCCCTGCGACCTTAATTAAGCTTTTAGGATAAAATACTACTCGATCGCAGTTGGAAATAAACTCTCTGGATAAGCTTCAGCACTAATACAAATTTCCATCGCTTCTGGTGGAGAAATTTCACTGAGATCGCGACTCAAAGCGACGACACACTCAGAATAGCGTTGCGGTAAAAGACTGCGACGACAAAAATCTAAAGTCAAATTAGAATAAGATATTAAAGCATTAATTTCAATATCCTCGATCTTTTTTTGTTCGTCATAAATATCTACCACACAAGTAGATAATTCAAGAGGTCGTCTGACTTGAAAGCAATTTTGAAGAGCGTTGCGAGACCCTACAGGAGTTTGATTATATACTTGCTCGACACAACTAGATAACTCCGTAGGTTCTAAAGCTCTAGCACAAGCATCTCCCGCTTCTTTTTCTGGTATTCTAGTCCGCAGCAATTGTCTCAGACAAACATCAAAATCATTGCTGCGAAAATTTTTATCTTCCTCTTCGTATCCTCCTGGGTGGTGAGCTTTAACAGGAGAATTAACTAACGTTCCGACTATCATTCCAGCAGGAACTAAAGCAAGTGAAATTAAACGAATAGCGCGATCGATTTTTATATTTAACATTAGTTAATGCCGTAAATCAAACAAATATCAACTTATAGGATATTAGAGCATTAACTGTCTTTTTAGATTTAAATATCTCGATCGTCTAGCTTGAACTCAGTCAAATTTAGCTCGATTACATATCATATTTATGTACCGATGGCTAGAATATCAAAATATTTCTTAACATCGATTTTTACTAGGATCTTATTTTCCCATTATTGAAAAAAACTCGATGCAATTTAAATTTCTGCCAGGGCGATCGTTTTCTAAGTATAAATTAAGAACAGAAAACTTTTATTTCTTAGCTATAATGAATACATATTTTTCTTGTAAACTAATAATTTCTTCGTTCTCGTATTTTTGTTTTAGTTCTTCTATGCCGATTTGAATTTCCCGATCGGTAAAACTATAAAGAAAACTCAAAAAGCGATCTTTAAGCATTTGAAAATACTTATTTTTTTCGATAGTTATCGGATAAGTAAAAGGCTCAATTTTAGTTTTAAATCCTGGAGTTTGAACTAATTGAGCTATCTTTTCTGGATTAGGTGGAGATCGATTAAATCTTTCGTAGGCTGCTTCGAACAACGGATATTCCATTTGAGGAGACATTATTATTAACAAAAAGATCCCCCGATCGTTTAATCGAGAGAATAATTTTTTCAAAAATAATTCCCTATTATTAATCATATGTATCGCGTGTTTTATAAGTATTTTATCGTATTTTTCAGGGATAGCTATAAAATCATTAGCATCCATCAATATAGGCTTTAACAAAGGACTATTAGGCAATTTTTCTAGCATTTCTGCTGAAGTATCTACGCATAAGACTGGATTAACTAATCCTGCTAAATCGCAAATTTCTTTAGTAAAAAGTCCCGTTCCGCAACAGATATCAACAAATTTATCTAGAGATTTTAACTCTAAACACTCAAGAGATTTTTTACTTAATGCTCTCACAAAATCTGATGAATGTTGCCAAGACTTATTATAACTTTTGGCAGATTTTTCGTAATGTTTTTTAATTTGTTCGTTTTGTGGATAATCCGATCGCTTTGTTTGGCTCATTTTTATCTCTCTATTAAACTATTAACAGTCGATCCAAAATAACAAAATAAGCTTGTTAAGATAATTAGGCTTTAAACACCTCAATTATTAAGCTATGTTTTAAATTATTTTATGTTGCTAGAAACCAAAAACCAGAAAATAATTAGCCGGAAAAATATTGTTTGACTACCCTCCAGGTAATAAATAGAAGAGTAGCCAAGCTTAAAATTAATATTCCGGTACGGAAGGATCTACCTCTTGAGACCAAGCAGTAATACCGCCTTTAACATTGATACCCTCAATACCAGCTTGCTTGAGGATACCTAAAGCTTTAGCCGATCGACCGCCTTTTTTACAATGAGCGATCAAACGATGGCCGTTGAGCATACTTTGAACCTTCTCGACACCAGAACCATTTTCAATATCTGGTAAAGGAACTAAAACCGCCCCCGGAATTTTAGCAATTTCGTATTCGTTGGGGTTGCGAACGTCAATGAGAACGTAATCGTCAGCATCACTATCGAGTAATTGCTTTAACTCGGTGACAGTCATTTCTGATAATTCCATTTGCTCTTTAGCCTCCTGTGCTTTAGCTTGAGGGATACCGCAGAATTGTTCGTAATCGATCAGTTTTTCAATTACCGGACGTATTGGGTTAGGTCTTAACTTCAATTCTCGGAAAGTCATATCCAGGGCATTGTAAATCAACAATCTGCCGCTGAGAGTATTGGGTTTGCCAAGAATTATTTTAATCGTCTCGGTTGCTTGAATCGTACCGATAATGCCGCAAAGCACTCCTAAAACACCGCCTTCCGCGCAAGAAGGTACCATTCCTGGTGGTGGTGGTTCGGGGAACAAATCGCGATAATTCGGCCCCCCTTCATAGTTAAATACAGTTGTCTGACCTTCAAAACGGAAAATAGAACCGTAAACGTTAGGTTTATTTAATAGTACGCAAGCATCGTTAGTCAGATAGCGAGTTGGGAAATTATCAGTACCGTCGACAACAACATCGTAAGGTTCGAGAATTTCTAGGGCGTTTTCCGAACTCAAACGAGTTTCGTAAAGATCTACCTGACAAGAAGGATTGATCTCTAAAATGCGATTTTTCGCCGATTCTATTTTCGGTTTATCGACCCAAGAAGTACCGTGAATGATTTGACGTTGTAAATTAGAGCTATCGACAATATCAAAATCGACAATACCGATCCTGCCGATTCCTGCTGCTGCTAAATACAATAACAGAGGCGAACCGAGTCCCCCCGTACCGATACAAACAACGCTAGCCGCTTTGAGGCGTTTTTGCCCTTCTAAGCCCACCTCCGGCAAAATAATATGACGGGAATAGCGTTGATATTCTTCTTTGCTTAGTTCAATTTCATCCAAATTGGGATTGAGCATAATTTTAATTCGATCTTTGTTGTATTAATTTGCCAATTAAAGCCAGATCCTGCGCTGCGATCGCCCCTAGATTTATTTTTTAATGGAATTTTGTTTGAGTTTGTTTTAGCAAACTTGTAATCACAAAATTTTGGCAAATTTATTACCTAACTGTAATTAATAATTTTATAGTCGCTGGCAAGATTTATATTTACAACAAAATTAATATTTACCGACGGCCAGCAAAGCTAAATTAAATATTGTTCTGCTCCCTCACTTTAGCAGCCTGGTTATACTTTTATTAACAGCATTGTCGATCGTGAAGATTTTATTAATCGAAGATGACGAGCTAGTAGCTCAGAAGCTAAAACAAGCTTTAACGGATCGAGAATATGTAGTCGATGTCGCTGCCGACGGCCAAATAGGTTGGGAATTAATTGAGGCTTTTAGTTACGATTTAATTCTGTTAGACATAATTTTACCCAAGCTCGACGGCATCGCTCTTTGTCGGCAACTGCGATCGCAACGCATTAGAACTCCTGTTATTTTAATCACCGCTATCGATACTACCAACAAAAAAGTAATAGGTCTGGATGCTGGAGCTGACGATTATATTACCAAACCCTTCGACCTAGAAGAATTATTAGCCAGAATGAGGGCTTTATTGCGTCGCGGAGTCGCTCTATTACCTCCGGTTTTAACTTGGGGCAAATTAAATTTAAACCCCAATACAATGGAAGTTAGCAATCGAGGCAAATTGCTCCGTTTAACTCCTAAAGAGTATAGTATCTTAGAGTTATTTTTACGCAACCCCCATCGCGTCTTCAGCCGCAGTATGATTTTAGATCGGATCTGGTCGTTTGAAGTTTGTCCTTCAGAAGATACCGTCACCGCTCACGTTAAAGGTTTGCGGCTGAAACTTAAAAATGCTGGTGCTGGCGATCCGATCGAAACAGTTTATGGTGTCGGTTATCGTCTCAAGACCCACGAAACATTTAACAACAAATCCAAACCCAAACAGCAAGATCTCAATTGCGATCGCCCCTCTGTCGCCGTTACTACTAGCCTCTGGCAACACCTTCAAGCTAAATTTAACGAACGATTAACTCCGATCGAACGCGCGATCGATCTATCTTTTAAAAATTGCCTCGAAACAAAATTACAACGAGAAGCACGGGATTTCGCCCATAAATTAGTCGGTAGTTTGGGAATTTTTAATTTATTTCAAGCCAGCGATCGAGCAAGAATTATTGAAGAAATTTTTCACAACAGTAAATCTCTTAATTATCAACAAAAAGAGCATTTATCTGAGTTAGTCGGCTCGATCCGTCAGGAGTTAAATCGAGCTTTCGCCCTAGCACCTTACGCTAAAGTAACAATCTTTGATGAAGATCCGGCAATATTACGAGAAGTCACCAATTTTCTCCAACCTTGGGGCGTAGAGATAACTAGTTTTAGAGATGCTGGCGAATTTCGCGCAACTTTTCCGGCTAATTGCCCAGATTTACTGATCTTAAATGTCACAATGTCTGCAACAAGCGGCTTGGAGTTGTGTCAAATTGTACGCAAAGATTTTCACAGAGTTAAACTACCTGTATTATTACTTACAGATATTACCGATGCTTCTATCAGACAGCAGATTTTTTCTGCTGGAGCAGACGATTATCTTACTAAGCCGATCCTCGGGCCGGAGTTATTGAGTCGCACCCTCAATTGTCTTGAAAAAACTCGCTCTCTAAAAAATAAAGTCGATCTAAAAAAACTATACATCTAAAGAAGTATGATATTCCTCTATCTTTAGATGTTATCCTATTAAGTGTAACGATTTTAAATATAAATTGGATTTTTCTCCTTAAAAAAAATTAGTTATTTCTGGATTGCCAGTCAATTATTGCTGTTTGTCAATCTTAGTTTCTTCAATTTAAGATAAGAATCGATCTTTACAATTGATAAACTTTTGTTAACAATTTATAAATTTTAGCGATTAATTTGGATTGTCGTCTCAAAAAAATAACGTTATTTTAAATGATGCTAAATAATACTTAAAATAATGTTACTTAACGCGAGCCAAAAAAAGCTAAAAATTTGAGGAGATCGATCGATTTAGCTATTAAAGAGAAAATGATTTTTTGGTTATTGTACTGGCCTAAAGTAAAAATTACTCTTTTTGAATAGTCTTAAAATTATAGATAATGTATTATCTTTGACACCTTCATGAGATCTTCATTTTTTCCCTTTAGCTTCAATATAAATCCAATGTTTTAAAGTCGCGGTTTATCTCAGTCGAGCAGTTACTTAATGTAGCTTTACAAATTTTACTTAAACCTTAAAACAAAAAACCTGAAAAAACCAATAATCTGGAGAGATAGAATAATGCACGGTTCGAAAATGAATAAAGCTTCTTATTGGGACCTTTTAGCTAACAACAGTCGCGATCGAACAAAAGTTCACAGAGAATTTGCTCAAAGAGATCGCTTTGATGTTCGTACCAATAACATTGAAACTTTTAATAGTTTAAATCGAGGTAGAGTTGCAGTTTTTATTGACGGTGCTAACTTGTTTTATGCCGCTTTACAACTAGGTATTGAAATTAATTACACTAGATTGCTGCGTTCTTTAACTAGCGATGCTAGATTATTAAGAGCTTTCTTTTACACTGGAGTAGATCCCACTAACGAAAAACAACAAAGTTTTTTACTGTGGATGCGTCGCAACGGTTATCGGGTAGTGACAAAAGAACTAACTCAGTTACCAGACGGCTCTAAAAAAGCAGATCTAGACGTAGAAATAGCCGTAGATATGATGACTTTAGTTGGCTGCTACGATACGGCTATTTTAGTAAGTGGAGACGGAGATTTAGCTTATGCAGTTAATGCCGTCAGCTATCAAGGAGTTAGAGTCGAAGTCGTTAGTTTGCGAGCCATGACTAGCGACAGTCTCATTAATTATGCTGACTCTTATATCGATCTAGATACGATCAAACAAGCTATTCAAAAAGCAGATTCTAACGATTATCTCCACTAAAAAAATACTCAAATATTAAAAGGATTTCTGAAAGTTTAAACTTATTTTTATCTTGTTTAGAAATCCTCTACAATCGCCAAAAAGCTCAAAAATCTTCATCATTTTCAGGTCGGACATTTCTGATAATTTCGATCCGATCGACATTGGAGAGATTAGACAAGTTTTGTTCTGGAACGGCAAAGGATTTAGCAGTTTCAGCTGGCGAATATTCTTCTAGAATATCTTCTAAATCAATAATTTCACCTTGAAAAATATTGGCAAATCGATCGGCAACTTCGGAGAGATCCAGTGAAGAATCGCGCTCTTGATTTTCGCTATGGAATTGTTTTTCTGTTAATTTTGTGCTGGTATTAATTGGTGTTTTCTTTGCTTGGTTGGGGAGAGAATTTTTTTTTGGTGGTAAAGTGGAGGTTTTGTTGAGATCGTTTTTTTGATTACGATCTAGAGAAGTTGTACTTTGAGTTTTTTTAGCATCAGGCACAGAATTGGGACTTGCTGAAACTTCTAAAGTTACTTTGACTTTCGTAGCGAAACATTCCTCAAAAGCAGCTTCAACACCGTCAATTCTCGGATAAAGTTGATCGTACAATTTTTTAGTTGTAATTTTGATTTTCGCTAAATTTTCAGCGAAAGCAGTCAATTGACAATATTTTTGTGCCAGCGTTTTAGTATAACCTAATTGAATTTTTTCAGTAACTTGCTGCCAAATTTCTGGTAAAGAATCGCTGCTTGAAGAAATTGGCGCGAAATTATTTTTAGTCGGGGCTGAACCATTTTTTTGAGTCGGTGGTGTCCGGTTTTTCCGTTGAGGTTCAGTCGGATTAAAACCATTTTCGCTTTGAGATCCCGCGAGTTTCGCAGGAATTTTTGTCAAAGTTTGAACTTCGCGATCGCCATTATTATCGATCGAGGGTAACAAGCTTAATAAAGTTATTTCCAACCACAAACGGGAAACATTGCTATTTTTAATTTGAAATTCACTATCTTTAAGGATTTTTTGAGCGTTAAATATATTTTCAAGCGACCAGTTTTGAGCTTCTAAGATTAACTGTTCCCAAGTAGAAGTAGTAACCGCAACCAGATCCCTACTTTGAGGGGATGTTTTGGCGATCGCCAGATTGAGATAAAAATTAGCTAAATTTTGTAAAACTATTATCGGTTCTCGACCCCGATCGATTATATTCCGACACTGCTTTAATAGTAAATCTGTTTGGTTCGAGCGAATGCTTTGCAGCATTGCCAATAAATCTATTTCCGAAACAGCCCCCACCAAGTCCCAAACTCGATCGCTATCGATCTGGCCCGAAAGCAAACTTAACTGATCCAAAAGACTTTGAGCGTCTCTGAGTCCGCCATTAGCAATTTGTGCTACTAAAGTAAGAGCTTCCGAGTCGATCTTAATTTTTTCTAATCCTGCAATTTTACCGAGGTGAGTTACCATCTCAGCCAGGGGAATGCGGCGAAAATCGAAGCGTTGGGTACGAGAGACAATCGTCGGCAAAACTCTTTGGGGATCGGTAGTAGCGAGGATAAAAACCACCCTCGGAGGCGGTTCTTCCAAAGTTTTGAGCAAAGCATTAAAAGCAGCAGTCGAAAGCATATGACACTCGTCGATCGCATATACTTTATAACGGCACCTTACCGGAGCAAACTGAGAGCGTTCGATAATGTCTCTGATGTTATCTACTCCAGTATTACTAGCCGCGTCTATTTCAATGACATCCATTGCCGAACCAACCGCGATCGCCCGACATACTTCGCAAACTCCGCAAGGAGAGGCCGTAGGACGATCTGCTGCGAGACAATTGAGAGATTTGGCTAAAATGCGAGCTGAAGAGGTTTTACCCGTACCTCTAGGCCCCGCAAATAAATAGGCACAAGCAATGCGATCGCTTTCAACAGCATTAGTTAAAGTAGTGGCGATCGCCCCTTGACCGACTAATTCTGCAAAAGTTTGGGGACGATATTTATGATGCAGAGGTTGATAGGACATATGTATTCGATCGTTCGGCTCGATTTATAGGGTAAAATATTTTTGCTATTTATGGTTGTAATATTAAGCAATAAGAAAAAATCAAGGGCGATCGCACCACTGTATGAAAATTTCTAGTATCTATACTGACGGAGCTTGCAGAGGCAATCCCGGCCCGGGGGGTTGGGGGATAGTGGTATATTTTAGCGACGGATCGAGTGCCGAAATGGGCCGAGCAGAAGCAAAAACAACTAACAATCGCATGGAGATGTCTGCAGCGATCGGCGCGCTAAAATTTTTTGCTGAATACGGGCAAAAAGAACCAATTACCCTTTACACTGATAGCGAATACTTAAAAAAAGGCGTTACTCAATGGATTCATGGTTGGAAAAAGAAAAATTGGCGGACTGCTGCAGGAAAACCAGTCGTCAATCAAGATTTATGGCAAATACTCGATCGATTAAATTCTAAACTAATTCAATGGAAACACGTCCGAGGACATAGTGGCAACGCAGGTAACGAACGTTGCGATGAAATTGCCAGAGCTTATGCGAGTGGTTCTACTCCAGCATTGAAACAAATTCCTTCATCTGTTGGCTCTGAAGTTATCGCACGAATCAATAAAATCTCAATAACAGGATTATCGGATTTAGCCAATAGAAGGACGATAATTAACAAAGAAACCCAATTTCATAATGTTAATTCCAATAAAACTATGATTGAATCATCCGCAAGTGCGATCGAAGAAGTACAACTACCCCGTGAAGTCAGAGTTACTCAATTGAACAATTTGATTGAAACCTTACGTATCGCAGACGAAATAGCTAGTAAGGGCTACTTGATTAGCAGCTCCGAACTAGCCGATTTAATGGATATAAATGCTAGTGCCGTCACCAGCAGAGGAGACCACTGGTCTTGGCGTAACTGGGTCGTATCCCGCGTCAGACGAGAAGGAAATCAAATTCTCTGGCAACTAGAAAGGGTTGATTGAAAAAAAGTCAATTAAAAAATCCTTATCGCTCGGTTGTTGGCTGTAAATGATAAAGTCTTCCTCGCCATTGTTTGGGTCTTCGACTAGCAGACAAGAAAATCCGCCAAACAGCGATCGGATCTGCTAGAGGAGAAAACCAAAATAGCCAACTAAAACCAGAAGATTTTGAAGAGCGATCGTAGCAAGGCGCGATCGCTAACAACATTCCTATTCTAATTATTAGCAAGAAAATATTCAGTCCGGTTGCGGCAAGAGTAGTTATCGAGTCGTAACCCCATAACACACAGCAGCCTAACAACAAGGACATAGGAAGGGGTAAACCTTGAGTGCTGAGCAACAACCACAAATCTCCCCAGATTTGAGCGGGGGTTGCGGCATCTTTAAGATCGAGCGATCGCCCCCATTCTCGCCAAGTTTCTGCTGCTCCTTCGTACATTCTTACTTTCAATACTTTAGCACCGTCAAAAAAGCCGACTTTAAAGCCCTCTGCTGCGGCACGGCGGGCTAAAGTTACGTCATCGCAAAAAGAGTTAGCCGCGCTTTGATAACCGCCTAATTGCTCCAAAACATCGCGGCGAGACAAAAAACACTGTCCGTTAGCCATTACCCTTTCCGGGGTTGCCGAGTCTACCCCAGCAGAAGGAAACCGATAGAGCAAAGTCATTAATAAGGCTGGCTGCAAGCACCATTCTAGAGGGTATTTAAGCAGGAACTGAGGCGAAAGGGAAACTAGATCGTAGCCCCCCGTTTCAGCTGCATTTATCAGGCTAGCAACTAAACCGGGCACGGGTTGAGTATCGGCATCAATTCCTAAAATCCATTTGCTGCTCGAAGAACTCGATAAAAAACCAGTATGTAAAGCCCAAGGACGACCTACCCAGCCTCGAGGTAAGGGATCGTCATTAATCAAACGAAAACGAGGATCTTTAATCGCTGCTGCTTTTACCAGTTCGGGAGTCCCGTCGGTAGAATTACTATCGACAACTATAATTTCCCTGACTTCGTAACTTTGTTGGGTCAAACCAGCCAAACAAGGGCCGATGCGATCGGCTTCGTTGAGAGTGGGAACTACCACGCTGGCAGTTCCCAATAGTTCTGGCGTGGCAGATAATGGCATTAAAGGAGGACGACGAAAAGCTCCTTTAAGTAGCCGAGAAAGAAGAATGAAAAAAGCCGTTCCCTGAAATACTAATATTGCCGAGGAAATAAAAGCGATAATTTCTGGAATCTGCCAACTCACTTGCGTAACGCTCCAGCAAGTTTTGGTTTATCTTCTTCTGGTAAAGACTCGATCGAATTTTCGACTCCTTGAATTTTTGCCATGAAATAGAGAATCGTAATCGGAACTACTCCCAATAACGTTCCTAAAAATACTGGTAAATAAATTCCTGCTTCTAAACTAATGATCGCGCCGAAAGCGAAATTACTAAAATACACTGCTAAGGGCAAACCTAGTTCTTGACTTTCGGGTAAAGTTAGGGGTTTAACTTTCCACAACAAAGTTGCTACGCTCATAAATATCGTCCCAGTTGCCAGCCAACCAGCAAAGTTCTGGTAGGGCATTCCGAAAAAAGCACCGGGTTGTTCCCAAATCCAAAAAGGTACGGCTGTCTGACTCATGGCAGGATCGAGAGCGAAGTCCCAAGAAGTTAAAATAATCGCCCCTAAAGCGATCGCACCAATTTCACTCAGCCATTTGTTTAATCCCGCCTTTTTAAGTCCTACTAAGGCAATGATATAACCGCTAAAACCCACGTAAAACCAGGATAAAGGTATGGTAAAAGGAACTCGCTCGGCAATTTTGATGCCCAAACCGCCCAAATAGTGATAGTGTCCGAAAGGAAATCCCGTTCCAGTACCTAACAATTCGCTACCTAACGAAATCCCAACGGCCGGGATCATAAAAGTAAGCCAATGCCAAATTCCGATCGTGCGGTAAGCAAAAATAGCTACTGCTACCGTACCCAAAATCATATAAACCGCACCGCCTCCTGCCATCGACCAAGCAAAGGCTTTTTTGCCGATCGCTGAGAGATTGAGGATCAAATCTGGGTTGGGCAAGACAATTAACAATCCTGCCAGACCGAAAACCAGCATTAAAATGTGACCCAATAACAGCCACTTCTCAATTTTGACAATTGTATTCGTATTCAAGATAATAGCCCTCCCAAGGTAATAAATATAATTCTTTATCTTTTCGCACAGTAGATTCCTTAATAGTTTACAGATCTTTAAAAGCTTCGACCGAGAAAAAATAAAAATCTCTTTAAGGAGATTTGCAGGAATTTGAAGAATAAAGTTAGAAAAATAATTATAAATATCCAATTTGTCAAGGTGCAAGGACAAGAAAATAGTTAAGATAGTGGCAGTAGGTGATAAAGTGCCCCCTTCCTACTCGATCGACAGTATATTTGTTGTGGCGCGGCTGATGGTATTGGTGCTGACATGACTACATCTACCCCAAAAAAAACAAAAATAGCAATTCGTCCAGTACAATATCGCGACCTAGAGGCGATCGAAAGTTTGGCAGTCTCGATTTGTGAAAATGACGGGGAAAATTGCTCGATAACCTTTTTACGGCAATTAAAACAAGTCCGCAGTTGGTATGGATTGCTAAAATTTCTGAGTTGGTTTCCCAACCCCTTCGAGCACCATTTTCACGTTTATGTGGCTAGGGAAAAAAATCGCTTGCGCGGTTTGATTCAGGTATCTCCATTTAATAAATCTGGCACGACTTGGCAAGTAGAAAGGACGATAGAAGACGAGAGAACTACAGCAATAGAATTAGAATCGCCTCAAGATAAAGATATCGGTTCGATGTTGTTACGACATTGTTTCGGCAATATCTTCCAAGCGAGAACTTGGTTGTCAGAGGTTAATATTCACGAGAAAAAAACTCTAGCTCTGTACCGACAAAATGGCTTTCATCCCCTCGCACAAGTAACTTATTGGGCGATCGCACCGGAGTTAATTGCCGAACTAGCAAATCGAACGGTAGATTTACCAAATCTACTCGGTGTGAGCAATTTAGACGCTCAAATTCTCTATAAGTTACACTGCGCTTCGATCCCTCATCATGCTTTGCGAGAAGTTTTCGACCTTCAAATTCAAGATTTTAAAACTACTTTGGTCGATGATTGTCTCGAACGAGTTAAAGAATTTTTTACCAATAGTACGATAAGTCAAGGCTACGTCTTCGAACCTCAACGCAAAGAGGCGATCGGATACTTCAAACTAGAGGCTTGTGAAGATGGCTCTTTCCCCCATATCGGAGAATTGACAATTCATCCTGGTTATGAATGGCTCTATCCCAAACTACTGGCAAAAATGGCCCGATTGCTTAAAGGTTTACCACCTCAATCTTTGCAAGTAAGTTCTACTGACTATCAACCAAATCGCCACCAATATCTCGAACAATTAGGAGCGACGATTGTCGAATGTAATTTATTGATGTCTCGTTCGGTATGGCACAAACTAAAAGAACCAAAACCTCTAGAATCTTTACAATGGTCGGAAGTTTTGAAAAGTTTGCAACCCGCGCGCACTCCCATACCCAGTCGGATCTCTTTTTCCAAAGAGGATTATAAAGTAAAACCTCACAAGAGTGCTGTCGATCGAGATAGTTCTAATGTTCAGTCTCAGTCGCAAAATTCTGAAAAGATCGAAACAGACGAGCTAGATCGAGATCGCCTTTCCGATTAAATGGCAAAAAAAATATCAGCTTTGGGATTGGATGTCGGTAAAAAACGCCTCGGAGTAGCCGGGTGCGATGGTTTAGGTTGGATCGCTACAGGGTTAACTACTATTTATCGCACCAATTTCGATCGCGATCTAGAAGAATTAAAAAAAATTGTTATAGAAAGACAAGTTGAGATCTTAGTTGTCGGATTACCCTATTCTATGAACGGTACTGAGGGATTTCAAGCTCGACAAGTCAGGAAATTTGCTCGCAGAATTTCTAAAGCTCTAGAATTGCCCGTAGAGTACGTTGACGAACGTTTGACTTCCGTAGAGGCTGAAGAACGTTTAAAACGCAGCAAACGCTATTCTAGTCGGGATAAAGGGGCGATCGATCGCGTCGCTGCTGCGATAATTTTACAACAATGGCTCGATCGAAGAGGTTCTTAATAATAAATCTCATCTCCTCTAGCAACATCAGAAGAGACGAGTTAACAATCGATCGATCTTAAATTTTGTTGTTGGTTGAAATTATTGTTGCTGGGTAGTTTGTCTTCCGCCAATACTAGGATAAATATCTGGATATTTTTCGGCAAAGTATCTAGTTAAAAATGTATTTACAAAAGATAAAATTACCGGCCCGATAATAAAGGATAACAATCCTGCTACTCTAAATCCGGGCACTAAAACAGAAGCTAGCCAAAAACAAAATCCATTAACTACTAAAGAAAATGCTCCCAAACTGAGCAGGTTTAGCGGTAGGGATAGCACTGAGATTACAGGTTTAATTGTAGCGTTGACAAAACCTATTCCTGCTGCAGCAATTAATGCTGAAACAAAAGATGCCAAATTGACTCCTGGAAAAATAATATCTACTACTAATAAGCTCAAGGCTGTCGCTAACAATGTTAAAAATGTTCCTAACATGATTTCTCCTTAATTTTTCTTAACTATTTTTGTTAACTTAAATTACAGAAACTGCTAACAAAAATTGTTTTGTAATTTCTGTATTAATTGTAAAAAAAAAGCTTTTTGTCATAATCTTTCTTAAGGTAGAAGTTGATTGCTTGAATTCCTGGAAAGATATAAACAATAGGAAAAAAACAAACACAAAGAAAAGAAATATAAACAAATGAAACTACTGCAATTAATTTTTTGTATCGTTTTCCCCCCTGTAGGAGTATTTTTAACCGTTGGGGTTAGCACCGCTTTAATTATTAATATCGTTCTAACTTTAATTGGCTTCGTTCCAGGTATAATTCACGCTCTTTGGATTTTATCCAAGCAATCTGAAAGCGTTAACGCCTAAATTTGTTCGATTATTTATGATTTAGTCTCTTTGCTTAAGATCTCCCAGGTAATTAATTTAGTCTGGGAGAATTACTATCGATTACTTTTTATCTATACTATTTTTATTGTCGCGAAATATCTCGTTAATAGATTGCCAAAGTTCTTGCAAAAGTTGCCTAATTTGCCGTTCTTTTTTAGCAACTGCAGTCCCAACTTGCCCTAATTTATTTTCAAAATTTTGCCGTTCGATCTGGATAGATTCGCTAAATTCTTCGGGATCTTCTTTAGCTTTTTCGTACCAAGTTTTAGCCCGATCTATATAATGTTTTACATCGTCACCATAGCGATCGGCTAAATTAGCTTGTACGATTGCTAATTGGGCTTGTAACTGAGCCGAACGTTTTTTTAGCAAAGCTACTTCTTCAGAATTTTTAATCGTTTCTATTGCTGAATTTACCGCTTCTTTAATTTCAAGCGATCGATCTTTGCCAGTTTCTTTAATATCCTCTAAGGCTAAATTTACTTCTTTTTCTAATTGCTCCTCTTCAGCATCTATTTGTGCTTGTAATTGTTCGATTTGCGATCGGCTTTTTGAGATCGCTTTGCGCTTGGCTAGAGTTATTCCTTCAACTGCTCCTTCGATCGAAGCAGTCACATCTTCCTTGATATCTTCTTTTTTTTCTTGTAAACTTTCTATAACGGTAGCGATCGCATCCCTAACTAAGGTTCGAATTTCCTTGCTTCCTTCCTTAATTTCTGAAGCAGAATCAGATACGGCCGCTTTAATAATTTCTTTGATTTTTTCTGCTCTTACCGAACCAGATTCTTTTACTTGTTTGATATCTTCAATTATTTTTTCTTTCTTTAATTGAGGCATAATCGATTCTCTAATTTTGCTCGTTCTTTTATTGATTCATTAGTCCGAGCATTTATCATCTACAAAAAGATGTATCTTAGAGATAGATCTCAACTTAACTGTTTCAAATAGAAAGTTCTGTGGTATAATAAGAGTTTGTAAAATTTATTTTATCGATTGAATTTCAGATGGCATTAACACAACAACAAAAACAAGAATTAATGACCGAATACCAAGTACACGAAACCGATACGGGTTCGGCAGATCTGCAAGTAGCCATGCTCACCAAAAGAATCGAGCAACTTACCCAACACCTCAAGGTTAACAAAAAAGATCATTCTTCTCGAAAAGGATTGTTGAAAATGATCGGCCGTCGCAAGCGTTTATTAGCTTATATTCAAAAAGGAGATCCCCAACGTTACCAAACTTTAATCGGTCGTCTGGGAATTCGTCGTTAAAAATATAATTATTGCTTATGTCTTCGGAACCTTCAAGGGATAGATTGCCATTCGAACCCCAGCAAAAAAAGAAAAAAACTCCAAAAACAGCACCAGTCGAAGGACAAAATTCAAAAAAATCCTCGACAAGCAAACTCAGATCTAGTGCGATCCCCGATGCTGTCAGCAAAAGAATGATACGACGCATGGCTTTATTTTCAGGCATTCCCACAGCTTTAGGAGTATCGTCCTTTTTTGTTTCTTATCTAATTGTCACCAATCAGTGGTTTAAATTGCCCACAACCGCAGTAGTATTAGTTAGTATGGGTTGTTTTGGTCTGGGAGTGGTAGGATTGAGCTACGGCGTTCTTTCAACTTCTTGGGATGAAAATCGAGTTGGTACTTGGTGGGGCGGCCAAGAGTTCGGTCTGAACCTCAAACGCATGACTACTGGTTTGCGCGCGGCTAAAAAAGAAAGTGGTGCTAAAGAATAATTTTCACCGTTTATTAAACCTATTTTTTAGATAATATTACACTCTTTTCGATCGCTACCACTATCGATCGCTCGATCGACGGTGGTAATTTTTAATTTTTAAAAATCAAAAGCCAAAATTATATAAAAACGATTTTTATTGGCGTTATTTTATTTGTTTGGCAAGATAAACTAGAATACGATTTGCGAGCGAAGCTGCTCAAAAATTGATTAAAACCCATTTAAACAAAGATTGAATAGTAAAAAAGAAAGTGAGGTTTGTTTTAGGTAAATTTATAGGTAGCAAGTAAAATAAAAATAATTTAACTATGTTGCCGATGACGATATCCGATCGAATTAGTCAAGGTTTAGACTTTTTCAAAGACGCTCGAGAGACAACAATCGATTACTACTTCGAAACAACCGAAAAAGTCAAAAATAGTCTCTCAGAAGCCAGCGATCGCGCTATAACAACCACCCTCGATCGAACATCACAAATAAGCGATAATGTCAACGATCTAACCAAAAAAGCTCTGGAGAGCGCGATCGATTCGACAATTAAAAATTGGCTGAACGAACATCCAATATTTTTATGGTTGGTAAGCCACCCCATCTGGGGTTTAATTATTTTTATTTTCGTCGTTTTTTTAATTTTTGGTTTGTTTGAAGCCGTTACAACATTAATAAAATCAATTTGGATATTTATTTTTAAAATTCCTCAAAAATTAATCAAAAAAACGGTCAATCTTACAATAATAAGCTGTCAAAATATAGGTTATCAGATTTGGCCGCCAAATAGTAGTCAAAATAAATTAAAATTAACCAAGATTGGTAATAAAAGCGATCGACAGCAAAGAATAGCCGAAATATTAGAAAGACTCGAACAAATAAAACAAGAGCAAGATCGGTTATTGACAGAAATAGCCCAGATGCTTGAAACAGAAACACATCAAACTCAGCAAGAGGTCGAAAATAGATCGGCTAATTGGATGACCTCAAGGCGAGCAAAAAGCCATAATTAGTAAAGAAGGGTAGTAGTGGCGGCGAAGGGACTAGCATAATGAAGCAACTAAAACGCCTAGGCGAACGACAATTAATCACTCTCGGTCAAGAATTGAAACGAGAAGGAAAAGGAAAAATATATCAAGTGCTAGAAACACCTTCATTGGTAGCAAAAGTATATCATTCTAACAAGCGTATCGGTATTGGTTCGGAAAAATTAGAATTGATGCTAGCCGATCCTCCCGAAAACAATTCTTATCCTGATGTAGATATTGCTATAGCTTGGCCTGTAGATCTGCTCGCCCCCAAAAATAACAATCAACAAATAGTCGGCTATTTAATGCCAAAAATAAAAAACGCGATCTCGATCGAGAGATATTATCAAAAAAATTCTCTTAACCATAAAAAGTTTAAAGATCCCAGTTGCGAAAATTTCGATTTTAAAAGTCATAAACCCTATCGCGCTGCAATTAATTTAGCCGCAGCTTTTCGCGCGATCCACGCTAAAGGTTATGTGATTGGTGATGTAAACGAATCGAATATTTTAGTCAAAGAAAACGGCTCGATCGTCATAATAAATACCGACTCGTTTCAAGTTTGTAATTTAGCTAAAAATGCGATCTATTACTGCAGTACTAGTAACCCAGAATTTACACCTCCAGAATTACAGGGAAAAAATTTAACAAAAGTACATAGAACGCCGCAACAAGATTTATTTGGTTTGGGAATATTAATATTTAAATTATTGATGGCAGGGGTTCACCCTTACGATAGTATCTTTGTAAGTACGGACGAAGCAAGAGAGCGGACAAGACCAATTCGTTTGGGTCATTTTCCCTACGGTAAAAGGAAAATATTCCTCTCTCCACCAGCACAAACACCCCCTTTCAAACATCTCCATCCCCAGTTACAAGAATTATTTATTAGCTGTTTTGAAAAAGGCCATTCTCACCCTTCAGCTCGTCCCAACGCGATCGTTTGGCAACAAGCATTACAAAAGGCCGAAGCCGAATTATTAACCTGTAAAAAAAATCCACAACATAAATACGACAACCATTTAAATGATTGTCCTTGGTGCGATAGCGATCGAGCATTAGACTTCAATCAAATTGTTCCGAACGAGCTTCCTCCTGCCGTCCGTACTAGTGACAATTTTGTTAAAGTTAAGAAAAATAGCTCTAATTACAGCGATCGCAAACCAATTACTAAACCAAAAGCAAAAGCACAATTTTCTTCATCATCTCCTTTATCTTTTGGCGAAATAAATTACTATAAAAAATCCTCAAAGTCTTGGTTAACTCCTCGGAAAAAAATTGCTCTTTGGGGATTATCTTTATTGAGCATTTTAGGTTTATGGGTTTTTATTGCGATCGCTATTACTTATCCAATACAATCCCTGATCGGAACTATTTCGATCGGACTATTAAGTTGGATTATTTTTATCTCTAAATCTGCCAAAAAATAGATCGTAATTTATCACCTATTTTCTCATTTCCTGCCAAAAATCTTGATATTGCTTCGCGCTCGATTCTGGTAAAGGATAAATAAATTCGCTCTTGTCAAGAAGCTCTCGATTTGCTGATAGCAAAGAATTACTACGAATAGCTTGGCTCGCTCGATCGGCAACGATCGGAGAAGAAGCATTAGTTAAAATCGAAATTTGTTTTGCTTGTGGAAGCTGCCAACAAAAATCTATCCACCGCGGAATAACAGAATTTTTATCTGCTTGCGAAAATGCCGATTTTACCCAAAGATCGGCAAATAAAGCAGTTCCAGATTGAGGAACGATCGCTTTAAGATTAGGCATAGATTTTAATAGGGGAATAATATCGGTAGACCAACCAACAGCCAACCAAGTATCGCCAACAATTAAAGGTTGTAAATAGTTAATAGAATCGTATAATTTAACTTGTTTTTGTAATTTAGATAATTCCGATTTCAAGTCGGGTATTTTACTTAAATCTTCAGTATTAAAAGAGTAGCCTAGTTTTTTCAAAGTCAAGCCAATTACTTCGCGAGGTTGGTTTAATAAAGAAATGCGATCTTGCAGCTCTTCTCGCCATAAATCGCTCCAATCAGAAGGAGTCCAACCTAACTTTTTAAATTCCTCTTCACGATAGATAATAACTGTCGTACCCCACCGATAAGGAGCAGCCCAAATCGAGCCATTTTCATCTAATTTTCCATCGCGATCGCGTTTGACTAGTTTTTGACAGCTAGTCGGGAGATTTTCCCATCCCGTCAGTTTTTCTAATTCTAAAGGTTGAATTAAATTATTTTGAATCGCCGATTTTAACCAATAATCTCCCAAAGTAATTAAGTCGATTTCGACAGTTTTGCTTTCTTGTTGCCAAGGTAATAAGCTGATGTTAGCTTGTCTTAAATCGGTTCGATCGGCACTTTTTTCTAAGATAGTAAATAATTCTTGTAGTTTTCCTTTCGTTTTAAAGACTACTTGATTCTCTCTTTCTAAAATAGACCTAAATTCTTTAATTAATTGTAAGGGGATAGAACCTTGGAGAAAAATTATTTTAAGACCATTTTCAGGACTGCTGCATCCAGATAAAATTTGAGTTAAGGCTAAACTACCCGAACCGAGCAACAACGAACGACGACTTAGCATAATTTTGTCTTTTCTGGAGTAGAAGTAAACAGTTTGCGTGGATAAGTTGAAAATATTTAAAGTTTTTAATTTGGATCGAGGGACATTTGTCAAGACAATATTTAAGAGATAATTCAATTATTACCTTTTTATTTTTTTGCCTTTATTTAACCAAAGAAAAAATAAAGAAGATTTGAAGAAAAATGAAGAACGCAAAAGTTAAATGAATCAGGATATAGTACAAGTGAGCCTTGCATTTCTCGTAGGATGAAAAAGGAAGCAGCTAGAAAAATTTCTAACTCTATAACTCTATGGATGCACTTGAAAGGCAAATAATCGAACTAAATCAAAAGTTTGATACTCTCCAGCAAATAATCGAGCAACTAACTCATCAAATCGATCGAATAGTATCGGAAAAAGAACAACAAAAACAACAGTCCGATCTACTAGCATCTGTTGCTTCGGTGAATAACTCCTCGCTCTCTCATCAAAAAAAAGCTAACCCAGCAATGGAACATAAAGATATATTACTAGATGGAACTGGTTGGGAAAGCGATTTCGATCGCACTAGCGAGCAAACAATTTCACCCGAAATACAAATCAGAAGACTCACGGCTCAATTAACAGCAGCATACAATCGGATTGCTGCTTTAGAAGAACAATTATTAGCCCGTAGAATCCACCAGTAAGAGATTGTCAGTTAAAAATGGACGATCGAACCGCTTATTGATAGCGTTCCACTAATTCCTCGACAGCAGCAACTAAGTGCGGCACTGTCCAATTTTGATAGAGATGGGAAGCGATCGCGCACCCCCCCGCACCCACACCTTCTTTGACGTATCCTGCTTCGTAAGCTCGTAGTTGGGAATACTTAGAATTAGCAAAACTCAATTGAGAGGCTAAAAGAGTAACATTGCCAAGAAGTTTTGCCAATCCGATAGTGTCTCCTGTAGGATCTTTAGCTACCCAGCGAGTAGTACCGACAACAATTTTGGGCCAACAAACTGGTTCGCCGTAAAATTTACTAATCGATCGCATTAAAGCAAAAACAGCTAACATTTGCGTTCCTCCAGCTAACATAACACCAGAGGTGCGGCTAGCCGCGATCGCCATTCCTGCGGCAACAATTTGCATCGGATCGCCTACAGCAGCTACTAATTCTAACGGATCTAGTTTTTGTGGAAATAAAGTCAATAAATCGGCATTTTTCAATCCTGCTTGCACTATTGCCTCTTTTTGGCGATGGTTGCAACTAGGATGGGAACTATTTACTTTACCTCGTGCGGAGATTCCCAAACCGCTTAAAATTCCTAGTGCTGTAGTAGTTCCTCCTACCACACATTCGCCAATAATTATATAGCTAGAAGCAACAGATCGGGCTAATTTTTCCCCCCACGATTGAGAGATGGCAAAGAGCTGCTTGACAGTTTGAATCGGCAAAGCCTGCCCGGAACTCAGACAATTAGCGGCAATACCGCCAAGATCGATCGCTTTTACTGCCGGAGGTTGAGGCAGGCCGGCATTGAATAAATATACTGGTATTTTCAGTTCCTCAACTACCGATCGCGTAATAAATACTGGAGAGATTCCCACGTTTAAAGGGGGTAAAGGATAAATTCGCCGATCGCAAGCACCGTTAATTAAAAATTCTCCATCGGCGATCGCGGTATATTTACGATCTTCTGGAGTAGCTCCTGCTGCGGAAATCCCTCGAATCAAACCCGTCTCGGTAAATCCTAAAATACAAGCTAAGATCGGCTTTTTACCTCGGTATCGTGCCAACCATTCTCGACCCTGTGGTAATTGAGTATAAACCTCGATCGTCATTTAGTTCGATTTCGGGGTAAATCATTTTCTCTCGGTTCGTATCCTAACAATACTTGTATCCAATAGGGAGGATCGGGAATGGGATTGTCGAGTCTTTCCATCATTAATAAAGCTACAGCATGAACTGCGAAAGAATAAATCAAACTGTTGAGGAGAATCATGGCGATCGCGACTGCTTCGATTGCTGTTATGCTGGGAACTGCTAACCATCCCAATCTCATAAATATCCATTCTGCTAAATCGGTAAACCTGCCAATTACATAAACCCAGATATCTTCTCCGAGCATGATCGAAACCAACCAGACGCGAAAAAAGATCCCGATCGTGAATATTATCGCTCCGATCGTGACTGAATAGAGCCAATCGGCTTGTCGCTTCCACATAAAACCTAATTGTACTCCCATGAAACCGTAAGGAATCACGTATAGAATGCTGCGAGTCGGCCCGACTAAGACTGTCAATAACAATCCCGTAATCAATACTGACATATTCGCCGCCCGCTTTCCCCATCGCAGATAAATTAATGCTGTCGGGATCGGAAAAAATACTCTCAATACTGGAGCAATGGTAAGATAACTATTTACCAACCAAATCAAACTGGCCGCGCTAGATAGGAAGGCTGTTTCTACCAAAACCAAAGTTTTTTTTTGCACCCCAAGAGGAGGCTTTTTTTCAGTTTTAGGACTTATGTATTGTGGTTCGGCTTCATCTACCCAATTACGATCCTCATCTAATGGGTCATTTTCATTATTTTCTTGTTCGTTAGATCGGGGATTTTCGTAATAAGGCATAAGGCGATCGCTGTTTGGCTTGATAATTAATCGATGAGTTTTTCTAAGGCTTGCAGTTCGGGAATACAAAGCACGTCTGAGGTTCTTTTAATTAATCCTCTCTTTTCTAGTTTAGTTAATACTCTCGTTACTGTTTCTCTAGCCAGGCCGCTAATTGCACTTAATTCCCGATGGGGTAAATTGGGTATTTCTATGCTACCGTCTGCTTGTTTTTTACCCTGCCCGTCTGCTAAAAATACGATCGTATCTGCTACTCTGGCTACGCTATCGGCTTCTCTCAATCTCAGTCTGCGATTGACTTGGCGCAGTCTTTTTGCCATCAGTTGCGCCAGACGTACTCCCGCTACTGGTTCGCTGTAGATTAGGTTGACAAAGTCTTGTGACGGAATGCTGCTGATTACTGTTGGTGTTAAAGTGATCGCATCGGTAGATCTTGGCTTTTCGTCTATTGCTGCCATTTCTCCGAATACTTCTCCTTTACCAATAATATTCAGGGTTACTTCTTTACCATCTATATTGTAGGTACGAATTTTTACCCACCCTTCTAAAATAAAATATACCGATCCTCCCCAATCATTTTCTAATAGGATTACTTGATTTGCTGGGTGGGTGCGAGTAACTGTACGATCTGTAATTTTTTCTATATGCTCTTCTGATAACCCCGAAAAAAAAGCCATTTTTTCGATCGAATCGCCTAGATCCCGATCGTTTTCTGTTCGATCGTATTGATTTGCCATTATTTCTATATTTAAAATTTGATTACGGACTATTTTGCCAGTTAATTTTACTAATCTTAACTTTAACTGAGAGCTTCAATAATTGAAGTAGATAGATTAACATCTGGTTCGATCTAGTAATATCTAGTTGCTAAAGAGCGTACCATTTTTATTATCGAACTTTGTCGGCTCGGTTTTATGATATACATAAGATTTTCTCATTTTTTTTAGTAAAATCATCTTCTCTGGCTGTCAAATTTGACTGGCTTTTACGAGATCTTACTGTTATTAAGTTTAAAATGAACTTACCTACCTGGATCACAATATCTCGGCTGTTTGGTTTACCTTTTATTTTCTACTTGCTCGAGCATCCTACTTCAACATCCCGTTGGTTGGGAATGACAATTTTTCTAATTGTTGCTATCACTGATTGGTTAGATGGTTATTTAGCTCGTAAGTTAAAGCAAGTAACCGATCTGGGCAAGTTTCTCGATCCTTTAGTCGATAAATTATTAATTTTGGGAGTATTGCTAATATTGATTCAGTTGGGGGAAGTTCCCGCTTGGGGAGTCTTCCTTGTTTTAGCCAGAGAATTAGCGATCGCAGGGTGGCGAGTTAACCCCAATTTAACTGGTAGTAATAGTATATCTGGGGCTAATATTTGGGGCAAACTTAAAACTGTCACTCAGATAGTTGCGATCGCTCTTTTAATTGCTCCTTTACCTTCTCCTTGGGATATAATCGCCTCGGTTATCTTTTGGCTTGCTGTAATCTTGACTTTAATTTCGGGAATGATTTACATTTGGCCTCAAGTTGCTGCTAATATTTCTTCATCTAAGGAAAAATCAACCTCAGCATCTTGACGATTCGATTTTAAGTAATCGTTGGATAAAGAATCTTTCAAGCCAGATAATAGATCGTATTCTGGCTTCCAGTTTAAATCTGTTTTCGCTTGATTTATTTCAGCAAAAAAATGTTGCAATCTTAAAGGAAACGCTTTCTTTTTGCCAAAATCAAACTTTTTCGGGTCGTAATGAACTATTTTTAAATCTTCTGGGGATTTTCCGCAGGCTTTAGCACAACAACGAGCCAAACCATCAAAAGTTACGTAGCGATCGCCAGATATATTATAAATCTGTCCGACCGCTCGATCGTTGCCTAAAACTGCGACCATTGCTTTGGCTAAGTCGGCGACGTGTCCCATTTGAGTAATATGTAAACCGTTTCCGGGGATAGGAAGGGGGCGATCTCTGAGAATGCGATCGAAAAACCAAGCTTCGAGAGGGTTATAATTTTGAGGCCCGTAAATATATACTGGACGGATCGATGTCCACCGGATGCCGCTTTTTGCCAGATAATCTTCAGTATGGTGTTTGCCTTGATGACGGCTGTTAGGATCGACGCGATCGCCTTCAATGTGAGGCATCAGATCGGATTTTAAATATACACCAGCCGAACTAACGTAAACAAAATGCTCGACTTTACCGTTAAATATTTGAACTAAAGGTTGAGTATCGCTTAATTCTCGCCCGTTATTATCGAAAATAGCATCAAAACTTTCGTTTGCTAACTTTTCCTTTAATTGAGCCGGATCTTTGCGATCGCCGTGGATTTGTGATACTCCTGCTACTGGTGCGGGTTTGTTGCCGCGGTTAAATAATACAACTTCGTGGCCTGCTTCTACCAATACTTTAGTTAAATAGACACCGATAAATCGAGTGCCACCCATAATTAAAATTCGCACGATCTTAATCTGTTTTACAAACTTATTTGCGTTATAGCAATGTTACCTGAAAAACAAACATCTACGTCAGTGCCTGGGGCGCGATCGCGTTTGGCATATTCTCCGCGATAGGAATATAAATCGCCATCTACTTTATAATTCATCTCTAGAGGCTCGATACTAGTTTTACAAAATATTATTACTGGTTCTGGCGCGCCCGGAGGTAAATGGGGTAAATTAACGTTCCAGAAGCTATGAGGAGCTAAAGGAGTATCCCATAATTTTGCCAATACTTTAGCAGTGCGATCGGCAGCTAGATCCCAATCTATCACTAAAGGCTTCTTAATCCAATGAGAAATAGCAATTCCCGGTATTCCTAAGATAGCAGCCTCTCTAACTGCGGCAACCGTACCGGAAATATAAGTATCTACCCCTAAGTTTCCCCCAGCATTAATTCCCGAAAGCACCCACTTGACATCTTTTTGTAATTGTGTTACCCCCAATCTAGTACAATCAGCGGGAGTGCCATCTACAGAATACTGGCGATCGCTACGTTTTGTAATTTTTACGGGTTTACTTGTTGTAACTTGATGTCCGCAACCAGAATATTGTTGGTTAGGAGCGACTATAATACCCTTATCTTTAACAGCTTTTTGTAAAGAGCGGATACCGGGAGCATCGATACCGTCATCGTTAGTTAAAATTAGGGTCATAAACTTAAAAATAGATATACTAAAGCAGATTATCAGAAAAAATTGAAAAAATGCAAGAGATAAAAAGCCAATTAGAAGAGGAATTAGCAGATATTGAGTGGAGCGATTTAATGCCTCATGCCCAAAGAGATGCTTTAATTGTAGTTAACGAGTCGTTAAATTTAGTCGATGTCGGAGTTGCGATCGCTTCTGATAACGTTGGAGTGGTGCAAAATTGGATAAGTCAAGGATTAATCCAAAAACCCTCTTCAGAACAACTCGGTGCTTGGAATATCAATCCCAATAAAAAATTTAGCACTTTAATCGTGCAACCTTTTGTTTTAGTAACTCAAGTTTAAACAAGTTCGATCGTTATTTTAAAATCATTCCCGCCTTAACGGGATCGAAATCTTCACAAAAAACAGTATTTTTATCGTAATAAGAACCGTAGAGAAAAGCACCTTGTAAAAAAGCTCGAGTTAGATTTGCACCTTTTAAATTCGCTTTAATCATATAAGCATTTTCTAAATTAGCTGCTGTTAAATTAGCTTCGCTAAAATCTGCTTCTTTTAGATCTGCCTCTTTAAGGTTAGCTCCTTGCAAACAAGCATATCTAAATTGAGTTTTTCTTAAATAAGCTTGCTCGAGATTGCTTTTACTTAAATTAGCTTCATTTAATATGGCTTTAGCTAAATTAATCTCTCTCAAATCGGCGGCGATAATTTCTGATTTTTTGAGGTTAACTCCTTTTAAGCTAACCCCTTTAAGCTTCATCTGACTTAATTTTGAACCTTCAAAATCAGTTATCCCTCGCAAATACTTTTTAATAATATCGCAATCAATTTCGTTAAAAACAGTAGTAGTTTTCGTTATTTTTGCTCCGTTAACGAATAAGTTTTTAATAAAAAAATCGACAGTTTTTTGTTTGAGAAAACCTTTTTGAATTGCTATTTCTCCAAATCGTAGCGAGTTGTTAGGTTTGTTTTGTTCTTGAACTATCTCATTAACGTCATTTTCAGTTAACAAACCCGATTCTGTGAGATAATATCCCAAGGGTTTTTTAATTTTTTGTTTTAATTCTTCGGGCCATTTTTTTTGAAAAAAATAGACAGTTTTAGAATCGATCCAACCTCTTAATATTAAGGCTTCTTCTAAGTCTAAATAGTTAAAATATTTGCGATCTTGTCTGGCTACTTGAATTTGAGCTGAAGTAAGAATTCCAGCATCTTGTAAAATGTCTAATAAAATTGTAGTAGAATCTTTTGTAGAATCAGATGGATTTTGTTCGGCAAGCATCATAAATAAATTTGCTAATTAGCTAAAGATTATACTTAAATATTAAGAACGAGCGGCAGACGATCTAGAATGACTCAATTATACTTTTACTTGAGGAAAATAGTTATCCGATAATTAACTGAGATTTTAGTTAAAAAACTTAAAGAAAGCTGAAAAAGACAAGCACAATAAAAGATTTCATTTAATTATACTTACGAACTTAATTTCAGGGTATATAAGTAAGTACTTCGAAAGATTGAATGGAAAAATAAGCAAAATTACTGACCCAAATAAGCCTCTAAAACACGGGGATTATTTTGAATTTCTTCGGGAGTACCATCAGCAAGATTACTACCTTCAGCCAAAACCCAAATGCGATCGCACAAAGACATAATTACATCCATATTGTGTTCGATAATTAAAAAAGAAATATCTTGCTGATTCCAATTAAGAATATGTTCGCAAATTTGCTCGATCAGAGTGGGGTTGACCCCAGCAGCGGGTTCGTCGAGTAAAATTAATTTAGGTTCGCTCATTAAAGCTCTAGCCATTTCTAAGAGTTTGCGCTGTCCTCCAGATAAAGCTCCAGCATAATCTCGAGCCTTACTAGCTAATCCTACCGACTCCAGTACGGACATTGCTTTTTCGCGATTGATTTTTTCTTGTTTGTTAATAGTTTTGCGATCGAACCAAACTTTAATTAAATTTTCACCAGTTTGTTTTTGCGGGGCTAATAACATATTCTCTATAACCGAAAGTCGAGATAAAACCCGCGCTACTTGAAAAGTTCTCACCATTCCTCGACGGGCTATTTTATGGGGTGGTAATTGATGAATCGGTTGGCGATCGAAAATTACCTGTCCTTTATCCAATTGATAAAAATTCGCCAGCAAATTAAATAAAGTAGTTTTACCCGCACCGTTAGGGCCGATCAAGCCAGTAATACTACCCGATTTTAACTCGATCGTTGCATTGTTAACAGCTACGATCCCGCCAAAACTTTTAGATAGATTTTGAGCTGAAAGTAAAATATTTTCCGTCATTAATATACCGCCACTACTTGCCTAAAGTAAGTTCTTCTTTTTTACCTAAGATTCCTTGAGGTCGCCACATTACTAGGAACATCAAAATTAAACCAATAATCATAATTCGCAACGCACTCAAACGCGCGTTATCGATACCTAGTTGCGGCAATAAAAAGCGAGTCAGCGCATCGTAAGTCCAAAAAATAATTGCCCCTAATATTGTACCCGGGTTGCTTCCCGCTCCACCGACAACAACGATTATCCAAGCATTAAAAGTTTGTAGCGGTTCGAAGCTATTGGGATAAACTGCATTAAGTTGCCAAGCATAAAACGAACCTGCTACCCCCGCGATCGCCCCTCCTAACATAAAAGCTTGTAATTTATACCAAAATACATTTTTACCCAATGCTCTGGCAATTTCTTCGTCTTCTCTGATTGCTTTAATTACTCTTCCCCAAGGCGATCGGACTAATATTTCTAAACCCCAATAAACTACTGCCAAAACTAACAATACTAAAACCATTAAACCGGCTTGATAGTGATAATTGTATAGGGAAATAGTTCCGTTAATATAGACAAATAGAATAATAACTGTTGCGATCGCACCCCAAAAGATTAAAGTTATTGGGTTTCTAAGTCGATCGCTGCTGGTGTTTTTATTGCTGCGGTATTCTCGTAACTGATGTTTAATTCCTCGTAAAAGTTGCCATTGTGCAAATATACCCAGGCCGGTTAACACTGCGATCGCGATTATTTTACCTATCGTACTGGGTTGCCAATCTACAAAAGGAATTTGATATCTTCTTACTCCCTGTACTCCCCTAGTTAGCCATTCTTCGTTATTGGCTATCAAACGGACTAATTCAGAAACACCGATAGTCACTATTGCTAAGTAATCTTCTCGCAGTCTTAAAGTAGATGTACCGATTAAAAAACCTAATAATGCTGCGAGTGCCGCGCCAACAATTACGGCTATGATTAAGGGTATTCCTGCTAAACTTAGCATTACGGTGGTATAAGCCCCGATCGTCATAAAGGCGATGTGTCCGAAATTAATTAATCCAGTAAAGCCCCACTGTAAATTTAATCCCAGCGCAAATATAGCAAATACGCTAGTGCGTATGGTTAAAGAAACTATATAACCGCTATTGTTCGGCAAATTAACAATAAAATCTAGCATTTAGAATATCAGATGCAATTTCACTTATCTTAGATATCCTATACTACTATCGAATCTTTATTTAACCAGTTTAGCAGTCCAGTTTTTATTTTCTTAACTGGGGTGCTAGGATTCGAACCTAGGAATGGCGAGACCAAAACCCGCTGCCTTACCGCTTGGCGACACCCCAATGTGATGACATTAAATATAATAACAGCTAATACCCCAAACTTGTCAAGTATTTTGACAAGTTTCTTGCCATCGAGTTTCAAAATTGAAAAAGAGCTACGATCTTCATGTATTATTGTCGGCTCTTGAAGTTAAACATAAATCCGTTTATTATCTTTGCGATCGCTTTGAAATTGAGGTTGTCTTAATGAGACAATTATTGAGGAAAACGAACCTTCAAAAAATTTTTTATAGTTGCTTTAGATCTCGATCTTTATTGATATATCTTGGTATTTTTATTGTATAAATTGGACTTCATCTTGTTTAAATTGCAGCGATCCTATCAAAAACAATTGAATCTCAACTATCCTTGTCAAATAACAAAAAAAATAGTAAAATTTTGTTAATTACAGCACTATTAGCTTATTAAATCAAAATAAAGTGCCAAATAATAAAGTTTATTTGAATTAAATCTTATTTCCGGCTTTCCACGTAAAAAAAAAATTTTTTGTTTCCTAAATTGGCTCAATTTTCCTCTAATTTAGATCTCTTTCATCATATTTTTATGTAAGATTTTTTTTTACTTTACATACAAGCTTAAATTGTTTGATAGAAAGGAAACATCCTAGTTAAATTAGATGTTTATGCGGATTGAATAGATTTTTAAGTCAATACAAAATAGTTAGGTTTTTAAGTAAATTTATGAAAAGCAGAATAATCACTAGTAAAGATTGATATCTAAATGAATATTTTCAAACAACAAACGATTATATCTTTAAGCGAAAAATAATATCTTATGAATGATGCTATAGATAAGACTATATCATTTATTTTTCTTATATTGATTGGGTCTTTACTTAAAAATAATATTGCTCGTAAAGAGCATTTAGAAGGGGTAAAACTGCTAATTTTTAATACAGCACTACCCGCAACTATTTTACTAGCAATATTACAAATTAAAATTCAATTTACTTTAATCTTTTTACCGATACTAGCTTTAAGTTTTAACTTAATGATGTTAGGGCTATCGCGGTTTATGTTACCGAGATTAGGGTTTAGTATTAATAGTCCTAGCGGAAGGACGATGATGATGTTATTGCCCTCTTTAGCCCCAGGTTTATCTTGTTTTCCCTATATTTTAGAATATCTTGGTGAAGAGCCTTTAGCTTGGGCAGCTTTAGCAGATTTAGGTAATAAATTTTTTGTACTTATCTTGCTTTATCTATTAGCTATGAATTGGTATTGTAGTTTAAGAAAGAGACCTTCGCGCCATTTTAATCTAAATTTTAAAATATTATTAGGAGCTTTATTCAAGCAGCCTACAAATTTAGCGATCGTTATAGGCTTAATATTAATAAGCTTCGGATTAAATTTAGAATCGCTACCATTTTTCGTGAGAGATGCTGTCGAACGCATGAGCAATATGATGACACCATTGATGTTATTATTCATTGGTTTAGTCGTTAAATTTAGTCGCCAACAAATATCTCAAATTGCTGCTTTATTATTTTTTCGTGCCGGAATAGCATTATGCTTTAGTGCCTTACTAATAACAGTTTTGCCCCTCAATTCGATCGATATGAAGATTTTAGCGGTGGTATTTCCTTTAAGTTCTTGTAGCTTTTTAGCCTACGCCCATATGTACTCTATAAATATGTTAAAAGAAGGCTCTTTAAAATCTACCAAAAAGTTGCCAGTATTCGATCTAGATTTGGGCTTAACCTTACTGGCATTATCTTTACCGTTTTCTACGCTATCAATTTTAAGTGTTTGTGTTGCAAAAAGCTTTTTTACTAATTCAATTCATTTATTAAGTATCGGAATTTTGTTAATTTTTAGTGCTGGTATTTTATGGGTTTTAAACTATCAATTAAAAAAAGAATCTGCTCGATCTAAAAAATTAAAAATTAAAAAAAATAGTCTTATCGTTTGCTCTAACGGGAGATGTTGCAACGATAAATTAAATAATAGCTATAAAAAATGATTGTCGCTCGATCTTCAGATCGTTAAAAATTAATCTTATGACTTCTGATTTCAAGCAATATTAAACAGAAAAAGTATCTAATACCATTTTTCAAAATAATTGCTACAAATACTGTCTACAAGAAAATTAATTTAATTTTAGTCAAACTAGCTTAAAAGCGACGTAACAGAGTCTTAAAATTGATCTTCTAAATACAAGCATCTAGAAAAAACTCTGACCTCTCATCTGTATCAAATAACAATTAAATTGGTATAACGATCCCCCACTAAAAAAGAAATAAAAGTAGGGGAAAGTGCAACTAAAATAAACTAAATTAAGCCAAAGCAGCCACAGAAACTTTAGCCGCAATTTGTCGTGCAATTTCAGTAAGGGCTTTAGCCGAAGCTGACTCAGACTGAGAAACTACAATAGGTATGCCAGAATCTCCTCCTTCCCTGACTGGAATCTCTAAAGGAACGCAACCTATAAGAGGTACATTTAATTCAGAAGAAGTTTTTTGGCCGCCACCAGATCCGAATAAATCGTAAGTGCGATCGCTCATATCTGGAGGAATGAAATAGCTCATGTTTTCAACTATGCCCAAAACATTAACCCGCAACTGCTCGAACATCTTTAAACCGCGACGAGCATCTATTAGAGAAACTGTTTGTGGAGTAGTTACGATAACCGCACCAGCCATAGGTACAGCTTGAGCCATAGTTAATTGAGCGTCTCCCGTACCTGGGGGCATATCTACAATTAAATAGTCTAATTCTCCCCAATTTACTTGATAGAGAAATTGACGAATAATACCATTGAGCATCGGCCCGCGCCAAACAACTGGCTGATCCGGATCGATTAAAAAGCCCATCGATACCATTTTTACTCCATAATTAAAAGCAGGTTCGAGAATTTGATTGCCAGTATTTTCTCGAACTTTTACTTCTGCATCGCTCAAACCTAACATTGTGGGAATGTTGGGGCCGTAAATATCAGCATCTAACAAGCCAACCTTCGAACCGGCTAATGCTAATGCTACCGCTACGTTAACAGCGACGGTGCTTTTCCCTACACCCCCTTTACCGCTAGAAATAGCAACAATGTTTTTAACTCCATCTATTCCTTTGCGATCGGGTAAATTTGACTTTTGCTGGGGTATTTCCGCATCCAGGTTAACTTCTACCTCTTCTACTCCGGGAAGCTGTTTGACAGCCTTCTGACAGTCTTCTATTATCAATTCTTTTAAAGGACAAGCTGGAGTAGTTAGCACCAAAGTAAAGCTTACCTTAGAGTTATCAATTGCCACGTTCCGAATCATATTCAAGTCCACTAAACTTTTTTGTAGTTCTGGATCTTGTACGGGTCGCAAAGCTTCTAAAACTGATTTAGTATCGAGCATTATTCCTTATACCTTTACTTGCTCGGTGTCACGCGAGTTTTAACGTTCGATCGTTATTTATCTTTAATAAATCTTAACGGCAGTAAGGAAACGATCGCTATTTCCTGTTTAATAAATCTTAATGACATCAAGGAGGCGATCGCTATTTATTTTTCTTCACTCGATTAGATTCGGCAACTTTAGCTAATTCTGAGACAACTTTAGCTGAATGGGATTTTATCAAACACCACAATACAGGCGACCACCAACCTCTTAGAGTTACAGAATATGATATGTAAGTCCCTCGAAGTGTCGATTCTACTTGATAAGTTATTTTTTGCTGAATTCCGGGTATTGTTAAAATTCTCACGCTCAATACTTCTTTGGGGCTAACTTGTTCGACAAAAATTCTCACCGGAATTGGAGTTAAACGAGTTACTACTTTATAAATCAAACCCGGTTTGGCCATCAATCCAAAGGGGGCGTTAGTTCTAGAAAATAATGGATGCCAAGATACGTCTGTTAAATCGATTAGTTTTTGCCATAAAACATCTACTGAAGCCGTACTTAAGGTACGATAAGTTTTGAATAGGGAAAACTTCTCTATCAGTCTCCCTCTAACTTTAATTAATCTCGAGGAAAAATTAAAAATCACGATCTCTCTTCCCTCATAGCGATCGGACTATTTTGTTATTTTATAAAAATTCAAAGCTTTTTTTATTTGTGTTGCCTGGGATTTTTTACTGTAAAATTTGATATTAAACAGTTTATTTAAGTCTCAAAGCCCAGTTCTATTAAATAATAATTAAACAAATCTTAAAAGAAAATAAACTTAAAAAAACTTAATAAAATCTCGATTGAATATGGAGGTAAATTAACTAAATAATCGGGATGGGATAATCGCCGAATCGGGGTAAATAAACAAAATGAGCAATTTAAAAACGAATCTAAAATCGACTTTAGCAACGCCACCTAATGACTCGCAAGCCAGAATAAGCCAGTTTATGAAACAACTACAAGATCGAATTTGTAGGGGTTTGGAAGAACTAGATGGAGGCGGTAAATTTATTGAAGATAGTTGGGAACGTCCCGAGGGAGGTGGAGGGCGATCGCGAGTAATGCAGAACGGCAATTTACTAGAACAAGGAGGAGTCAACTTCTCTGAAGTCTGGGGCGACAAACTGCCACCGTCGATTTTAAAGCAACGTCCCGAAGCCGCAGGACACCGATTTTATGCCACCGGAACTTCAATGGTATTGCATCCTAAAAGTCCCTACATTCCCACAGTACACCTCAATTATCGCTATTTTGAAGCCGGGCCCGTTTGGTGGTTTGGTGGCGGTGCGGATTTGACTCCTTACTATCCTTTTGCAGAAGATGCAAGTCATTTTCACAAAACTTTAAAACAAGCCTGCGATCGCCACAATTCCCAATACTATCCTGTCTTTAAACGCTGGTGCGACGAATATTTTTATCTCAAACATCGTCAAGAAACTCGCGGTATAGGGGGAATATTCTTTGACTATCAAGATGGAAGTACAAACCAGTTATATCGAGGATTCAATCCAGAAGGAAAAGCAGCTAATTACAGCCAAGAAATTGGCGAAATAGAACCGAGAAGTTGGGAAGACTTATTTCAATTTGTTAATGATTGCGGTAATTCTTTTTTACCAGCTTACACTCCGATAGTAGAAAGAAGAAGAAATATCGAATATGGCGATCGGCAAAGAAATTTCCAGCTTTATCGTCGCGGACGTTATGTAGAGTTTAATTTGGTGTACGATCGCGGTACTATTTTCGGGCTGCAAACTAACGGACGTACCGAATCTATTTTGATGTCTTTACCGCCTTTAGTACGCTGGGAATATTGCTATCAACCCGAACCCAATACTCCAGAAGCAGAATTATACGAAAGATTTCTCAAACCTCAAGACTGGGCTAGTTGGCAATAGATCGAACAAGAATGCAGCAGAACACCGAGTTGTTACATTCGACTCTGTTTTTTGCGAGTTAGTTTCGGTAGAGGTTCTCGATCGGGTGCAGGAGAAAGAAACCTCTTAGCAAGTTTTTGTCGAGAGTTGGTTTGTCTCGATCGCTTTTGCCACCAACTGATTACTCCAGCAAGGAATATTGTTATTAAGCCAAAAGCAAACAAACTATAACTTCGATTTAAACTCCCGATTGCTGCTTCTACCGATCCTACAGTAAGGACAAAGCTATATAAGGGTTGTTTGTAGTCGTTCATCTTTTTGTTTGTTCCGATCGGATCGTCAGATATATATTTTTACTCTTTCCAAGCTACAGTTAAAACCTCTTCCCAACACCTTGCGCTCGGAAAGAGGTCAAGTTGTTCTTATTTACTGCAAACCAAGCCAGGATAATAAACCTTGACCGGTAAAAAATTCGATCGCCAAGGTTAAAATAAAGCCTATCATTGCGGCTCTACCATTTAGTCTTTCTGAATATTCGTTAAAGCCGAATTTAGGATCTTCTATTTTTGGAGTTTCTGTTGGTTGAGGATCGCTCATAGATATTTTTTATGTGGTATTAGCAATTTATTACTTTTTATTTTAAGGTTTTTTGTTTGGTTTTGAATCTGCCAAACAGAGGTGTTATTTAACAACACCTCTGAAGCAATCTAATTTAGACTGAGAAAACTTTATTCGTCGCTACTGTTGAGAGCAATTAAAAGTCTCAAAATAAATACGAACAGGTTGATGTAAGTTAAATACATCGATAAAGCTGCAGATAAATACTGTTCGTCATTGTAGCTGCGGGGTAGGATATAAAAATCTACTACAGCAGCACCAGCAAAGATAAACACTCCGAAACCAGAAATAGCAATTTCCAACCAGCCAGGAGTATAAACACCAAATAAAGAGAAAACTAGCTGTAAAAGCATTACAACTACTAAAGCTATTACCCCCAAACCAATAGTTTTAGTGAGGGCTAAACCGTCTTCATCGGAAAGATTAGAACCAATATTGCGAGCGACAATAAAAGTAATTCCACAACCTAATGCAGCAATACCGATGCCTTGAAAACCTACGCCAGGGTTACTTAAAGCAACGAAAATCAAACCGCTGAGGGTGTAGCCAGAAAGCAGGCTGTAAACTGCCAGTAAAGGTAAAGCTGTAGAATTATTACCTTGTTCTGCGATGCTGCTCGCAATAAAAAATAAAACCAACTCGGCAATGAAGGCGACAATCAGAGTAGGCATGAATATTCCGGGGTTGCTGGTGATGACACCCAAACCGCCATAAGTGCCCAGTGCGGTTAAAATTAATCCTCCACCGAGATAAGGTAGTGCTTTAGGTATTACATTCGGCCCGAGTAGAGCTTGTCCTTTTGCTTCTTGAATTGCTTGACGAAAATTACTAGTGTTACTCATGAAATTATTATGCTAGTCGAAGGATAGTTTAAAAGACAATAGTTATTATTTATATTTTTACCAAAATTAAAATTAATTGCTTGGCTTCTGAATGCAGAACAAATCGCAATTGTCAAGAGTAGCGATCGACACAGTTTAAGTATCAAAAATTTCCTCAACCCTCAGATTTTACCCACTTAAATACTACAGCGTATTTCTTACTCCCAATTCTCCACACGGTATATATAGCTTTCGATTCCTTGAGGTTTGCTCGGTCTCTAAAAAATTTCAAACCGTAGTTTGGGCAGTAGGTTTTTCCCGTGTTTGCACTTAGGACGAAAAAGTACTCTCCAAATATATCAGTAAATAAACGATTGTATAGTAATTTCATGAGAAAGAGAATATTTTTTAGATTGAATAAATATTTTCGCGGTGAGGTAAATATTTTTTATGACTAATAAAAGTTATGGTTATCGTTCGATGGAACTATTAATGATTTACTCTCGCAATCGGGATATTAAAACTAGAAATAAACTTGTTAAATTAAATACCGGATTGGTTCGTCAAGTAGCTCATCGGATCGGCAAACAATGTCCCGAACCATACGAAGATTTAGAACAGTTGGGTTATATCGGTTTAATTAGAGCGATCGAACGTTTTCAGCCTTCACAAGGACGAGCTTTTAGTTCTTTTGCTATTCCTTATATTAGAGGGGAAATGCTCCATTATTTAAGAGATAAAGGTAGTACTATGAAAATTCCCCGTCGGTTGCAGGAAATGTACACCAAAGGGAAGAAGTTTCGTAAAGAATTAATCGCCGATTTAGGCAGAATGCCGAAAGATACTGAAATTGCCGCTAAACTTGGAGTTTCGATTAAAGATTGGAACGAATGTCAGTTAGCAGTTCAAAATAGAATGTTATTAAGTTTAGATGCGATGGTAAATCAAGCGATCGACTGTTCCATTGCTTTGGGAGATACTTTAGCAGATCCGAGTTCTTTCGCACAACAAAAATTACAAGAGGATCGTTTGCAACTCCAAGGTGCGATGAATCAATTAGAAGATAAAACTAAAACAGCGATCGAATTTGTTTTTTTAAGGGATCTACCTCGTAAGGAAGCGGCCAAACGTATCGGTATTAGCCCGATGACAGTCACCAGACACTTACAAAAAGGAATCGAAAAATTAGGTGAATTATTACAACCTCAAGCTGCTTAATTTTATTATTTTCCTCGATCGAGATCCGAGCATAATCTCGAATTATCCTATATCCTAATCATTATCTCTATTTTCTTTTAACTTGCTTATATTACAGTTGCTCGGAGCAAATTGCAACTCGAGATACTTATATGATTGCGTTTACTTTTTCTTAAAACTCCTCAATTTAGCAAGTAAAACTCGAGCAATATAAGATTTATCCTTAGAAAAGAGTGCCATTGAATACGAGCCTATTTTTGTCAACCAAATAGGTATCGATCGCCTGCCAAAAATCGGTCGCCGAAAAGTTAGATTACTTTTTTAGCTTTAGCAGACGATCGAAATTATTGACTCAAAATTTAGGGTACGACCAAAACCGGACAAGGAGAAAGATTGATTACTTTATTAGTAACGCTGTCAGAAACTCCTTCGGAGGTTAGACCCAAACCCCGACAACCCATCACGATCAAGTTAGCACCAATTTCATCAGCCACATCGCAAATAGTAAAAGAAGGAATACCTTCCCTTTCGATAACTTCTGCTTTGATACCTCGATCGGCAAAAAACCCTCGAGCTTCTTGAAGTAGTTTAGCTACAGCCTCTTGAGAACCCATCAGATCGTCATCTGTATTGTTTTCCACCACAGACAAAAGTATCAAACTACTATCGTAAGTTTTGACCAGATCGATCGCCACCTCGGCAGCTTCGCGAGATTCTCGAGTTCGATCCAAAGGAAATAAAATTATTTTAAACATAATACGACCTACCTATGGTACGTCTACTCCGCTACAATCTGCTTTGAGAGCTATAATAAACTGTTCCTAGCTTGAATAGATCTCAATATTCGATCTAGAAGTTTGATATATAGCAACAAAACGATTTAATAATTTCCAAGAAAAAGCAATTAGGAGGTAATAGACGTGTCAAAAAAAACTATAGCTAATTTATCAGAAGGAGATTTAGCAGGCAAAAGAGTATTACTCAGAGCTGATTTTAACGTACCTTTAGACGAAAATCTAAACATTACTGACGATACCAGAATTCGTGCTGCATTGCCCACGATTCAAGATTTAATTAAAAAAGGTGCTAAAGTTATTGCTTGCAGCCATATGGGTCGTCCCAAAGGTCAAGTCAAGGACAATTTACGCTTAACTCCAGTAGCTAAAAGGCTTTCGGAGTTATTAGGTCAAGATGTTAAGATTTGCGATGATTGCGTCGGCGATTCCGTATCTGAAACTGTCAAAGCTATGGAAAACGGCCAAGTTATCTTGTTAGAAAATCTGCGTTTTCATGCAGAAGAAGAGAAGAATGAAGCAGAATTTGCCAAAAAATTAGCAGCTAATGCAGATTTATATGTTAACGATGCTTTTGGTACGGCTCACCGCGCTCATGCTTCTACTGAAGGTGTAACTCATTATCTCAGCCCTAGCGTTGCTGGCTATTTAATTGAAAAAGAACTTAAATATCTTCAAAACGCGATCGAGAATCCCCAACGTCCTTTGGCTGCTATTATTGGCGGTTCTAAAGTTTCGAGCAAAATTGGCGTAATTGACACTTTACTGGACAAATGCGATAAATTGCTGATCGGTGGCGGGATGATTTTTACATTTTATAAAGCGCGAGGCTTGAGCGTTGGTAAGTCTTTAGTTGAAGAAGATAAGTTAGATTTGGCTAAGTCTTTAGAAGCTAAGGCTAAAGAAAAGGGTGTCGATCTTCTTTTACCTACTGATGTGGTAGTTGCCGATAATTTTGCTCCCGATGCTAATTCTAATACCGTAGCAGTCGAAAATATTCCAGATGGTTGGATGGGTTTAGATATCGGCCCTGATTCTGTTAAAAAGTTTCAAGATGCTTTATCTAATTGTAAGGCTGTTATTTGGAACGGGCCGATGGGAGTTTTTGAATTTGACAAGTTCGCTGTTGGTACTGAAGCGATCGCAAATAGCTTAGCAGATCTCACAGGAGATGGTGTGACTACTATTATCGGTGGTGGTGACTCTGTAGCTGCTGTGGAAAAAGTTGGTGTTGCCGATAAAATGAGTCATATTTCTACCGGTGGTGGTGCTAGTCTCGAATTACTAGAAGGTAAAGAGCTACCTGGAATTGTCGCTCTCGATGAAGCATAATTTTTCTGAGTGACTAGTTATTTTGTCCGGTGTTTAAATTCCGGGCAAAATAATATACTTAAGTATAGTTTTTCTAATTCGATCGCGTCGATCCGTATTTTTTCAGAGCTGTTAGTACTTTTGTTTGCTAAATAAATAGTCGCTCTCAAAAAATTTAACCTCAAAAAATAATTTTTGGTTATTCAATTGCCAGCTTAGATTTAAATTTAAAATAAATCCACTTCGATCTCTGAATTTTATAGTTTGTACGGGCCTTGATTTTAGAGTTTATAGACTAGAATATAAAAAAATAGTATGAGTGATTTTACTTATCCGATTAGCTCGAAATAAAATCGAGTTAAGGGTTTTTGCTAATTTACTTGAATATCAAAAAACAGTTATTTTGAATTGATAAATAAAGTGGATTATTGATATAAAGACATCAGATGATTATTGACATCTTTATTTAAACCTTTAATCTACTTTGGTTTGCGATCGCTGTCGATTATCAACTATTAAGTAACTACCTTTTTTGCGATCTAGACTCTTGTTAAAAAACCGGTTACTCTAAAAAAGATTTTTTTTAGATTTTAAAAGCAATTTTGCTTCCTACGATCGCCAATAAAACAAATCAAATTTATTTAAATTTTTGTAAAGAATATATCATATTATTAGTACAGAATGATTATATTCTGCATCCGAAAATTCTCTAAAATATTCAGCTTGGAGGTTTTTTATAGCACTCCCCCACCCTTCCCATCTAGAAAGCATTAAATAAAATTGATAGGAGACTCGATCGGTGCTAAACTTCAACCAAAACTTAAGTATGTCCAAATCCAACGATAACCAAGATATTTCTTCCCAGACAAATAAAAAAATTTTAAATTCAAGATCTTTTCAAGAAAAATATAACATTTATACTGGTGAGAATATAAACGGAATAAACGTTATTTTACTACTTAAAAATACGATTCTTCAAGGGGTTTTAACTTGGATCGTTTTTTGCGGAATATACGGTTTTTTAGTTTCTTTAGCTAGTCATTATGGCTTACTCTCACAAATAAACGATATTAAATCTTTACCCAAAATAGCTTTAACTCTCAATTTTGTCCTCAGTCTTTTATTGGCCTTTAGAACTAATACTGCTCACGGAAGATTTTGGGAAGGAAGAAAACAATGGGGTGCAATGGTAAATGTGGTTCGTAATTTAGTTCGCGGAATTTGGATTAAAGTCGACGAACACGAACCAAGAGATAGAATCAAAAAAAGAGCTGCAGCTTTATTAGTTCCTGCTTTTGCTGTGGCAATGAAATATCATTTACGGCGAGAAAAAATGCATCCAGAATTGGCTGAATTGATGTCTAGACCTCGCTATAGAACGATAAAAGAAGTAGATCATGCTCCCCTCGAAATTGCTTTTTGGTTGACGGATTATTTACAACAACAATATAAAAGCAATAAACTTAGTGTTTTTCAATTAGAAGTTTTACAAGCAGATGTAGATAGAATGGTAGATATTCTCGGTGCTTGCGAAAGAATTCTTAAAACTCCCGTTCCGATCGTCTATGCCATAGTTTTTAAAATATTACTGATAGTTTATTTTTTATTATTACCTTTCAGCTTAGTACAAGGAATAAACTGGTGGACGGGGCCGGCAATGGTATTTATCAGCCTAATTATACTTAGTATTAACGAAATAGGAACTGAGATTGAAGAGCCTTTCGGACGCGATCCTAACGATTTACCTCTCGATTTTATTTGTCGAGGTTTGGTAGGAAATATCAAACACATTCTTACCCTAGATCCCGACTCTCCTTACATTTATCGGGATTTTGTTGAAGATAACGATCGCTACGTAGCTTAAGTTGAATTTGTTACTTAAATCGATATCTTTAAGCGGGTGGGGGGAATCGAACCCCCATCATTAGCTTGGAAGGCTAAGGTTTTA
>CAYWIH010000018.1:0-50197 GCA_964458305.1 uncultured bacterium | reverse complement strand
AATCTCAAGAAAAAGCGATCGCATGAATTTCAAAGAACTTAATTTGTTATTAATTGCTATTTTGGCTAGTACAGGGGGGCAATTTTTTTTAAAATTAGGTGCGTTAAAGTTAGCAAAAATCTCTAGCAATAGTATATTCGATCGAATTTTAAATATTGCTTTTACTCCAGAATTAATATTAGGTTTAACTTGTTACGGACTGGGAGCTGTATTTTACATTTTATTGCTAACTCGGGGTAATTTAAGCGTTGCCAGTCCTGCGGTATCTTTGATTTATGTTTTTTCAGTTTTATTAGGTTATTTCTTTTTTAAAGAAGATATTCCTCTGAGTCGAGCGATCGGATTGGGATTGATTGTTTGCGGAGTTATTTTAGTAATTTGGAAGCGTTAAAACGACTTATTTTGATTTTAAAAGATTGTATTTTAAAATGCAAAAAATAGCTTGAAATCCATCTTTCCAACCAATTTTCTTACCTTCTTTATAAGTTCGACCGTAATAAGAAATACCGACCTCATAAATACGACAGCCAAGTTTAGCTACTTTAGCAGTTATTTCTGGTTCGAAGCCAAAACGTTTTTCTTCTATTTCAATACCCTGAATTATTTCCCGTCGAAAAGCCTTATAACAAGTCTCCATATCGGTTAAATTAATATTAGTCATCATGTTAGACAAAGTTGTCAGAAAACCATTGCCAACACTGTGCCAATAATAAAGAACTCGGTGAGGATCTGAGCCGAGAAATCTAGAGCCATAAACCACGTCCGCTTTATTATTAATAATTGGATTGATAACGCGGGGATATTCTTGAGGATCGTATTCTAGATCGGCATCTTGAACTATAACTATATCTCCCGTTGCTGCAGTAAAACCAGACCTTAAAGCTGCACCTTTTCCTTGATTTTTGTGATGATAAATAACCCGATCGACCCGATTTTCTATTTTCGATTTTAAAAGTTCTCGAGTCCCATCAGTCGAACCATCATCGACAATAATTATTTCGCAATTTTCTACAGGAGAGGCTTTAACAGCTTCGATAACTTGTCCGATCGTGCCCAATTCGTTATAACAAGGTATGACTACAGAAAGTTTAACAGACATTATTTAAACACTCCTTTTTACCGCAGTACAAAAATTATTCATTCCCAACTGAAAATATTGATGATGAAATTGCTCGAAACCGATCGAATCGATTAAAACATTTCTGAGTTTGGCGCGATCGTAATATCGTTTGTGATCTCTTATTTCTGCTTCGCTAACTATCTTTAACTTATAAGCAAGAAATTCCAAAACAGGTCGAGCAATAGTTGAAGGGACTGTAATAATTAATTTCCCACCAGGAACTAAAACCCGATCGATTTCTTGTAATATGTTTGCTTCATTTTCGATATGTTCGAGAACTGCTAACATCGTCACGATATCAAAACTGCGATCGGCAAAAGGTAAGCGATCTTCTAAGTGCAATCGAGTAGTTTTTATGTTATCAAAAATAGCATTTTCTACTTTAAAATCTATCCCAAATCCTTGTTTTATTTGCGGCGATACAGTTTTGAGAAAACTAGCTGAAGTGCCGCAGCCGATATCTAAAATGATAGAATTTTTAGGAATATTAGATATAACCCTTTGAAGTCGCATCCAGCGCAAGATTGGCTCTAGCAAAGCTTCTTTTTTTTCTGCCATAAAAAAATTTGTAGAGCTAACTTTGTAATTATAATCGAGAGACACCAAACCAACATGACCCAACCAGAAGCACTGCAAATTTTACTTCAAGCCGTTGCCAAAGGAGAAATTAGCCCCGATCGCGCTTTAGAAAAACTCAAATATTTTGCCTTCGAGCCGATCGAAGACTTTGCCAAAATCGATCGTCACCGTCAGTTAAGAACTGGATTTCCCGAGGCTATTTGGGGGCCTGGTAAAACACCGGAACAAATCGCCAAAATATTTTTAACCATGGCAAAAAGTTCGACTGTAGCGATCGCTACTAGAATTGAGGCTGATGTTTACGAACAATTAAAAATCCAGATCCCGGACTTGAAATATTATCCTACAGCGAAAATTTGCCTTTTAGGGGACTCAAAACCTTCAGTTAAGTATGGGGGTCATATTTCCATTCTCACGGCCGGAACGGCGGATTTACCCGTGGCTGAAGAGGCAGCTATAACGGCTCGACTGTGCGGATTTGCGGTAGAAAGACTTTGGGATGTTGGCGTTGCTGGCATTCACCGTCTTTTAAGCAACCGTCAAGTTATCGATCGCGCAGATGTTTTAATTGTAGTAGCGGGAATGGAGGGAGCATTACCTAGCGTCGTCGCTGGAATGGCTGATTGTCCGGTTATTGCAGTTCCCACAAGTGTCGGTTACGGTACTAATTTTGGTGGTGTTGCTCCTTTATTAACCATGCTCAATTCTTGCGCTACTGGTATTGGAGTAGTTAATATCGATAATGGTTTCGGTGCAGCTATTTTAGCCGGACAAATTTTGCGAGTTGCCAATAAGTTACAAGAAAAAAAATAAAATCCGATCGCGATCGAACCTAAAAAAAATGAAAGAGGGAGTAAAAATATCCCTCAGATCGTAAAAATATAATTTTGTCTTTAAATACTTAGTATTTTTTTAGTATGCTAGACCCATACTGCGAGTAGTTTCAGCACCGAGGTAAACACGGACGCTCAAAAAGTCAGTAGGACAAGCAGTTTCGCAACGTTTGCAACCGATGCAATCTTCAGTACGAGGAGAAGAAGCAATTTGGCTAGCTTTACATCCATCCCAGGGTACCATTTCTAGTACGTCTAGAGGGCAAGCACGAACGCATTGAGTACAACCAATACAAGTATCGTAAATTTTAACGCTATGAGACATTAGATATCCGCTCCTTAAAGAGTGTTCTCCTTGTAATATCCTCGCTTCAATTGACAAAGCGATCGAGGTGGGTTGCTGTTTTATATAACTTGGCTAAGTGTTTAGCTTAGCTTTTAACCCGAGTTCCTCAAACAAATTTGTTTTTCACTCACCAATTTTCTCACAAACTGACATCCCCCTCATCACAAATACGCAAGTATTGCTACTGGGTTTTTATCGATTTGGTGGGTTCTTGCTTCTTAGACCGTTCTTGCCGGAAAAATTACTTTAACTAATTTCTCAGGTCTGACACGGACTCCACAAGCTTTTGGAACTCATACGAGTTCGAGATTCTCGGTGTCCCCAAGTACTGGATTCAGGCCCTAGTGTAGCCTAGAGTTTGGCTTTTTTTTGGCAAAAAAATACAGATCTTTAAATTTTGTAATAGCAAGATCGCAAATACTACCCATAAGTTCGATCGGTTTTCGATTTTAGGCTGATTTTAACAATAAATTTATTTTTAGCTCTGGCGATCGCTCAAATACCTCAACTATTTTTAGACAAAATGAGGGCAATAATATCACATCAAACTTAGATTACACCTTTTTTTCTATTTAGGCAAGATAATGTTTGGATTTTTTGCTATTTCAGTAGTTACAATTGGATCGGGATCTTTTGCTAATTGTTCTAATAAATAAGCCGATCTATTTGGATTTTTTGCTACTTCAATTCTTACAATTGGATCGGGATCTTTTGCTAATTTTTCTAATAAATAAACTGGGGCATTTAAATTACTAGCAACTTCAGCACGAACGTTAAAATATCGATCTTCTGCTAATTTTTCTAGACAGTTAATAGGTGTATTTTTATTACTAGCTACTTTACTGCGTACATAAATGTTTCGATCGGTAGCTAATTTTTCTAAACAATTACTGGATATATTTATATTTTCAGCCAGATAAGTACGAACATCAGAATTTTCATCATTTACTAATTGTTCTAAACAAGCAATAGGTGCATTTTGATTGGTAGCTAATTCCATGCGTACATAAATGTCTTCATCCGACGTTAATTTATCTAATAACTCAACTGGTAGATTTGGATTTGAATTGCTAGCTAATGCTATGCGGACATCGGAATTTTCGTCAGTAGCTAATTTTTCTAAACAGGAAATAGGTGCGTTTGAATTGCTAGCAACCCCTTCACGTACTGAGTCATATTCATCTTCGGCTAACATCTGTAAATAATGAACTGGTGTATTTGGATTTCTAGCGATACAGTATCCTATATTATATTTTAGCTCCCGATCGAATTCGATATTTTTAGCTAATTTTTCTAATAAATAAACTGGCGCATTTTTATGATACGCTACTTCACGCCATACATAATAAGATTCATCTTCTGCTAATTTTTCTAACACAGAAGTTGGTGTATTTTTATTAAAAGTTACTGCCGTTCGTACTGAATATATTCGATCGCTTGCTAACTTTTTTAATAAGGAAACTGATATATTTTCATTTTGAGCCACAGACTGACGTACCCGATCGCTTTCATCATTTGCTAATTTTTCTAACAAAAAAATGGGCGTATTTTCATGATTAACCACAGACTGACGTACTTGAAAAGTTTCATCCTTAGCTAATTTTTCTAACAAAGAAATAGGTGTATTTTTATTACAAGCGACCCCTTCACGCACCCGATCGTTTTTATCATTTGCTAATTTCTCTAAACAAGAAATAGATGTATTATCATTTCTAGCTACTCCTTCACGTACTTTATGATTATCACTATTTACTAATTTTTTTATATAAAATATAGGTATCGTATTATTAGCTCCTATCCACAAAGAAATACGATCGCTGTTGCGAACTAACCAATCTAAAAATATTAAAGGTTTTCTGAATTCTCCAAAAAAATAATCTTCTTCTTTTAAATAAAACTTTTCAAATAAATCGGGATATTCTAATAAAATAAGCTCGATCGCAGGATTATTTAGAACTTGATAAGGATATTTTTCAAATAACTCGATTAATAAATCGGCATCTGTATTAGGATTTTCTGCTATGGCAGCTAAAATAACTTCATCTTTACTAGTTTTTGCTAGTTCTTTTAATATATTTAGAGAAGTATTCGGATCTTTTGCTAATTCTTCGGGTGTTAAGTTCATAAGCTACAAAAAAAAATGACTTAAAAATATTCGATCGCACTGTAATTATCAAATAATTTTCATAAAAAAATAACCGTAAGACAAATAATATCTTACAGCTATTATAAGGAACGAAATTTAATATCTATTTAGTTAAAACGGCTTTTTTAATATCTTTTCGCTCTTCTTTAGTAACCAATTTTCGCAACCAATTAATAAAATTATCGACGTAAGTAAAAATCACCGGAACTACAACTAAAGTTAGCAAAGTAGAAGTAGTAAAACCGCCAATAACAGCGATCGCCATTGGAGATCTAACTTCCCCGTCAGCACCCCATTGCAAAGCGATCGGTAACATTCCGGCAATAGTCGAAAAAGATGTCATTAAAATTGGTCGCAAACGAGACATTCCGGCATCGATTAATGCTTTAAATTGTGGTTTGTTTTCTTCTTTAATTCCTGACAAAGTAAAATCTACTAAAAGGATGGCATTTTTCGTTACCAAACCCATCAATAAAACAATTCCAATTAAAGCAAATAAACCCAATTCTTTTTGAGTAACTAATAATCCTAATAAAGCACCACCAACCGATAAAGGTAAAGCCGTCAGAATGCATAGAGGATAGAGGAAATTGTTATAAAGCAAGACGAGAATGGCATAAATACATAATATTGCCAAACCCAAAGCACCAGCAAAACGTCCGAAAACATCCCGCATAATTTTGGCATCTCCAGCAGGTTCTTCTCGAACATCAGGAGGTAAATTCATAGCAGGTAAAGCCCTAACTTTAGCTACCGCATCCCCCAAAGAAATACCCTGTAAATTAGCATCCAAACTGACCTGACGCTGACGATCGAATCGTTTAATTTCTGCCGGGCCGCTACCCAAACGAATATTAGCCACCGCACTTAAAGGAACTAAATTTCCGTTGTTACTAGGTACTCTTAAATTCCTTAAAGTTTCCAGACTGGAACGATCTTGAGGATCGATTTGCACTCTAATAGGAATTTGTCGATCGCTGAGGTTAAATTTAGCTAAATTAGATTCGTTATCGCCGATCGAAGCTAAAGAAGCAGTACGGGCAATTGACTGTACCGAAACACCTAAATCGCTAGCACGATCCGGGATGGGTTCGATAATTATTTCTGGCTTAACTAAACTAATACTAGAAGTAACTTCAACTAAACCAGGTATTTCCCGCATTTGTGCTTCTAAATCGTTAGCGACTCGAGTTAAGGCTGCAGCATTTTCGCTTTTTAAAATTAAGGATAGGTCTTTAGAACTTCCTCCCGCACCGCGACTGGCAAAACTAACTCTCGCACCAGGTATTTCTAAGAAATTCGATCGCATTTGGTTTTCAAATTCTTGTTGAGAAATATCGCGATCGCTTTTGGGAACTAAATTAACGTAAACAGTACCAGAATTAATCGCTCCGTCGCTTCCTGCGGTGGCAAAAACACTTTTAACTGCCGGATTATCTTGCAAAATATTATTGAGTCGATCGCTGACTTGGATAGTTTCTTGTAATTGCGATCCGGGAGGTAAACTGATGTTAACGGTACTCAATCCGCTATCGCCAGAATTAAATAAACCTTTGGGAATAAAAGGAACTAACTGTAAACTGCCGATAAAGAAAGCTACAGCAATAATTAAAGTAGTAATTCTGTGTCTGAGTGCCCAGGTTAAAACAGTCCGATAGGGGCGTAAAGGTCTTTTAATATTCGGGTTTAAAGTTGTTTCTAACTCTTCTCGATCGAATGCTTTGTGAGTCGGTTTCGACTTTAATAAATAAGCACTCAACATCGGTGTCATCGTCGTCGCTACCAAAGTAGAAAACATGGTAGAAACCGCCACAGTTACCCCAAAAGGTTGAAAATACTGCCCCGGAATGCCACCCATAAAAGCAACCGGCAAAAATACCGCTACAATTGTCGCAGTCGTAGCAACAACTGCCAAACCTATTTCCTTAGCCCCATCCATAGCAGCTTGATAGGGTTTTTTACCCATTTGTAAATGGCGATCGATATTTTCGATGGTACAAATAGCATCATCTACCAAATTACCCACCGCTAAAGCTAAAGCCAAAAGAGTCATCCCGTTGAGGGTATAATTTAAGGCCTGCATCGTCCAAAAAGTAGGCACGATCGATAAAGGTAAAGCCATTCCAACTATAAAAGTAACTCGCCAGTCTCGCAAAAATATGCCGACGACAATTACAGTTAAAACACAGCCAAATATTACACCGTCGATCGTACCCCGATAAGAAGCACGGATCGCATCAGCTCGAGTAAATATTAAATCTAATTTGATATCTTCAGGAAGAGTTTTTCTCAACTCCTTAACTCTTTCTTTAACACCCTCTTCGACAGTTACTAAAGTACTTCCCGTACTCCTTCTCACCGAAAAAGCAACTACAGGTTGACCGTTAAGAAAAGCCGCCGATCGCGCTTCAGCAAAACCATCTTTAACCGTTCCCAAATTTTCTAGAAGTACTGTACTGCCACTACTTAATACTATCGGTAACTTACCCAGATCCGCGACCGTTTTCGCGCTGCCTAAAGTTCTAATATTTTGTTCGTTACCGCCAATTTCCGAGCGTCCCCCAGGTAAATTAATATTAAAATTGCGAATCTGTTGGTTAACTTCAGTAGCAGTAATACCGTATGCTTGTAAACGAGTCGGATCTAAATCCACTCTTATCTCTCTGTCAACTCCTCCCTCCCGATCGATTTGGGCCACCCCCTCGACGTTTAATAACTCCCGACTTATTTTGCGATCGACTAAATCGCTCAATTCTTCCACCGATCGATCGGCAGAAGATACGGCATAAGTCACGATCGATCCGCCAGCGAACTCGACCCTTTTAACGATCGGTTCGTTAATATCTTCGGGTAAGTCTTGTCGGATCTGTGCTACTGCATCGCGAACGTCGTTAGTCGCTCGATCGGTGTCAGTTCCCAAAATAAAATTAATTGTCGTGGTCGAAGTTCCATCGCTTACCGTAGAAATAATTTGGTCGATATTTCCCAAACCTGCTACGGCATCTTCTACCTTTTTAGTTACTTCCGATTCTAATTCTTCTGGCCCCGCACCTCTTTGAGTTACAGTTACAGTGACCGCTGGAATATCGATATTCGGCGCGCTATCGATGCCCAAACCGAAAAAAGATCCGATCCCTACTACGGCCAAAATCAAAAAGCACATAATTGTAGGAACTGGGTTTTTTATTGACCAAGCCGATACGTGAAAAGACATTTTCTCTTAATTCTCAACTAATTTAACTCGATCGCCATCTTTGAGGTATCCCGCACCCTTAACCACGACGCGATCGCCCGCTTTCAAACCGATCGGGATTTCAACTTCTTTATTCGGCAAAATCTCCCCCATTTTTACCGTCGCAGCCTTGACAGTATCGTCGTTTTGTAGTATGTAAACGATTCCATTATTGTCATCTTGGGGAATTACCGCACTAACAGGAACGCTCAAACCTGGAGTTGTATCCGTTAAAATTGCCGCTTTTAGGAACATTCCCGGCTTCAAAGAGGAATTATCTGGTAAATCCACTTTAACCGTCGCCAAACGGGATTCTGCATCTACTATAGGGTCAATTTCCCGAACCTTCGCAACTAAATTTAGACTGCTATTAGCATCGCTAGTAATTTTTACTGGCTGGCCGACACTAATCGAACTTAATTCAGTTTCAGGTACTTTGACCTGCAATTCCAAACGTCCCCCTTCAATTATTTCAAAAAGAGGAGTTTGCGAAAAAGAAGTAGTAGTATCGCCAACTTTAGCATTTCTGCGGGCAATCGTTCCGCTCACCGGAGCGACAATCGTAGTATTATTTAACTGTTCTCTAGCTAACAGCATTTGAGCTTCTGCCCTTGCTAATTCAGCTCTAGATCTGGCAATTACTTCCGATCGCGCCCCTGCTTCTAATTCTGCCAATCTCTGTTCTGCTTCGAGTAAATTAGCCCTCGCCTTTTGCAAATCGGCATTTCTAATCCTTTCTTGATTTAAAACTTCATCAAGGCGATCGCGAGTAATTGCCCCTTCTACCTCTAAATTTTGATTGCGCTCGACCCTTTTTCTAGCTAAATCCAATTCCGAACTAGCGCGATCCACCTCCGCTTTAGCAAAATTAACATTCTGCCTGCCCCTGGCAATTTCTTCGGGTCGATTTCCCGCCAATAACTCCTGTAACCTAGCTCTAGCAGCCGCTACATCCGCTTCCGCCCCTGCTAATTGCGCCCTCAAAGTGCGATCGTTCAACCTTGCCAAAACCTGTCCGCTCTTGACAAAATCGCCGTTATCTGCTAAAACACTCTCAATTTGTAATCCAGTTGCTTGAGAGAGAACCGGAATCAATTCGATCGCCGCAACGCTGCCAGAGGCTTGCAAACTGCGAGGAATAGAAGCATTATTTACTTGAGTAACCGTTACCGTAGCAGCAATTGGTTTAACAGTAGAAGTAGCGATCGGCTCAGTACTGGTGTTTTCGCTCGATCGACCCTCTGAAAGCAAACGAGAGCCTGCCAAAGTTATTAAAACACCGATCGCGATGCCAAACAAGAGACCTTTTACTCCGCGAGATCCGACTAAACTCGAAGTAGAGCCAGCAAGATCCTCAGAATTGGCTGCGGAGTTGGAAATATTGTCATTGGAATTAGTATCTCGATTCGATACTTGTTGAGTCACAGTTCTTTACCCGCTTCAAGTTAATTTTAAGAAAAATGAATATATACTTTAATAATTTTGTTAGTAAATAATGGCATTATAAGGATCGGATCGATTGGCCTGCATCCTACTATCTACCTATCTTTGAATGGGACTTAAGTCCTAAAATGTTTCTCAAGGTTGCCGAACTCGATCTTTAAGATTAAATAACACTCCGTTGCAAAATTAAACTAAAATATACATTCATCGTATCTATATAAAACTTAACAAAAATTAGAAAAAGTCAGAAGTCAAAGAGCATCGGCGAAATCGCAAGGGTCGATCGATGAAGATACATCTGTCAAAAGTAATAATTTAGAAGAATCAACTCCAAAATAAATCTTCCTCAGACTCAACGGTAAAGTACTGGCTTAAAAATCTTTTACTATAACCTCCCCTTAACCTCCTCAAAGCTATAAACTGAAGTTTGCAATATTTATTGAAGTAAACTTGGTTAATGCTGTGCGAAAAATTATCATTGCTGGTAACTGGAAAATGCATAAAACTCAAACGGAGTCAACAGAGTTTTTGCAATCGTTTAAATCAAAACTCGATAACACCCCAGCAGACAGAGAAGTAGTTTTATGTTCTCCGTTTACCTGTTTAGCTTTAATGTCAAAAAACTTACATGGTAGCCGAATTAACTTGGGAGCGCAAAATATTCATTGGGAAGATAGCGGAGCATATACCGGAGAAATATCTGGAACAATGCTCAGTGAAATCGGCGTAAGTTATGCTATTGTCGGCCACAGCGAACGCCGTCAATACTTTGGAGAAACAGATGAAACAGTTAATAAGAGACTAAAAGCAGCACAAAAATATGGTATCGTACCGATTCTGTGCGTAGGAGAAACAAAAACCCAAAGAGATGGAGGCGAAACAGAAAAAATAGTCAGCCAACAGATCCAAAAAGATCTAGTAGATGTAGATACCAAAAGATTGGTAATTGCATACGAACCAATTTGGGCGATCGGCACGGGAGAAACCTGCCAAGCAATCGAAGCAAATCGGGTCATTGGTTTAATTCGCTCTCAATTAGATAATAAAGATGTTTCCATTCAATATGGTGGATCTGTCAAACCAGATAACATCGATGAAATTATGGCACAACCAGAAATTGATGGGGTGCTCGTCGGAGGTGCAAGTTTAGAACCAGGCAGTTTTGCTCGTATTGTAAATTATGAATAGTTATTAGTTACTGCCCTTTGGATCGGTGCGATCGCCTCTTTTCGCGGCTGGTTTGGCAGGATAAAGGGATTTCCATTTACCAGCACCGAGTTATCGATTAGGAGGTTAGGTAAAAAGGTTTAGAACAAACCCACTACAAAGGTAAAAAAAGTGATTTTGCCCTAATGGCAGGGCAAAACATTAAAGTTGGCAACAGCCTGAGATAACAAAGTAAAATTCCGATCTAGGTACTACCAACCCTTGCACCGTCAACTGAGGTGAGGACAATACATAAGTTTCCCACAAACAACTAATGGCTAAATCAACTTTACACGTCAGAGGACATTCCTTTTTTTGGGGAGAACGAACTTATCTCATGGGGATTTTGAACGTTACTCCCGATAGTTTTAGCGACGGGGGAGAATATAACAATATAGATTCAGCAATCTCACAAGCTAAAAAATTAATCGTTGGTGGTGCCGATATTATTGATGTAGGAGGGCAATCCACAAGACCCGGGGCTAGCGAAATTAGCGTTGAAGTAGAATTAAAGCGAGTAGTGCCAGTCATCAAAGCATTGCGATCGCAACATATTTACGTGCCAATTTCAATCGACACGACCCGGGCTTGTGTGGCAAAAAAAGCAATAGAAGCAGGGGCCGATATAGTTAACGATATTTCTGGGGCTACTTACGACAAAGAGATGTTATCGGTAGTAGCCGAATTAAAAGCACCGATAGTTTTGATGCACATTCGCGGTACTCCGCAAAATATGCAGACAATGACCGATTATCGCGATCTCATCGAAGAGATTATTAAATTTTCCCGAGAGAGAATTGAAACGGCGATCGAGCGAGGTGTAAAGCAATCGCGTATTATTATCGATCCGGGTATCGGTTTTGCTAAAACCTACGAACAAAATTTAGAGCTGCTAAGAAGGTTGGACGAACTTAATGCTCTCGAAGTTCCCACTTTAGTAGGGCCGTCTCGCAAAAGTTTTATCGGTCACATTCTCGATCGCAGCGATCCGAAGCATCGTGTTTGGGGTACTGCGGCTGCTTGCTGCGGGGCGATCGCTGGGGGCGTAGATATACTTAGAGTCCACGATGTAGCAGAAATTTACGATGTTTGTCGGGTTGCCGATGCAATTTGGCGCACCGATAATTAGTTTTTTGGCAACCAGGGTCATGTTTGAAGTAAAAAAATATTCGGCATCGATGGAAACTAGCGATCGGCTGCGACTGGATGCGGATATTTACCGACCAGATAGCACTACGAAGAAGTTTCCGGTTTTGTTAATGCGACAACCTTATGGCAGGGCGATCGCCTCTACCGTAGTTTACGCCCATCCGAGTTGGTACGCAGCTAGGGGTTATATTGTCGTCGTTCAAGACGTGCGGGGGATGGGCACTAGTCAAGGAGATTTTCAACTATTCGCTCGAGAAGTAGAAGATGGCTTCGAGACTGTTAACTGGGCGGCTAATTTGCCCGGTAGTAACGGTAAGGTGGGGATGTATGGTTTTTCCTATCAGGGTATGACTCAGTTATACGCTGCAGCTCAAAAACCTCCTGCTTTGAAGGTAATTTGTCCGGCAATGCTGGCATTCGATTTATATCATGATTGGGCTTATGAAAATGGGGCTTTTTGCTTTCAGGCTAATTTGGCTTGGGCGATTCAATTAGCAGCCATTCAAGCCGGTTTTCGCGGCAAGGAAAGGGAATACCACCAACTTTATGCTGCCGCACGTAATTTGCCCCTTTACGACCCGATTCCTGCCTCTCCAGAGATACTATCTAAGTTAGCTCCCGAGTCTTTTTATCATATTTGGTTGGAGCGTACCGATCCTGACGATGAATATTGGCGCAAACTCTCACCAAAATACTTTATCGAAAAGATCGATCTGCCCATGTTACATATTGGCGGTTGGTTCGATCCTTATTTGCGGGGAACTTTGAATTTATACAAATATATGGCAGCTCATTCAAAATTGCCCCAACATTTAGTTATCGGCCCTTGGGGTCATTTACCTTGGGGGCGTAAAGTCGGATCGATCGATTACGGATCTGAAGCTGTCAGTCAAATAGACTCTTTACAAATCGAGTGGTTCGATCGCTTTCTCAAAGATAAGGATAACGGCATTTTAAAAGAAAAATCCGTCAAACTATTTATGATGGGATCTAATCGTTGGCTGAAACTCGATCGCTATCCTGCTAACAATTACAAAGCTTTTTATTTGGCAAGTAACGGTTTGGCTAATATCGACGATTCTGGCGGTCACTTAAGGGAAACATTAACCGAAATTTTACCCAGTCAAGATACCATAGTTAGCGACCCTTGGCGACCAGTTCCTTCTGTTGGCGGTCACCCCGCTTTTCCCAGCGGATCGTTCGATCGCAGTTCCCTCGACTGCCGCAGCGATATTTTAACTTATACCTCGGCCGCGATGACAGCAGATTTAAATTTAGCTGGAGATGTCTGGCTCGAAATTTATTGCCACGCAGATCCCCCTAGTTTCGATTTATGTGCCATACTATCGGAAGTCTATCCTAACGGTAAGGTATGTAACTTTACTCAAGGATATGCACGTTATTCTACAGATAAAATAAAACAAGATTCTGTAAAGCTCGTGTTACAATCTACTTGTGTTACTATTAGCAAAAATAACCGTCTGCGTTTGAGTTTGAGCGCGACTAATTTTCCAGCTTATTCGGTAAATCCGGGTACATTAACTTTAGCAAATGTTACCAAAATGATAGATGCTAAAGTAATTACTATAAAGATAAGTTGTGGTGGCGATAGTTCTTCGCGAATACTACTGCCAATAGAGTGACAATAATTACGTAAAATAAAGCATTAATTCAGCAAATAATTCATTGGCCGAGCGAGAAAACATAATTTATAAAACATAAATAAGACATATATTAAAACAAAGCCCCACTGTATGGCACTAGGTAAATATTCATTTCGTACTATTCTTTTGTCCCGTCTTTTATTAATCAGCGTCCCAGTATTGCTGGTTGGGGTTTACGTTACCTATAGAAAAGCTCGCTCGGCATTTTTAAAAACTGCTCATCAAAATTTGACAGAAAGTGCAATTAGAAAAACTCAAAGTATATCAGGATCGATCGAAGCTTTACAAACCAATTTAATTACTGCTAGCGATACTTTAGTTATTAAAGCTGACTGGCAAGAAGACCAACAAAAGTTTTTAGCAAGACTGGCTCGGAAATTACCGACTCAAATTCAGTGTTTGCAACTAACAGATTTAGAAACAGGCAAAATTAGAGCGAGTACTTGCGGCCAAACAGCTATCGGCACGATCGAAGCTGATTTTTGGTCGGCAAGAAAAGAAGAAGATATATTAATAGATCGAGAAAAAGTTTATACTCGAGCCTTACCAGCTAAAGATCTGCGATCGCAATTAGACTTGTTAGTGGCAGCTCCAGTATATAATTTTGAAAATCAATTACGTTACGCCCTGGTAGCCAAAGCGTCGATCTTACAAAAAGAACAACTAGAGCCTGCTTCTTTAGACGGTTATCCGGTCATAATTAACGAATCAGGATTTATTTTAGCCCATCCGATCGACAATTTAGTTGGCAAGAATATTCGCGAAATGCCGGGTGCCGAAAAACTAGATCTCTTGCTCAAAAATGCGATCGCAGGTAAGACAGAATCGATTCATTTACTTTGTTTTGAAGGAGAAGAGAATGAATTAGTTGCTGGTTACAATGGGATGTCTAGCCCGTTAACGCCAGAAAAAGGTCAAAAATGGGTAGTTTTAGCATTTACGCCTCTAGACGATGCTCTCTCGGAGCTAAAAGAGATTAAAACAATATTAGTTGTTATGACTTTAGCTTTGCTCGGTGCTACCGTTTTAGGTATTTTATACGTCGCGAGTGAATTAGCCTTACCGATCGAAAAGTTGAGAGACTATGCGATTAACAAGCAAAATTTGGAGTCCAATGCTGTAATTCCCCAAGATTTCCGCATCAAAGAATTCCATCAATTAGCAATGGCTCTTAACGAAACTTTAGAAAAGTTAGAAACGGCTTGGCAAGAAGCTAAAAACGCCAATCAACTGAAAATAGAATTTCTCAGAACTACTTCTCACGAGTTAAGAAACCCTCTCAACGGTATTATTGGCTGTATCAGCGTAGTCAAAGAAGATTTATGCGATGGTGCAGCAGAAGAAAAAGAATTTTTACAAAAAGCGTATAAAGCTGCCAATCACCTCAAAGGAATTATCGAAGATATTCTGGATATGGCTAAAATTGAGGCTGGCAAACTTTCAGTTAATAAAGAATCAGTTAATTTAAATAAAATAATTCAAGAAGTCTTAGAATTGCAGGCAGTTGGAATCAAAAACAAAGGACTTGAACTGAACGTATCCGAAGCAAGAGACAATATAATCGTCAGTGCCGATCGCGGTAAACTCAAACAAGTTTTAATTAATGCCATTTCTAATTCAGTTAAATTTACTCCATCTGGCAGCATCGATGTTATTACTACCATCGAAAAAAAAGAAAATCTTTCCGGTGGAGATAGACAAAAAGTGACAGTAATAGTTAAAGATACCGGAATTGGTATCGATCCTCAAAGACAAACTAAACTATTTCGTCCTTTTGTTTTAGTAGATGGTTCTACTACTCGTAAGTTTGGGGGTACTGGTTTGGGTTTGGCTATCTCCCATAAGTTAATGGAATTAATGGGAGGTAATATCACTTTATACAGTGATGGTTTAGGTAAAGGAACTACAGTAACTATTACCTTGCTTTTAGCTGCTGAAGATGAATCTAGTAAAGTCAGGAGCGATATAGTTGAAAGTACGACTATGGATTTTTCTCCTAATAATATCTTAAATTATTCTTCAGATAAAGATATTTAAGTTTTTTTAGCGATCGTTGACGGACAAAAAAGCGACTTTTGCTGCTGCTTGTTCGGCAGCTTTTTTAGAGCGGCCTTTACCTTTGCCCAAACAGCGATTTTGCAGCCAAACCTCAGCCAGAAACCGTTCTCGATCGAGCGTACCGTTTTTATCTTCGCGAACGCGATATTCTGGTAAAATTTTATATTGTCCCTGAGTCCATTCTTGAAGGGCATCTTTATAATTTTGCAGGGCGGGATCTTGGAGAATTTGAGCGGCTCTTTCTTTTAAAGGCAACTTTAACCAAGGCCTTACTAAAGACATTGTTTGGGTGCTTAAATAAAGTGCCCCTAATAAAGCTTCAAAAGCATCGGCCAAGCGAGAAGTTCTCCCTGCCAAATCTGCACTTGCACTGTAAGAAACGCTTAAATACAATTCGAGACTGTAAAGATCGCCTAATTCGGCCAAAACGCGATCGCTGACTAAAATCGAGCGAATAGCGGCAAATTCTCCGACACTGGCTTGAGGGTAAGTTTCGAGTAAAATTTCTGAAGCGAACAAACGAACTACCGCATCGCCAACGAATTCCAATTGTTGATAATTAGCATCTCGAGACGCGCTAGGATGGGTTAAAGCCAGATCGAGTAAAGACCAATTAATGGGGGAACGATCGTCTAAACCTAGCTTGCGGATCAACTGTTTTAATTTTCTGCTGCGTTGAGGATCTTCAATCATTAAAGAGATCGATTTTGAAAAATTATCGAGAGAGTCGGAACGTAAGCCGGGTTCTGTTCTCGAATTTTAAAAAATTTAAAATCGAGGGCGGTTATCTGTCTGGGATGCCTGTTACCAGACACCTCTAGCGGTACACCAATAACGGGATCGGTAAAAGATCGACCATAATCCCTCCGACCTTGCTCCCAACCGGGGTTTACCGAGCCAGTACCTCTCGATACTGCTGGTGCGCTCTTACCGCACCTTTGCACCCTTACCTGCGAGTATCGCATCGGCGGTATGTTTCTGTGGCACTATCCTCACGGTCGCCCGCACTGGGAGTTACCCAGCAAGTTTCGATCTTTGGGGAGCCCGGACTTTCCTCAGACAAAGCGATCGATTCGATGTTTTGCCTGCAACCACCTCGCCAACTCTCTACTAAATTATATTTTAAAGTCTTTTTGCTAATATAAACGAAAATATCTGCCAAACTCTGCGATCGCTTGGGTAAAAAGTGGACAATAAAAGAAGATTTGCCAAGGGAGCGACAAAAATATTATGAGTAGAAATTTGCCACCATACGACTCAGATACAGGAATACCGCCAAAGATCAAGTCAATTTCTACAACCCTGAAATGGGCTGGTTGGCTGGGGTTTTGGGTTCAACTTTTAACGGGAGTAGTATCGATAGTTTTTTTGATTGTTGCTGCTGCATCGAATTTTTCCGCCCCAACACAAGCAACTCAAGGAACGGAAATAGGGATCTTTTTTGCAATTTGTGCTTTAGTTTGTCTGGCTGTGAGCATTTACTTTTATTTTCGCTACACTAAACTGAGTTTGTTGCTATTTCATCCCAATCCGGCGGTTCGTCCCAATAAAAGCGATACGATAAAATTTATTAAGTTGGGTTTGTTAGTAAATATAACCGGAACTGCACTGGCAATCGTCGGTACTCAATCGGTTGTTGGAGTTATTTTAATTTTTAAAGCGGCAGTTCAAAATCCCCTAACATTAGGAACGAATCAAAACACTTCAACTTTGGTTCTTCCTGCTGATATGTTTAATATTACTGCTAATACTGCCACTGTCACGGCTCATTTTTTTGGTTTGCTAGTTACTTTGTGGCTGCTCAATAGAATAGAAAATAAATAATTATTTATGCAAAGAACTCGGTTTAATACTATAGTAAGATCTACTACCGATCGCCTGGGTGAATTGTTTGCTAATCCTTGGCGACGTAATGCTTTACTTTTAATTAGTTTGCTTTTTGGAATATTTATGGGTTCGGCCGTGGTGACAACTGCCGGACAAGCAGCCCGTCAAGACGTACCTGCTTCTGCAATTTTACTTTTATTTACCGAAATAGTCAGTATTATTGTTTACTCTCGCTGGGGAAGATCTTTAAGTAAAGACAACAATCAAGTTTCTTTGTGGTTGGGAGTGCTAAATATTTTCAAAATTGGGTTAGCCTATAGTTTATATCTAGAAGCCTTCAAACTGGGTTCTTAAGTGTGTCTGATGCAAGAAATTTTAAGTTGTTTTTGTGCTGGTAATTCACCGACGATCGCACAATTGGAGCAATTATTAGCTCGGGAATTAAGTCGATCGCTACAAGCTAAAGCTTTCGATCTCGATCGCGATAATGGTTTTGATAAAATTAAGAGGCGATCGCAGTTATTAATTACCGTTTATCCCGAAATAGCGGCACTGGCTGACAAATATGGTTTATTACCTAGGGAGGATCGTTTTCTCCTGTCTCTTTGGGATTTATGGCTGCCTCTGGCGATACAATTAGCTGAGGCTAGGGCTGATTTGGGACGTACTTTAGTACAAGGTATTTTGGGCGGCCAGGGAACGGGAAAAACTACTTTAACTACTATTCTCAGTCTAATTTTGAGTCATCTCGGCTACTCTACTTTGGCAGTTTCGATCGACGATCTTTATAAAACTTATCAAGAAAGAGAATTGCTACAGCAGCAAGATCCTCGTTTAATTTGGCGCGGGCCGCCGGGAACTCACGATGTAAAATTGGGTATCGAGGTATTGGAGCTTTGCTGTCAAGAATCTTCTGAAAATTCGATTTTAGTGCCTCGTTTTGACAAGTCTGCTTACAATGGTGCGGGCGATCGAGCTGATTTTGAATCGGTGGAAAAGCCGGATCTTGTTTTGTTTGAAGGTTGGTTTACGGGAGCGCGCCCCCTTGAAGGCACTATTTTTGAGAATAGTCTACCTTTTCCGATTATAACCGAAAAGGATCGTTTATTTGCAAAAGATAATAATGAAAGGCTCAAAGAATACATACCTCTTTGGGAAAAATTAGACCGTTTAATAGTGCTTTATCCGACGGATTATCGACTTAGCAAACAGTGGCGTAAAGAGGCAGAACAGAAGATGAAAGCTTCAGGAAAGTCGGGAATGAGCGATGCAGAAATTGAGGATTTTGTGGATTATTTTTGGCGCAGTTTGCATCCAGAATTGTTTATTAATCCTTTAGTTAATAATCCCGATTTGGTCGATTTAGTAATTGAAATTAATAGCGATCGCAGTCTGGGAAAAATTTATAAGCCTGGAGAGTATTAATCTTTTCGATTTATTTATACCAATTTCTTAAGCATCAAACAAAAAAGAATTGATATTATATTTAGTTTAATATATTTTGTAATCTAACATAGAATCGGATTCGATCCACTGCTGAAGTTTTTCTTTTCCCGGATCGGAAAGAAATTGAGAGAACCCATTAAAATCGATTAAGTTTCTCAATTCAGAAATTTGCTGATTCCGATCTATACTTTCAATCTCAATACTTATTTTGTATTTGAAAATAACGAAATTAGAGCTGAGATAAATTTATGGTTTTCTGCCGATACAATTAATAAATTTAAAGTGATTTTTTTAGTAGAGTAGTCGAGGGATATATAATATTAATTTGCAAAATAATTACTATAAATCTTGTTTATTAAAAAAAATTAATTTGATTTGATTTAAACTAATTTTTGCTCGACTGTAAAAGCCTTAAATTTGACCAGATACATATTTAGATTTAGAAATATCTCTGACTTGTTACCTAGACCCATAATTTGTAAATAATAAAAATAAAATTGTTATAACCTAGCTTATTTTAGAATGATAAATAAAATTTTATCTAATAACTATTTTTTTCTTTTTCTAGATCTAGGAGCAATAGTTTGAGAATCTACATTATAGTATCGAGCCGCTTGAGCCATCTTAAAACTAATTAATTGTTCGTTGCCTAATTTTTGTTCCCTTGTAGGTTTAATTGGTTCGACATTTAAAACTTTAATTATTTCTTGAGCGATCGCTTTTGCGAGCAATGGAGGAACTGAATTACCAATTTGTCGAAAACCGTGCCATTTAGTAACATGAAATCGAAACCAATCGGGATAAGAATGCAATCTAGCTGCTTCTCTAACTGTAATACAGCGAGGGGTAAAAGGATGAATTGGACGAGGGGAAGTATAAGCACCTCTACTACTTGGAGTTCCAGCCCTTAAAGTATTACATAAACCATTGGGAGATAATTTAAAAAAGCGACTAATTGGCTCTGTTTTACCCTGTTTTGTTTCGGCAAATCTTGTAATAGATTTTTGGGTATGTTTGGTGTTTAAACTGCAAGTAATTATTCTCGAATCCCATTTTCTTGGGATAGAAAAATCATTGTTTACTATCTCTAAACCGCGCAATTTTGCTGCATAATTACTAGGTTTTCCATATTCTGCTAATGTCCAATCTTGTTTGTTTAGTTCTGGATAATCGTTTACTTCTGGTAAATCTCCGATCGCGTAAATAACAGTAGGGGTTTTTGGTAAGTTAGAATTGTTTTTTTGTTTTGGTGGAATAGTTTTTGGTTGGGGATATTTGGGTAAATTTAGATCTGCTCTACAGCCAATTAAAAATAATCTTTCTCTATTTTGAGGAACTCCATAATTTGCAGCATTTAAAACCTGATATTTCTCTTCGACTCGATAACCATTATTATTAAAATTTTTAATTACTTCTGCAAGTAATTCTCGATGTTTGCCTAGGGTAATTCCTTTAACATTTTCCATGACAAAATATTTAGGTTTTAATTCTAATACCAAGCGCAAAAAATGACTTAAAAGATTGTTACGAGGATCTTCTAAATGCCGCTTACCAATTAAGGAAAAACCTTGACAAGGTGGCCCGCCAAAAACTAAATCTATTTCTTTATTACCAATATTCGATCTATTTCTAATTTCTCGAGCTGTTATTTCAGTAGCACTCTTACAAATAACAGACCAAAAAGGAAAATTAAATTCATGAACCGCACAATGGATCGGATCTATTTCGACAGCAGCAAGTACGTCAAAACCAGCTTGTTCGAACCCTAAAGACATTCCCCCAGCACCAGCATATAAGTCTACAGCTATTGGTCTTCTCTCGATCTTTGTAACGGTCATATTTATTTTTAAATTAGATTAGATCTAAGGTACTATAATACCAGAAAAACTTTTATTTTTAATATAAACTTGTTAAAAAAATAAGTATAGATTCAGTAATATTTGTGTGAGATTTTTGCTTCAGACTATAAGTAATCTATAAATTCACTATTTCTTTAAAGAGGAAAAAAGCTATGAAAAAGGAAATTTTTGGTTTATTAACAGCAACGATCGCGTTGAGTGTAATTTTCCCTATTGCAGCACAAGCTTGCGGAGATAAAGAGAATCAAACTACTACTACATCCGAACCAGTAAAAGTCGGAACTACTTCCTCGTAAGTTTTCCTACTGCCTCTATTAAAATAGCCTGCCAAGAGAAAGGAATAAAAACCTTTCTCTATTTCTTAATTTAATTTTTCGATCGATATATTTCGTACATTAACAAACTTCCAGCCACAGCAAGATTTAAAGAGTCGGCTTCACCTACCATCGGTATGCGAACTAAATGCTGACATAAATCTCTTTGCTGCTGAGTTAAACCTTTACGTTCGTCGCCTAAAAAAAGTAAACTCGATCGAGGATATTTAAACTGATGAAAGTTTGTTTTTCCTTCAGCAGAAGCACCTATTACCCGACAAGAATGACGACGTATCCAGTGGGTTAAAGATGCGAAATTAGTTCTGACAAACTTTTGTCGAAAAATAGACCCCATAGTAGGACGAACTGCCCTGCTATCAAAAGGATCTACTTTCTTGCCGATAAAGATAAAACCAGCACCACCTACAGCTTCAGAAGTACGAATTAAAGTACCCAAATTGCCAGGCGATCGAACTGTTTCTAAAACTACCCAACAAAGATCGCAATTAGGATTGATATCGTGTAATTTCGACCAATGCTGATAAGCGATCGCCCCTATTCCTGAAGCCCTTTCTGTTTGGGATATACTGCGGAATTCTTCGGGGGTAATATTGATGGTTTTAACTCCACTGCGACGCAACTGACGAACTAATTTTCTAGCAATAGGTGCTGTGAGTAATTTCTCGCTAAATACGATCGTCGAGAGTTTGAAATTATTATCTGCCGCTCTAATAAAATTACGGACACCTTCGATGTAAAAAAAGCCTTGACTATCGCGATAGGCGCGATCGACTCGCAGTCGTTTTATTTCAGCTAAAATGGCTTTATTATTTAGCCGAACCTGGCCGGATTTAGTCCCGACCATCCTCCTTCTGAGGGACTTTCTTATTCCCTACAGCTAAAGTTTTTTCTAACATATCTTTAAGCGGAAACATCACCGCTACAGTTTATTTTTCTAAAATATTATTATACTTAATTTTTTGTCTTCGATCGATCTAAATTTAAATTTAAAATAAATAGCGATCGATCTTTTCAATTTTTTTGATAGTTTATGAATCTAAGACCAGAAGATTTAGCAGCAGATCCGAATACTTCTTTAGAGATACTAAAAAAACTAGTTCGATCGACTAAAGACGATCTTGTTTTAGCTGCCATAGCAAAAAATCCTAATACATCTCCAGAATTATTAATCGAGTTATTTTATGCTTATCCTTATCAAGTCTTAGATAATCCGGTATTAGAACTTATATTGTTCGAAAAACCCGATCTTATCGAAATATTTTGTTATCAAAATAGTAGGTTTTTTGAAATTAAAATAATTCAGGCGATCGTTTTAGATTGGTCAATCATAAATCTTAATTCTCAAGTTTGTCAAGCGATCGCAGGTAACAACTTAATTCCTATCTTTTATTTAGAAAAATTAGTATTTAGTGAAAATATTGAGGTACGTAAAAGACTTGCTAAAAATAAAAATACACCTGTTTCTTGTTTAGAAATTTTAGCCAGCGATCGAGATTTTTATGTCCGTATGAAAGTAGCTCAAAATCTAAATACACCTATCTCTTGCTTAGAAAAATTAGCTCGAGATGAAAATAACAAAGTACGTATCGAAGTGGCTAAAAATCCTAATACTTCTTCAAAAATTTTAGAAAAATTAGCCGCAGATCGAGATTATTATATCCGTGCTTCTGTAGCTGAAAATTTTATTACTTCTGTTTCTTGCTTAGATAAATTAGCTACCGATGAAATTTTTTTAATCCGTACTTCTGTAGCTAAAAATCCTAATATTTCTGTTTCTTGCTTAGATAAATTAGCTCGAGATGAAAACTTTTATGTCCGTACTTCTGTAGCTAAAAATCCTAATACTCCTCTCGATCTTTTCAAAGAATTAGTAAACAATTCTGACCCAATTGTAAGGACTGAAATAATTAAAAATCCGAACATTATCTTGTCAGATTCAAAAAAAAGCTGTATTCTAAGATCGATGTGATAAATTTACCCCTTTTTTGTCTAAATTCATAATTACTTTCTGACTTCTGTACCGACGTACCATGGTACGTTCTCTACACGATCTTCGATCTCTAAAACTCAACAATAACAGGAGTGTGGTCGCTGGGACGTTCTAACTTGCGCGGAGCAATGTCTATTTTGCAGCTAACGGCGCGATCGAACAGTTCGGGAGTAAGATAGTGATGGTCTATTCTCCAGCCTCTATTTTTGGCAAATCCAGCGTGACGGTAATCCCACCAACTATAATGACCGCCTTCTGGAGTAAATTTACGGAATGCATCTTTTAAGCCAATTGTCAAGACCTCTTTTAAAGCTTCTCGTTCGGCAGGAGTGGCCATAACGTGTTTTTCTTTGCCCGATTTGTAAATATCGATATCTTCGGGAGCAACATTAAAATCACCGCAGACGCATAAATTTGAAGGCGATCGATCCATTAATCGAACGAGATATTCCCGCAGGATTTTGAACCATTTTAATTTATATTCGTATTTATCCGAGCCGATCGCCGAACCATTGGGAACGTAAAGATTGACGATGCGGATCTTATCGATCGTGCCGCTAATAACTCTTTTTTGTGCGTCGAAATCTTCTGCTAAGGGATCGTCTAAAATTGCAGCAAAACCGATCTGAATATCTGCCATTGGTTGGCGACTTAAAATAGCTACGCCGTTGTAGGATTTTTGTCCCGAGATATAGAGATGATAATTTAATTCTTCAAAAGGAGTTCTAGGAAAGTCTTTATCTACAACTTTAGTTTCTTGCAAACAGAGAACGTCTACAGTGGGATTATTTTGTAACCAGTTAATTACTTGTGCTTGACGGGTGCGAATAGAATTGACGTTCCAAGTTGCGACTTTCATAAAATAATCTCGATCGAACGGTTATTTAGTTAGATTTTTTAGTTAATTAACATAATAGTATTTGAGAATACTGTATCCTAAAATATTTATTAAAATAAGAACGATCGTGAAATTAGTAAAAATTATTGTCTTTTCGCTATTTTTAACATTCCTTTTTCCAGCTTTTGTTTTTGCAGCACAACAAACAGCAGGAGAAATTACGACCATGTCTACTTCTTGGGGAGAGATCCAAATGACTCGACAAGAATGCCTCAGAAGAGCCGAGACAGCGATGAGAGAAGGGGGTTTTTCTAAAGGATTAGAAATTGTCGATAATAGTTCTGTATTTGGCGATCGAGGGGCTTATATTGCTTCGGTTCGCTGTATTGAAGTAAAACAAATTACGATCGTTTTTTTTGTAGTAGCCGGGCCGTCGGGCGATCGAGTCGGTCAATATAGAGGCGAAATAGAAAGAAATTTTTAAGTTAAAGCCCTCAAATAATTGAGGGCCAGTTTAATTAATAATTTATACGCCGCTCAAACAGCTCAAGTCCCCTGATTTTTGGGACAGACGAATGTTTTCGGCATAATCTACCGGACAATCGATCACCGAAGGAACGTCATCTACTAAAGCTTTTTTGAGGATCGGAATCAGATCGGCTGCAGATTCGACGCGATAACCTTTGAGACCCATACTTTCGGCAAATTTAACAAAATCTGGATTGCCAAACTTAACAAAAGCAGGTTTACCGAATTGGTTAATTTGTTTCCATTCGATCAAACCGTAGCCGTTGTCGTTAAAAATTAGGGTAACGAAAGGAGTATTTACCCGCAAAGCTGTTTCTAATTCCTGACAGTTCATCATAAAACCACCATCTCCGGTTACGGCTACAACTTTCTTATTGGGATGAACTAATTTAGCTGCTAACGCTCCTGGAATGGCAATTCCCATGGCTGCGAAACCGTTAGAAATCAAACAAGTATTGGGAGAGTCGCAATGATAGTGACGAGCCATCCACATTTTATGGGCCCCAACGTCGCAAATTACAATATCTTCGGGCCCCATTACTTCCCTGAGATCGTGAATTAATTTTTGGGGTTTGACTGGAAAACCGTCGTCTTTAGCATAACTATCGTAGTCTGCTTGGATCTGTTGGCGTAGTTTGGCTATTTCTGAGGGTTTGTGATGGCCGCGATCGGTTCGTTTGACTATTTCGCTTAAGGAGTCGGCAATATCTCCAACTACTTCTACTAAAGGAATGTAACTGCTATCGATTTCTGCTGGGTTGATGCCGATATGGACGATCGGAATTTCTCCGTTGGGATTCCATTTTTTCGGTGAATATTCGATTAGATCGTAGCCGACGACGATTAATAAATCGGTTTGCTCGAAAGCGCAGCTAATAGTGTCTCTTTGTTGCAGTCCCACAGTCCAGAGGGAGAGGGGATTGGTGTAAGGGATCGCCCCTTTACCCATAAAACTGTTGGCTACTGGAATATCTAGTTTGTTGGCAAATTCGGTTAAAGCTTTACTAGCTCCGGCGCGAATTGCCCCATTTCCTGCCAAAATTAAGGGATTTTTTGCCTCAGCAATCGCTTTTGCTGCTGCTTGAATTGTTGTCATCGAGCTGTAGGTTTTGGCTCGGCTATCTTGCTTGAGAATGTTTCCTGTAGCTGGCATTGCAGCGATATTTTCGGGCAAATCTATGTGAACTGCTCCTGGTTTTTCGCTTTGGGCAATTTTAAAGGCTTTACGGACGATTTCCGGGGTATTGCTGGGTCGCACGATTTGGGTGTTCCATTTAGTTACTGGAGCGAACATAGCGACCAAATCTAGATATTGGTGCGATTCGATGTGCATTCGATCGGTTCCGACTTGTCCGGTAATTGCCACTAGGGGTGCGCCATCTAGATTAGCATCTGCTACCCCAGTCATTAAGTTAGTTGCTCCCGGGCCTAGGGTAGAAAGACAAACCCCAGCTTTTCCTGTCAAACGTCCGTAAACGTCGGCCATGAATGCCGCACCTTGTTCGTGACGCGTGGTAATGAATTGAATTGAGGAGTCTTTTAAGGCTTCTAAGATATCGAGATTTTCTTCTCCTGGAAGTCCGAAAACGTATTCTACTCCTTCATTTTCTAAACATTTAACCAGTAATTCCGCTGTGTTTAATTCCCCCATTATTCTTTCCCGTTATTTAGTAATGTTCTCTGTTTTTTATCCGATTTAGATTGGGATTTGCTTCTTTTTATCTGGGACTTGGAAAAAGCAAATTGTCTGCATCAATAACAATCTATTAGTAATGCATTCTTTAATACTTTTTATAACCAGCCCTACTCCAAAAACCAAAAAGTTTGCTTGGATTTCAGTACCGATGACGACCCAGTATTGATATGAATTCTGAGTAAATACTTTTTTCCCGAAGAATTTATCTAGTGAGAAATCCTTCGGGAGTAAAGTTAGCGAATTGTATTTTTTACTTAAACAATAAAACACTATTTTTTTGTTAGTTCGCAATTGAATGCGAATTTAATCGTCTTGCTGTCTTGGTTAGGAGCAGGGGCGAACATTGACTATTTCTTGCTTGAAATAAATGTTCATAATTAAATATAACATTCAACCACCGATCGGATTATATTTTTCTTACTTGACCCAGACTGTCTTAATGTTGACAAATTCACGTATTCCTTGAACCGCCAATTCTCTACCGTAACCCGATCGCTTGATGCCTCCAAAGGGTAAACGGGGATCGGATTTTACCATGCCGTTAATAAATACTGCACCAGCTTCGATCTCGTTAATCAGTCTTTCTTGCTCGTTTTTGTCGGTCGTCCAAGCACTAGCACCCAAACCAAAAGGACTGTCGTTGGCTAAGCTTATTGCTTCTTCGAGGGATTTTACTTTAAATATTAATGCTACAGGGCCGAAAAATTCGTCTTTTTCTGCGGGAGATCCCACAGGAATATCGCTGAGAATAGTGGGTAAATAAAAATTACCCGGGCGATCGCTTAAGGCTTTTCCGCCGACAACAATTTTACCACCCATGGCGGCTGTTTCTTTGACTTGATTTTCGATTTCTTTTAAGCCGGATGGGGTTGCTAAGGGGCCGATATCGGTATTTTCATCCATCGGATCGCCTACTTTCAAACTTTGAAATTTGATACTCAATTGTTCGACGAAGCGATCGGCGATCGATTCTGCTAAAATAAATCTTTTTGCTGCAATACAGGATTGACCGTTGTTGAGCATTCTGGCCGTAACTGCGGTGTTTACTGCTGCTTCTATGTCGGCACTTTCTAAAACTACAAAGGGATCTGAGCCACCCAATTCTAAAACAACTTTTTTAATTTGTTTTCCGGCCGCAGATGCTAAAGCCATTCCAGCTGGTTCGCTTCCTGTCAGGGTTGCTGCTTTAACTCGATCGTCGTTTATTATACTTTCTACTTTGCTAGCTGGGATCAATAATGTTTGAAATGCTCCTTCAGGAAATCCTGCTTCTGATAATATTTCTTCGACGGCTAAGGCACTCTGAGGGACGTTAGAGGCGTGTTTGAGCAGGCCTACGTTTCCGGCCATCAAAGTGGGTGCGGCGAAGCGAAATACTTGCCAGAAAGGAAAATTCCAGGGCATTACTGCTAAAATAATCCCCAAGGGTAAATAGCGGACGTAGCTGGATGTGGCATCGGTAGCTACTGGTTCGTCGGCGAGGAATTTGGCCCCGTTTTCGGCATAATATCGGCAGACTAGGGCGCATTTTTTGGCTTCTGCGATCGCTGCTTTGAGGGGTTTGCCCATTTCTAGGGTCATTATTTTGCCAAATTTTTCTGGATCTCGCTCTAAGATCTCTGCTGCTTTGTTTAACCATTGGCTTCTTTGCTCGAAGCTGGTTTGACGATATTTTTGATAGGTTCGATCCCCCAAACTTATTTTGGCTTCGATTTGTTCGTCTGTCAGAGCTGTAAAGGTTTTTAGGGTTTCTCCGGTTGCTGGGTTAATTGTAGCGATACCCATTTTTTTAGTCCTCCTAATTCTTTAAGAGTAATACGTTATCAACAATACTATTGTTTTGTATAATTCAACGATCGCAAAAAACTGACAAAAATTTACAGATTTTTAACAATAAATAATATTTTTTAAAATTATGCTACAAAATCCGATCGAACTGAGTAGAATTCCATTTACAACCCAATTAAATTATTTATTGGTTCGATATAGGTCTTATTTTTAGTTGCTTTGAGAAAATCTGCGACGCTTTGGGAATATTGTTTGAGATTATAAAATGTTTTACCGCGCCAAAAATATGCGGCTTCGGAGTTAGGATTGAGGGCGATTACTGTATCGAAGTTTTTAATTGCTTTTTGATAATTTTCGAGTTGATAATATAATTGACCTTTCAAAAGAAAAGCCCGATCGCAATCTGGTTTAATCGCAATTGCGCGATCGTAATCTTTAATTGCACCGTCGCGATCGCCAAGAGCCAAACGGGCTTCTCCTCTAGATAAATAAACTTCAGGAGTATTATATTTTAGTTCGATCGTGCGATTAAAATCGTCGAGAGATTTTTGATATTCTTTTAATTTTAAATAAGCTAAACCTCGATAATTATATGCTGCAATATTTTCAGAGTGATTTTCTATTTCTTTGCTAAAGTTATCGGTTGCTTCTAAATATCGATCGGTAAAATATTGAGAAAGAGCCAGAGGATAATAAAGTTGTTCGTAGTTAAAATTAGAGCGAAGTACCCGAGCTAAATCTTGACTTGCTTCGTTGTATTTGTTTAACTTAAATTCTGCCATTCCCCGTCCAAAATAAGCCCCGACAGAATTAGGTGTTAATTCGATCGCCCGATCTAAATCGAAAATAACTAAATCATATTTTTGCAATTTGAGAAGAGCAAAACCTCTTTCAGTATAGGCTTGAGAATAATATTTTTTAGCGTCTTCTGCTTGACTGTTTAAAACGCGACTAAATAGATTTAGAGCTGAAACGTATTTTTCTTGTTTAATTTGAATATCTCCTAATAATATTAAAGCGGATGGAAAATCAGGATTCAATCTTAAAGCAATTTTTAAATTATCGATCGCTTTTTGAGAATATTCTGAGTTGTATTTTTGTTGGTTTAAGTAAATATTAGCCCTAGCTAAATAAGCATCGTATAATTCGGGATTAAGTTCGATCGCTTGATTTAAATCTGCGAGGGAGCGATCGTAATTGCCAATCATTTTGTATGCAGCAGATCTAGCTAATAAAGGAGCTACGTATTTATTTGAATCGCAATTTAAAAGTTTTAGTTTAGTACATAAAGGTTTTAAGTTTAAGGCTTTTGTATAATCTTCGATCGCGTAATCGATTAATTTATTTGCTTTTTGCGGATCTTTTTTAATTGTTTGACTCCATGCCAAATAAGCGCGACCTCTACCAATATAAGCCTCGGGAAAAGTATTTTTGATTAAAGCATTAGTATAGTATTTAATTGCTGCTTGAAAATCGTTATTTCTGATGCGATCGACAGCTAGAGCGTAATTAGTTAAAGGATCGTCAGATTCATCGTAAACCCCGCTACTTTTTAATTTTTCTAAGAAGCGATCTTCTTTATCTTTAATTAAATAAGCTTCGCGAATATTGTAAGTATTGTTATTAACATTGAGATCTCTGCCAATTATATTGTTATATGAAGGCGAAAAAAGTGAGATTTCTGAAGAACCTTCAACTTGCAGCAGAGAATTACTTATAGCACTTAATGCCAGAGCATTGCGATCGGGTATCAAAAAAATAAAGATACCTATTAATAGGCTAAAAAATAGCAGGACTAAAATACGATTGCCGATCGATCTAATAATTATTTTCATGTTTATTTCTATTTAATTTCTTCATCTAAAGCAGCAAGAAGTCGATCGTATTCCGATTGAATTTGAGATAATATTGAATCGGTCGGGACAGTTTTACCATCGCGAGCAAAAGACTCGATCGATCTGGCTAATTTAGTTAAACGAACTGCACCGACGGTAGAAGAAGCTGATGCTAAAGCATGAGAAGATTGGCGTAGTTGTTTTAAGTCTTCTTCTGCTAAAGCTGTGGCGATCGCGGTAATTCTTTCTGGAGCATCTTGAGAGTATTCAAAAACTATTTCACTTAAAAGTTCGTTAGTGCCATCTCCGGCTATTTCTCTAATACTTTGGAGAATTTCTCGGTCTAAAATGGGCATTCTCTCGTCGAGAATTATTGGGGAAATAGTAGTTTTAACTAACTCTTGTGGCTCTTCTTTTTTGGGAATATTACGATCGGATCGGAGAAATTTTTGATATCTTTGTAAAACTCGAACGATGTCCTCCAAACGAACCGGTTTGCTGATATAATCGTTCATGCCGGCTTCAAAACATTCTTGACGATGACTTTCCATCGCATGAGCTGTCATAGCAACGATCCAAGGTTGAGACTTGTTGTCAGTACGACGACGAATTTGACGCGTTACTTCTAAACCGTCCATTTCCGGCATTTGTACGTCCATAAAGATCAAATCGTATTCTTGACGTTGTAAAGCTTCGATCGCTTCGCTACCATCGCTAGCAATATCGGCTCGATAGCCTATTTTTTGTAAAATATTGAGGGCAACTTTTTGATTTACTGGCACGTCTTCGGCTAAAAGCAAGCGCAGTGGTAATTCTCGAGCGAAAGAATCGTCAAATTCCCAATCTTTGCTTTGATAAATTTGGATTTCTCCTGAATTTTTATTGAGAATTTTGTTGAGAAGATCGTAAAGATGGGATTGTTTGATCGGTTTGTTGACACAAATAATCAGATCGTCGCATTGCTTGTCTAGATTATGGCAAGATCTAGCACCAGTAGCAGTTAAGACGATAGTAGGTAAATTTTGAGCCGAAGGAAGTTGATGAATGCGATCGATTAAAGCAAATATTTCCCGATCGCACAGATCGAGATCTAAAATTAATGCGTCAAACTGTTCTTTTTTCTGAAGCATTTCGATCGCTCGATCCGATCGATAGGTAGCTCGAACTTGAAAACCCCAAGATTTAGCTTGTATAGTTAGTATTTTACGGCTGGTGGCATTTTCTGCGACGATTAAGATTTGTTTGCTGGCAATATTTTGGCTGTAAGTTTGCCGATTTGATGTTTGAGAATTGATTACTTCGGAAGCGAAAATAGTAAAGTAAAAAATAGCACCGTGGCGATCGTTCACTTTTTTTTGCCATCCAGTTGGGGGATTTCCGGCGATCGCGCCGTTACTTTCCACCCACATCGCTCCCCCCATCATTTGGGCTAAACGCTTGCTTATAGCCAATCCTAAGCCCGTTCCACCGTATCTGCGGGCAATCGAATTATCGACTTGAGAAAATGATTTAAATAAACGATCCATGCGATCGCTGTTGATGCCAATTCCGGTATCTCTAACTGCAAATTGAATTTCATAATCTGAGTTTTCTAGTTTTGTGGATGTCACGGTGACAACTACTTCTCCAGATTCTGTAAATTTAATCGCATTACCGAGAAGATTTACTAAAATCTGACGCACTCTAGTTACGTCTCCTAAAATAGTTAGGGGAGTTTGCGGCTCGATTAAATAAGCTAGTTCTAGTTTTTTCTTACCAGCAGCAGAAGCAAACAGATCTAATGCTTGTTCGATACATTCTCTTAAGTTAAAGGGTTGCTCTTCTAAATCTAGTTTGTTCGATTCTATTTTTGAAAAGTCGAGAATGTCGTTAATAATGGTTAAAAGGGAGTCGCCGCTACTGCGTAAAATTTCGACAAATTCTTTTTGTACTGGGGTTAATTCGGTATCGAGTAACAAACTAGTCATACCAATTACTGCATTCATTGGGGTGCGAATTTCGTGACTCATCATCGCTAAAAATTCGCTTTTGGCATTGTTTGCTGCTTCTGCTTCTGCTTTAGCTCGTTTGAGGGCTAAATTATTATTAACAATTTCTTCTCTTCTTTTTTGTTCTCGTTCTAAAAGTTGTGCTTGGGCGATCGCTATACCTATTTGTGCGGCTACTGCTTCTAATAATTCTACTTCTTGTTTGTTCCAATTTCTGAAGCGATCGAATTGTTGCAGTGCGATTAAACCGTTTGGTTGTCCTTGATAAGAAGTTCGCACCGTCAGCATCGATTTTAAACCGATTTCTTCGCAAAGCCAATATACTGGCTCGAGCAAAGGTTCTTGATAAACGTTATTGTTAATTTGCGCTCGATCTGTTTCTAGTATTTTAATTGCGTGTGGATTTCCTTTTACTGGTATTTCTATTTCCATTAAGGATATAGATTCTGCTTCTGGTTGGAGATATTCGGCCATCGTAGGAATTCTCGGCTCTTCTCCGGGTATGTATGTATGTATGACGCAACGATTGGCTTTAAATGCTCGACCGACTTGAACGACGCTAATATTAAATATTTCCTCTGAGTTTAAACTTTGTCTGATTTGCTGGACGATTTTTTCGAGTAAAAGACTTCTTTGTAATTGATTTTGTAGCGCGATCGTTGCTTTTCTTCCTTCGATCTGATTCCCCAACCATTGTGCCATTAATTTAATTAGTTCGAGGTCGATCGCTTTAAATTTTTGAGAGCGTTTTTTGCTGCTGGAAAAGTTTAAAGTCCCGTAAATTCTCTCGCCGACAATTACGGAAGTGCCGATGTAAGATTCTATTTTTAAAATTCGATCTCCGGGATGGTTTTGAGATTTTGAATTTCTAGCTTTTTCAAAGTAAATTGGTTTTTTTTCTTTGAGAGTTTGGTAACAATAAGTTCTTTCGAGATCGAAAACAATTCCTCGATTAATATTTTGCTCGCAACTGTGAACCGCAGCTATTTGATATTTTTTGCCTCTGACACGGGATAATATACCAGTATCTAAATTGAAACGATGACAACCCATAATTAAAAGTTGTTCTATTTGTTGTTGAAATGTGAGTTCTTTGCTCGAGGCTAATTGGTAAAGAGTACGAATTGCTGCTTCGTTTTCTTTCAGACTTTTTTCGATATTGTTGCGATCGCTAATGTCGCGGACGATCGCGCATTGATATTCTTTGCCTTGATATTTAAGATAATTAATGTGTATTTCTACCGGAATCGATCGAGCTTTTTTGGTTTTTAAATTAGTTCTAATTTTTTGCGATTTTTCTTTTCTAATTTTTTCCCAGTTTTCGCGCCAATTTTTCTCGATATAAGTCAAATCTAAATCAAACATTCTCATGCTTAATAGTTCTTGACGGGAATAACCTGTATATTGAGATGCTGCTCGATTTACGTAGCTAAATTTAGCATCGGGCTGGATAAAAAATATTGCATCTGAAGCGCATTCTAAAGCAAATTTATATAATTTCAGTATTTCTTTTCTTTTGATTATCTCAGTGATTATTTCTGTATAAATAATAATTCCGCCAATTTCTCCTTTTTTATCTCGCCAGGGATGTATCTCCCAAAGCATTTGCTCGCTAGATTCATCGGCAAGATATAAGCTATCTTTCGCTTTTTTTAAAATTTCTCCTTGCAAACATTGTTGATATACTTCTTTGAATTTATTGCTAGTTTTTGGCAAAATTTCGCCATGGGATTTACCAATAATATTATTATTTTTATCGATTTTATAATCTGCAATCCACTTTTGAGATACCGCTAAATAATGCATCCGATTATCTAACATGGCGATCGCCGTCGGTGCGTTAGCAATAAAAATTTGCAATCTCTCTCGAGACTCTTGTAATTGTGCGGTGCGCTCGGTAACAACTTTTGCTAAATTTAAGTTTAATTGCCGAATTTGTGTTTCTGCTTGTTGACGCTGGCTAATTTCTCGTTCTAAATTTTTATTTACTGTCTCTAATTCGGCCGGACTTCGCAATGCTAAAGCTTGTGGTATGATTTTAATCAGTTCGATCGCAGCGCAGCCCGATATTATCGCTGTAATTGCTTTAAATGCTCCCGATAACCAATATGCTGGATACCAAAGCGTCCAAATTTCTATTAGGTAAGTCGTACCGCAGAAGACAATAAAAGCTCCGAAGAGAATAAATATTTGTTTAAAAGGCGTATCTTCTCGCTGCCCCACGCAATAATATAAAGAGACGGCAATTGAATAGTAAGCGATCGCAATTAATGCATCCGATACTATGTGCAAGCCGATTAATTGTGTGTGCCATAAATAACAATGTCCGTGAGGTATGTATCCCTCTGGGAAAATTAACTGGTGTAAACTTTCTAGCACTTTTAAATCTCCCAATCTAAATTTGATTTCAATTGGATGCTATTTTGTGGTTTTCATATTTTAGTTTTCCCAAAAAATAAGTTTTTATTACCATATTTACTTTAATAATTTTTAATTTAATGGTGAAGATAGATTGAATGTTTCCAGGGAGTTTAATTTGTTTTTAAACAAAATTTTAATTGATTTTAATCACCTTTTACTTTTGATTTTAACCTCTTAAAAATATCAATTTTTAAATAAAATTGAGAAAAAATAGCCAGAATTGGAAAAATTTTAGAATCGATCGAGAATAATAAATGGTAGAAAAAATAAACACAGAAATTTTAGTTGTTGGCGGTGGAGTTGGCGGAACTGCGGCAGCAATACAAGCAGCAAGAAGGGGAATTAAAACAGTTTTAGTTAGCGAATATTCTTGGTTGGGAGGAATGCTTACTTCTGCTGGAGTTTCTGCACCGGATGGCAACGAATTATTATCTTTTCAAACTGGTTTGTGGGGCAGTTTTTTAAAAGCATTAAGAGAGCAAGAAAAAGAAGGTTTAGATAATAGTTGGGTGAGTATGTTTTCATACAATCCCGCGATCGGAGCGCGAATATTTGCTAATTGGGCGCAAGAATTACCGAGTTTAAAATGGATTAAAAATAAGATACCTTTAGAAGTTCGACGCGAAAAGAATAAAATTACTTCAGTAACTTTTACCGATTTAATCGTAGAAGCAAAAATAATTTTAGATGGGACAGAATTAGGCGATTTACTCGATTTAGCAGAGCTAAAATATCGTTGGGGTTGGGAATTACAAGCAGAATTTAACGAACCTAGCGCGCCAATATCTTTTAACGAACTAACTAATAAATATCCCGTTCAAGCTCCTACTTGGGTATTTATTTTACAAGATTATGGAGATTCAGTAAAATCGCAAAAAATAGAATATGTTAATAACAATTTTGCCGATACTTGGAAAGGTTACGGGGCGCAAAAATTTTTAAATTACGGTAGATTGCCAGGTAATTTATTTATGATGAATTGGCCGCAATCGGGCAACGACTACGGCAAAGATTTGCATCGTTTAATTCAATCTTCTGGAGCAAAACAACAATTTCTCGCAGAAGCATACGATCGTAGTTTGAACTTTGCTGGCTACATTCAATCTCAATTAGGAAGGCGTTACGGCTTAGCAAAAAATATTTTTCCCCAGCAAGAAAGTGCTTTTGCTCTCCATCCTTATTATCGCGAAAGTAGAAGAATAAAAGGGTTAAAAACTGTTACAGAAAACGATATTTTACCGATGAAAAACGGAACTGTAGCTCCATTACCAGAACGAGAAAGTAAAATAAGCTCGATCGCAGTCGGTAATTATGCTAACGATCACCATTACCCCGGTATAGATTTTAATTTACAACCAAAATCTTTTCGTTGGGGCGGACGTTGGACTGGTACAGCTTTTACGATCCCTTATGGGGCGATAATACCAGAGGCGATCGATAATTTGTTAGTCTGCGAAAAAAATATTTCCGTTTCTCACATTGCTAACGGTAGCACGCGCTTGCAACCAGTTGTGATGAATATCGGACAAGCGGCAGGCATGGCGGCAGCTTTATGTATAGAATTAGATTGTCAGCCTCAAGAATTGCCCGTTAGAACTCTTCAAGAGGCTTTACTAACCGATCGCTTCGCCCCTGCGGCAATAATACCTTTATATAATTTACTTCGAGATCGTCCCGACTGGTTATACTGGCAGAGATATTATTTAGATAACCCCGATCGCTATCCTCTAGATGGCAATTGTCTTTGTCAAGATATTTCTAATACTTCGAGATCTAGAGGTAGTTATTTTCAAGGTTATTTCGATCGCCACGATGACCAACAATATAGTATTACTCTTACCAAGCCGATCGATCTTGGCTCTCAAGTTTGGAATTTAGTCACTTTAGATCCTCAAGTAAACCAAAAACTATTAACTTACAAAAAAGGGGCAATAATAGCTTTTATTGCCCGTTGCAATGCTTTTGGGAAGTGGTTAGTAATCGAGGAGATAATTAATTAAGCAACGAAAACAAGATCCACACTTACCGCACTAGTATCGATAGTACCGTTAACAATACCAATTAGACTGTTGTTAAACAAAATATTAGTCGTCGTACCTTGGCTCGAAAAACTAAAGTCGCTAAAAGTACCTGTAAGCTGAATAAGATCTTCGCCAGAAGTAAAGTCAACAACGAGATCGAAACTATTTCCATCCAAAAAGAATCGATCGTTACCAGTTCCACCAAAGAGTAGGTCGTTACCAGCACCACCAAAGAGTAGGTCGTTGCCGCTATTACCAAATAAAGTATCTGAACCGGCATTACCAAATAAAGTATCAGCACCGGCGTTACCAAATATTAAATCAGCACCGGCATTACCAAACAAAGTATCTGCACCAGCATTACCAAACAAAGTATCTGCGCCGGCGTTACCAAATATTAAATCGGCATCGGCGTTACCAAATAAATTATCTCCTTCAGCACCGCCAAATAAGGTATCTTTGTTAGCACCTCCAAATAGAGTATCAGCACCGGCATTACCAAATAATGTATCAGCACCGGCATTACCAAACAAGGTATCAGCACCGCCGTTACCAAATATCCGATCGGCACCAGCATTGCCAAATAAATTATCTGCGTCAGCACCGCCAAATAAAGTATCAGCACCAGCACCTCCGAACAAAGTATCAGCACCGACGTTACCAAACAAGATATCGGCACCGAGATTACCAAATATCAGATCTGCACCAGCGTTGCCAAATAAAGTATCATCACCAGCACCACCAAACAAAGTATCGGCACCAGCATTACCAAATAAGGTATCTCCTTCAGCACCGCCAAACAAAGTATCGTTTGAGTTAGTACCTACTAAAGATGTACCTGCTAAAATAACCATATTTATGTCCAATTACTTATATCGATGTTAATTGTGTTTATACATCTTTACACTTTTACATTATAAATTACGATCTACTGAATTCATTACTTCTAAAGAAAGATGTCGTTAAAATTAATTTAGAGCTATTATATTAGCCAGTAATTATAGTATGCTTTAAGACATTATTTGACAACTCAATAACTATAGTTTATAGTTGTTTTTTTTACTTTCTCAATGGTTTTTGGTAAATATTTAATATCAAACATAATATTGCTTGAAAATAAATTTAGTATTTTAGATTACATTTATCTTGTAAAAAAATATTAACTGGGTGCGATAATTCTCGACCAATTCCATATTTTGGAATATAACAATGAGACTAATTAGTTGTCGATCGATCGAAAAAGTAAACTTTGAAAAATTTTTTTTGTCTGAGGATATTGGAGTTGATAAAATAAATATCAAGCGATCGAGAGTCTCGATCGCCTGACAAAAAATGATAATAGTTATGTCACCGATCTAGGGTAACCATTGCGGACGAACCCCAACTAATGGTAATTGTTCTAATTGCGGTTGTAAATCGGAAGAAAGATCGACTGATTGAATTAGCAACCAAAGATTTCCGGCAACGATCGCCTCTCCAGAATTACTAATTAATTCTTCTTGACTATCTTCTGCTGTAGTTAATTGATCGAAAAGTATTCCCAAACCATCTGGGGCTACACTTATTTGAATATCTTGATATTCGGGCCAAGCTATTATTGGACTAACTTCTGCAGTTTTGGTATCTATTTTAGCTAAATAAGGTAATTCGCGATATTCCTTACCTTCTTTTACTTGAGTTAACAAACAGTATAAATGGCTGCCAGTCGGATTAAATTTGCAGTCGAGGATCGATCCGGTAATATTGAGGAGTTCTTTTTGCAGACCTTGGTTATTAACATAAAATAAACTTCTAGTAAATCTCAATTCGGGATTTTCAGTATTGAAATTAACCATTGCGGCTGATTTCCCATCGTTGGAGAAGTTAAGAACTCTACCGAATTTTGGTAAAAAATCGAGGGGTTCGGAGTCTGGCTTTAAGGGCAATAAGGCTATTCCTTCTCCTTTTGCAACTGCTAAAGTTTGACTGTCGGGCGCGATTAAAAATTCACCTCCTTGTACGTGTAAAGGTTGAGGCTTTTTATCTTTTTCGATCGACCAAAGATCGAATTTTTCTGGATTTTTACGCTCCATTCTTTGGACGACAATTATTTTACCGTTTTCGGCAAGTTCGAAATCATTATTCTGATATTTTTTGTTATTTAAAATTAGTTTGATTTCTTTTGCCGGAGATTTACTATTATTTAATCCGGTGGTGACGGTGTAGAGTTTTAATTTTTGCAGTCCTTCTATACCACTAGCGCGATCGGCTGCTGAAAATAAAATGCGATCGCTTTGAGGATAGGGTACGAAGTCGAATACTACTAATTTAGGTGGGGTGAGTATAGTTTTGGTTTTGCTAGTAAAATTATAAAGGATAAGTCTACCTCTTTCTTCTCCTTCACTGCCAATATAAGCAAAAGCTCGATCGCGAGTTTGAAATTTGCCGATAAACGGCTCCATTTCTTCGTTAGGATCGTACTTAGATACCGCTCCTTCTAATTGAACTTCGTATTTTAGTCCGTAGGGTGCGGGATTTTTTAAAGTATAAGCTAACCTTCTTCCTGCCCAGCTTATTTTACCCGGTAATGGCGGATCTAAGACTAAATTTTTTTCGACGCTGGCTCGATCCATCGGTCGATCGAAAGTGATAATAAATGCACTGTCTTTTGCTCCTATTTCTTTATTTTGCCAGCTAAAATTTCTGACGTTAGGGCCCGTATGCAAGAAGCAATTATTGTTTTGGCAAATATTTTCGCTTGCTAACAAGACAATAATAACAATACTTAAAATAAATATTACACTCAGGGATATTCTATCTATTGGTTGTAAAGCTCTTTGTGTCATCGATCGCTTTTTTACTATTATTTGTTAAATGTATTCGCTAGTTTATAGTTTTTCTTCTGCATCTTACCATTCTCAATAATAAGTTTTATAAAGAAAATATTAAATTTAATCCTCAAGCTGATAGAATGCCATGCAAAATTAATAAATTAAAAAAATCGATAACAACAAAGGTAAGTTATTGACGAAGTCTTAAAATGGAGGATAATTGCCTCCCGCTAAGCGGATCTGCAAAGCAGATCGCCTCGGGCTAATGCTCGAAAATATCCGATGAATTTAATATTTTTTTTTGCTGAAATTTTTAAATTGATAATAGCTTTATCGATCTTTTGTTTGGCTTCGATAGTTAGAGAACCTTGGGTTGTAAAAATGCGAACGGAATTATTGTTATTGTTATTATTTTTGGGTTTGGGATTAATTTTATTAGAAATTTGGAATTTACGAAAAACTCCGAATAAATTAAAAAAGTTTTTTAGTTTTTTATTAATCTTTTTAGCTGCTACTGGTAGCTCGATCGCTTTGGGAAAAGAAACTAGTTTTTTAATTACCAAACAAGAAGTATTGAACCAAAATAGTCAAAGATTAGCAAATTTAGGACAGCATTTTATTGTCGGATATTGGGATTTTGAAGAAGTAAAAAATTTAGTAGAAAAACAAGCGATCGGTGGAGTTTTTATTACCCAAAGAAATGTCTACAATAAAACTGCCGACGAAATAAAACAAGAGATAGAATCTTTACAAGCAATTCGCGCTTCTCAAGGGTTATCTCCGCTTTGGATCGCTAGCGACCAAGAAGGAGGAAATATTTCCAGATTATCACCGCCTTTAACTAAATTATCGACGATATCAAATATTATTGGTAAGGAAAAAAATCCTAATAATAAAAAACAGGAAATAATTGAATACACTACTAAAAAAGGTCAAGAATTAGCTGATATTGGAGTCAATCTTAATTTTGCTCCTGTAGTAGACCTGAATAAAGGTATTATCGACCCAACCGATCGATATTCTCGCATTTACGATCGCGCTATCTCTAAAGATAAAAAAGTGGTCACAAAAGTAGCTTTATGGTATTGCGATACTTTATCTAAATTAAATATTAGATGTACTTTAAAACATTTTCCTGGCTTGGGAAGAGTCGAGGGAGATACTCACCTAAAAGAAGTAAATTTAGATGCTTCGATTACGGAATTAAATGCAGATGATTGGCTGCCATTTCGGACTATAATGAATTTTTCTGATGCTTTTATAATGCTATCTCACGTAAAATTAACTGCATTAGATCGATCTAATCCTGTTTCTTTTTCTAATAAAGTAGTTAAAGGATTGATTAGAGAAAGATGGAAATATGATGGTGTTTTAATTACCGATGATTTTTGTATGGAAGCAGTTTATGGCAGTAAAGATGGGATAAAAGTAGCTACAGTTAAAGCAATTAATGCCGGAGTAGATTTGATTTTAATCTCTCACGATCCGAGTCAATATTATCCAGCGATGAAGTCTTTATTAATCGCCGATCGCATTGGCAATATCAATTATAAATTATTAGATGAAAGCAAAGTAAGATTGGAACGCAATAAAAAAGTTCTGTTTGTAAATCGAAGCTCCCAATAATATCACAGTTCAAATTTGCCGCAAATACTTTTTTATTTAAATACCGATCGTACTACTTTTTAAAAATGACTAAATAAATTGCAATTTATTTTCTAAAAAACAATATCCCTAAAAAACTTACTAGATCTGACTTCGAAAGAGAAACGGTACGAGTGATTTTTTTTTAAATTTTAAAAAATATTACAAAATATTTAATTGGACAGCAATTTTTTTGTTAAATTGCATGAAGAAAAAGATTGGATAATAAAAAAAATACTATTATATAGTCAAACAAATTATAACTAAAAAAACGACAAAATTTAATTGAGGGCAGGAGAAATGAATTATAAAAGATCTCGATTTAACAGCGATCGAAACTGGTTATTTTTTCATCCTACAGTTGGCGATAATTGGACTCATTTAATAGAAAGAGAATGCTGCGAATCTATTGAGAATTATTGCGAAGTCGAAGAAAAAATAGCAAAAAAACCGCAAAAAAAAACGAACCGCTCAGAAAAACTCGTGTTATTAGCAGTGTCGTTCGGTTTATTAATTGGAGGAACGATCTTGTTATTAGAAGTAGCCAACTTACAACAAGTAAATCTAAATTTAACTGAAAAACGCGAATAAATGACAAATAAAATTAAAAACAAAGCGGGCTAAATCACCTCAACAAACAGCCCGCTCAAATCGATAAAAAAAAATCAATCTAAATCGAATTTTTTTTGCAACTTTTTCAAAGTTTGATACATTTCAGGAAGACGCTTATAAATAGCCGAAACTTTGAGATATAACTTGTTAGGAACTGCCGGAGAACTAGAAACGATCGCCCCGGGTGCAATATCGCTCGGAATGCCAGTTTGAGCAGTCGCGATCGCGCCATCGCCGATTTTAGCATTATTAGCCACCCCAACCTGACCGCCAAGCATCACCCCATTACCCACTTTAACGCCCCCAGCCAAGCCCACCTGAGCCGCCATAAAGCAATTTTCCCCCACCTCGCAACCGTGAGCAATATGAACCATATTATCCAGCTTAGTATTGCGTTTAATGCGAGTTTCGCCAACGGCCGGCCGGTCGATCGCGCTATGACAACCAACTTCAACACCATCCTCTAAAACAGTGCAACCAGACTGTTCCATTTTAAAAATACCCCGATCTGTAGGCACGAAACCGAACCCCTCCGCACCAATAACAGCACCGCTATGAATCACGCAATCAGCACCGATTTTAGCACGTTCGTGGAGCGTACAATTAGCATGGAGAACGGTACGATCGCCAATTTCCACATCGGGATAAATAACCACATTGGGATGGATACAAACGCGATCGCCGATTTTTACCCCCGCTTCGATAACGACGTGAGATCCGATCGAAACATCTTCACCGAGGACTACCGCAGGGTCAATTACTGCTGTAGGATGAATACCAGGGGAAGGTTGAAACGGTTGATAAAACAAAGCGATCGCCTTGGCAAATAAGAGCCGCGGTTGTTTTGTGGCAACCCAAGCAATACCCCTTTCTGTGGCTGTTAGCAGCAAAGATTCCTCTAAAGGCAAAATTAAAGCACTAGCAGCAGTTTGACTCACCATAGCGGCAAATTTAGCCCCTTCAATATAGCTAATAGTTCCCGGTTGGGCTTTGTCGATCGCAGCCGGGCCGGTTATTTCGGGGTTAAGATTTGTTATGCTGTGACGCTCGACTGCATCTCCAAGTTTTTCAACAATTCGATCGAATAACATAAATTAAAGGTGGGTAAAAATAATGACAATTTCACTTCAAAAAGGACAAAAAATATCTTTAGAAAAAGCCGCACCAGGTATATCCGCAGCACTGATCGGTTTGGGATGGGATGTTAACCCTACCGATACCGGAACTGATTTTGACCTAGACGTGTCTTTGTTTCTTTTGGGAGAAGATGATAAATTAGTCTCCCAGAAACACTTTATTTTTTACAATAACTTGACCAGTCCCGATCCAGACCAATCGATTCAATTAATGGGAGATAATAAAACTGGCGAAGGTGCTGGAGATGACGAAGCGGCGATCGTCGATTTTCGTAAAGTACCCCAAGATATTGCCAAAATAACCGTTACAGTCACCATCCACGAAGCAGACAAACGCAGTCAAAATTTCGGTCAAGTTAGTAATGCTTACGTGCGTGTCGTAAACGTCGAAACAAAAGACGAAGTATTGCGCTACGATTTGGACGAAGATTTTTCGATCGAAACCGCAATTATTATGGCCGAGTTTTATCGCAAAGATAACGAATGGCGGGTTAATGCGGTAGGATCTGGCTATCAAGGAGGCTTAGAAGCTCTCTTAAGTCGTTACAAATAAGCTTTCAAAGCGATCGATCTTGGGAAAATAAGGGAACTTGGGAGCTTTGCTTTGCTTTAGAATCGATCGTGCTAATTATTATTTTTCTGAACTAATAAAAGCTCCCAATTTTTTAAAATACTTCTGTTGCGATCCTCGCGATCGCTTAAATTAAACAAAAACTGTATTAAATTAGACAATGGGTATTATCCCTACATCGAACGATCCCACAAGCCGATAAGATAAAAATAGTTGCAATTATACGTAATGGTAGTAATATATGGCTATTTCACTCCAAAAAGGACAAAAAATTGCCCTAGAGAAAGTTGCACCCGGAATTAGTGCTGGTTTAATCGGTTTGGGATGGGATGTTAACCCTACCGATACCGGAACTGATTTCGATCTCGATGTTTCGGTATTTCTCTTGGGAGAAAATGAAAAATTACTTTCAGAAAAACACTTTGTTTTTTACAATAACCTCACTAGTCCCGATGCCGATAAAGCGGTACAGTTGATGGGAGATAATCGTACTGGTGAAGGTGGTGGAGATGACGAAGCTGTAATCGTCGATTTTCGTACCGTACCCCAAGATATTGCCAAAATGGCCGTTACAGTCACCATTCACGAAGCAGAAAAACGCGGTCAAAATTTCGGTCAAGTTAATAATGCTTACGTTCGTTTGGTCAACGTCGAAACTAAAGATGAAGTGTTGCGTTACGACTTAGCTGAAGACTTTTCGATCGAAACGGCAATTATTATGGCCGAATTTTATCGCAAAGATGGAGAATGGCGCGTTGGTGCGGTAGGATCTGGCTATCAGGGGGGTTTGCAAGCTCTTTTAAACCGCTATCAATAATCAGATCGTCAGATCCGCGTGTTTATTTCGGGTATAGATATATTATGGGAATTTCACTAGAAAAAGGTCAAAGAGTCTCCTTAAATAAGGTAGCACCGGGTTTGAATTCGGCTTTAATTGGTTTGAGATGGGATGTCAATCCTACAGACACTGGAACTGATTTTGACTTGGATTTATCGGTGTTTCTTTTAGGAGAAAATGAGAAATTAATTAGCGAAAAACACCTAATTTTCTACAATAACTTTACCAGTCCAGATCCTCATAAATCAGTGCGATTAATGGGTGACAATCGTACCGGTGAAGGAGAAGGAGATGACGAAGTTGTCGCGATCGATTTTAGTAAAATTCCTCAAGATATAGCAAAAATCGCCATCAGCGTAACTATTCACGAAGCAGAAAAACGCAGTCAAAACTTCGGTCAAATTAGTAACGCTCACGTTCGTTTAGTTAACATCGAAACTGAAGAAGAAGTGTTGCGCTACAATCTCGCAGAAGATTTTTCCCTCGAAACTGCGATCGTTATGGCCGAATTTTATCGCCAAGATGGTTGGGATTTTAATGCTTTAGGATCTGGTTATCAAGGAGGCTTAAAAGCTCTCATCAAAGAATATAAATAGTACGACAGTTTCAAACAGGTTAAAAATACAATTATGGCAATTTCACTTAAAAAAGGACAAAGAGTATCTTTAAATAAAGTAGCACCAGGTTTGAATGCTGGTTTAATCGGTTTGGGATGGGATGCTAATCCTACCGATAGCGGTCATGAATTTGATTTAGACGTGTCGGTGTTTCTTTTGGGTACTGATGAGAAAATAATTACTGAAAAACACTTTATTTTTTACAATAACTTGACTAGTCCGGATCTGGCTAAATCCGTTCAATTAATGGGTGATAATCGTACCGGAGAAGGAGAAGGAGATGACGAAGCTGCAATCGCAGATTTTCGCAAAATTCCCGAAGATATAGTTAAAATGGTCGTGACCGTAACTATTTACGAAGCAGAAAAACGGGGTCAAAATTTCGGTCAAGTTAATAATGCTTACGTTCGTTTGGTTAACGTCGAAACTAAAGAGGAAGTTTTACGCTACGATCTCGCAGAAGATTTTTCCCTCGAAACTGCAATTATTATGGCTGAGTTTTATCGCAAGGATGGCGAGTGGCGTATTAATGCTGTAGGATCTGGTTATCAAGGAGGTTTACAAGCTCTCTTGAATCGCTACCACAACTAAAAGCTAGAACAATGTCTATTAATTTACAAAAAGGACAGCGCATCTCTTTAAAAAAAGAGTCCCCCGGTTTAACTAGTGTTTTGTTTGGCTTAGGTTGGGATGTAGCTCAACCTGCTGGGGGTTTTTTGAGTATTTTTAAATCAAACTCGAATCTGGATTTAGATGCTTCAGTTTTGTGTTTAAATGCTAATGGCAAACTCGATAACAACACGAACGTGATTTACTATAACAATCTCAGTCATGTTTGTGGAGGAATTACCCATTTAGGAGATAATTTGACCGGAGAAGGAGAAGGAGATGACGAACAAATTCTCGTCGACTTGCCAAAAATTCCCGAGACGATCGCTAAATTAGTTTTTGTTGTTAGCATTTTTCAAGCATTAGAACGTCAGCAAGATTTCGGTCAAGTTGATAATGCTTTCGTTCGTTTAGTCGATACTTCTAACAATCGCGAAATTGCTCGCTATAATTTATCCGGTCAAGAATATCAAGGAAGTACCGGAATGATTATGGCCCAAATCCATCGCGATAATAATGGTTGGAATATGGAAGCGATCGGCGAAGGAATAAAAATATCTGGCTTACAACAATTAGTGAATTTATATTAGTATTATTTTGGCACTTAAGTCGATAAGGCTCGAAACAGAGCGAATTATGCTCCGACTGGCTAATTATAAAGATATTGGGATAATTATTAGATATTATCAAGAAAATAGTCTTTTTTTAGCACCCGTCGAACCGAAAAAAAGCGATTTTTTTTATACAAAAAACTTTTGGTATAACGAAATCGAAGCCAGATTAAACGAATATTACGCCGATCGATCTTTGAAATTGTTTCTTTTTAAACAAGAACAGCCAAATGAAATTATCGGAGTGCTAAATTTTTCTAACTTCATACGCGGTGCTTTTCAATCTTGCAATCTAGGCTATAGTTTAGCAGAAAAAGAGCAAGGCAAAGGCTATATGAGCGAAGCTTTAACCAAGGCGATCGATTACGTATTTACTGAATTGAATTTACATCGCATTATGGCTGCGTATTTACCTCACAATCAGCGTAGCGGAAAACTTTTAAAAAAAATGGGTTTTTTAGTAGAAGGTTATGCTTACGATTATTTGGCGATCGACGGTAAATGGGAAGATTTTATTTTAACAAGTTTAATTAATCCTGATTGGCAAGAAAAATAATTTTTAATTGTTATTTGCTATTTTCTGACTCGATCGAGCGTAATAATTTTCAACAAAAATGGTATAAAAATGGGTTTTTATTCTCGCGTAATTTTCCCTTATTTATTAGATTTAAGTTTATCAGATCCGATCTCCACTAAATATCGCAAACAAGTATTATCAGAAGTTTCTGGAGAAGTTTTAGAAATTGGTTTCGGTACTGGTTTGAATTTACCTCACTATCCAGAAAATATTACCAAAATAACGACGATCGATCCTAATCCCGGTACGAACAGATTAGCACGAAAAAGAATCGAAAATTCTCCTATTACTGTCGATAATCGTTTATTAAGTAGCGACGATTTACCCTTTTTGGATAATAGTTTTGATAGTATAGTAAGTACTTGGACGCTTTGCAGTATTGCTAAAATCGATCGCGCTATTTCCGAATTATATCGGGTCTTAAAACCATTAGGAAAATTTTATTTTATCGAACACGGATTGAGTAAAGATCCTAAAATTCAAGTATGGCAAAATAGACTCAATCCCATTCAAAAAACGATCGCCGATGGCTGTCATTTAAATCGGAATATTAAACAAATAGTTGAAAATCGCTTTAAAATCTTGAAAATTGAAGAGTTTTATGCAGAAGATATCCCGAAATTTTTAGGATATTACTATCAAGGAATCGCAACAAAACTAAACTAAAATCGAATCGAAATAAACAGTTATTGCGATCGAGGAAACAAAAGAAGTATTACAGGCTAGGTTTTGGGTTTATAATTGGTTCGTCAAGATAAAATGCAACCCCATAATTTTTTCTAACCTTCAGCCCGATCGCGTAACATCATGATTTCAGCAGTAGCCTCTACTATCGGTTTGGGTCTTCTTATTTTATTATTATTTGGCATTTTACAATGGCTGCATATCCCAGCAGGTAATTTAATCGACTGGCTGGTTGGAATAGCTAGTTTTTGGTGGTTAGTGGTTATTGTAACCATACCTTGGAATGTCTATTTTGAAGCCAAACAAGTAATATCAGAAGCCGAAATATCGACAGAAAAAGGAATAAAAGTCGATAACAAACAAATAGATTACGTTAAATTAGTATCGCGATGGTCGATTATAATTGCGATCGCATTACATATTATTTCGGCGATCGGACTTTATATTTTAGCAGCAAAGGGAATTAGTTCGATCGGTTATATTAGTTCTTTTGCAGCTTTATTATTAACTGGATTGCGTCCTGCAGTTCGCTTTTATCAGTATTTAGCAGCTAGAATATCATCAATTCGTCGCGAAATCAAATATCCTCGAGAAGATGTTATCGAATTGCGATCGCGCTTTATAGTTGTAGAGGATAAGGTAAAAAAAATATCGGCTAAATTAGATCCTAAAAATAATAATTCTTTAGTAGCTATTCAGCAAAAAGAATGGCAGCAAATTCGCGAAGATACTGCCAAATTAAGAGCTTATTTAGAACAATTAAAAGCTGACAATCAATTAGAACATCAACGCTTATCCGAAGAAGCAAAAAATGCTATTTCTCAACTAACAGAAGACAGTCAATTTCTCGGTAACGTTCGCGAAATTATTCGCTTTATTAAAAATGCTTAATTGTGTTTTATTTTTTTGTGATTTAAGCATTAAAATTATGCTTTAAAAACTTCTGATTTCTGACTTCGATCTAATTAAGAAGTATCCGATCGCGTAAACCTAGTGTAGAATAATACTAAAAAAAAATAATTTTATCATCATTCTAAAGAAATAAAATTTTTATTTGAAAATTTATATATTCCGTTAGACGATCGAATATTATTTATTATCTAAGATTAAAGAGTAGTAAAGTGATATTTTTTAGTAATGCGAACTAAATGGCAAGTAAGAACAACAAGGTTTAATTAAATTAAAAGCATTGCTTTAAATATAAAAATTTCAATCTAACTGTAAACTGACAAAACTTTTCATGAATATATTATCCAAAACAGAATTAAAAGATTTACTAACAACGAAAAACGAAAATTGCATATCCATTTATATGCCAACCCACGAAGCCGGGCCGGAAACACGTCAAGATCCGATTCGTTTAAAAAATTTAATTGCAAAAGTAGATAAAGAACTCACAGATAAAGGTTTAAACGACAACCAAAAAACAGAATTATTACAACCGATCGAACGACTATTAGAATCGGAAAATAATGAATTTTGGCAGCATCAAAGTAAAGGTTTAGTAATATTTCGCTCCGACACAGAATATCGCACCTATCGCTTACCAATAGAATTTCCAGAACTGACGATCGTCGGCAATAATTTCTATTTTAAGCCCCTCGTACCCCTACTATCAGAAAACGGCGAATTTTTAATCCTAGCATTAAGTCAAAATTGGGTTCGCTTACTAAAAGCTAGCCATCATACAGTAGAAGAAATAGAATTACAATCTCAGGAAGTACCTAGAGGTTTGGCCGATGCATTGCGATACGACGATCCAGAAAAATCTTTGCAATATCACAGTCAAAATAGAGGCAGTAGCAAAAGTCCAATATACCACGGTCAAGGAGTCGGTACGACAGATAATAAAAACGAAATCTGGCGTTTCTTGCAAAAATTAGATGCAGGACTGCAACCCTACTTACAAGAACAAGGATTGCCCTTAATTTTAGCCGGAGTGGGTTACTTACTGCCAATTTACCGCGAAGCCAATACTTATGCTAACTTCTTGGACGAAATAATCGAAGGAAACCCCGAAGTAACCAGTAAAGAAGAACTTCAGCGACTCGGTTGGGAAAAAGTTCGATCGCATTTCCAGGAAGATAAAGAAAAAGCAATTCAAGAATACCATCAACTTGCAGGCAACGGTCAAGCCAGTTCCAGACTAGAAGATATTGTCATTGCCGCACATAACGGACAAGTAGATACCTTATTTGTCGATCGAAATTGGCAAAAATGGGGCACGATCGACCCTCAAGACTATTCCGTGGCGATCGACGATAAAAACCCAGAAAGCAGAGATTTAGCCGATTTTGCGGCGATCCAAACCTTCTTACAAGACGGAAAAGTTTACCCGATCGAAAACGATCGCTTTGAAGATACTTCCATTGCAGCAATTTTCCGCTACCCCGTTGTTGCAGCCAAAAGTAAATCCTAACTTTAATCCTCAATAAATTCAGTTTTTTGTTGTTAAGAAAATATATCATGCAAATACCACCAGAAATTACTTATCGTAACGTTGAAAAAACAGAAGCAATTCATTCTTTAGTTCTAGAAAAAATCGAGAAATTAGAACAAGTTTGCGATCGGATTACTAGTTGCAGAATTGCGATCGAAAAAACCCACGTCAACCCCGATAGCGGTTCTCCTTTCCGAGTTAGAATCGATTTAACAGTTCCTCCCACTCACGAATTAGCAGCAGAAAATAGTCCTAACCAAGGGAAACAATACGAACCGATCGATGCTGTTATTCGCGATACTTTTGAAGCTGCGCGTCGTCAGTTAGTAGAATTAGCAGACAGAAAAAATAATAACGTTAAAGAACATCCTCAGCAAATTGCGATCGCGATCGTTACTAAACTATTTCCTCAAGAAGGATATGGTTTTCTCAAAGCTACCGATACGGGTATGGAAGTTTATTTCCATAAAAATAGCGTTTCTAATAACGATTTTGAAAACATAGAAATCGGTACGGGAGTTCAATTTTTAGCCGAACAAGGAGACAAAGGACTTCAAGCAACCACGGTAAGAATTGTTAACAAACCAGGTTCGACTATTTCTCCTGGTCAAGAATTAGAAGTAGAACGTCCTTTAGGTTGGAGGTAATAATACCGTTTCTGTTTAATATTGCTACAGTTGAGGGGTCAGAGGTCAGAGGT